>JAGABH010000163.1 GCA_017614755.1 Oscillospiraceae bacterium
GCCAAGGCTTCTCCCTTTTGCTGCACGGTTTTCAGTCCGCGAACTGGCTGTTATACAGATCTGCGTAAAATCCGCCCTTTTTCAGCAGCTCCTCGTGGTTTCCGATTTCAATGACCTTGCCCTCTCGCATCACCAGGATCACGTCCGCCTCCCGGATGGTGGAAAGCCGGTGGGCCACGATGAAGCTGGTGCGGCCCCGCATCATGCGGGCAAAGGCGCTCTGAATTTTCAGCTCCGTGCGGGTGTCGATAGAGGAGGTGGCCTCGTCCAGAATCAGCATGGGGGGCAGGCAGAGCATAATCCGGGCAATGCACAAAAGCTGCTTCTGGCCCTGGGAGAGCATACCCCCGTCCTCGGTAATATAGGTGTCGTAGCCCTGGGGCAGCAGACGGATGAAGCTGTGGGCGTGAGCCGCCCGGCAGGCGGCCTCCAGCTCCGCGTCGGTAGCCTCCGGCTTGCCCAAGGTCAGATTCTCCCGGATGGTGCCGGAGCGGAGCCAGGTCTCCTGGAGGACCATACCGTATTTGGCCCGGAGGCTGGCCCGGGTCATCTCCCGCAGCTCTGTGCCGTCCACCCGAATGGCCCCGCCGTCCACGTCGTAAAAGCGCATGAGCAGGTTAATCAGGGTGGTCTTGCCGCAGCCCGTAGGCCCCACAATGGCAATCCGCTGGCCGGGCTGGGCGGTGAAGGACAGGTTTTCGATCAACGGCTTGTCCTTGGAGTAGGAGAAGGAAACCTGAACCATTTGCACCCGGCCTTCGCTGTCATTTTGCTTGATGCGTTCGGGAGCCGACGGGTTGATGTGGGCATCGGCCTCTACGGGCTCTGAACCGGGGACCCTGAACCCAGTCCCCTGATCCCCGGCGACTGCGTCCACCTCTTCCGGCTCGTCCATCAGCTCGAAGATGCGGCCTGCACAGGCCAGGGCGTTCTGGAACTCCGTCACCACGCCGCTGATCTCGTTGAAGGGCTTGGTGTACTGGTTGGCGTAGGCCAGCAAGGCCGAGAGGCTGCCTACGGTGAAAACGGCCTCTGTCCCGGCAGAGGAGACGCAGAGCAGGGCGCCGGTCAGCACCACGGCGGCATAGACCACGGAGTTGACAAATCGGGTGCAGGGATTGGTGAGGGAGGAAAAGAACACAGCCTTCAGGGAGGTTCTTTCCAGCCGGTCATTGATGGCGTCGAAGTCCTCCACGGTCCGGTCCTCCCGGCCAAAGGCCTTCACCACCTTCTGGCCCCCCAGAAGCTCGTCCACATAGGCCGTCTGCTCCCCCCGGGTCTTGCTCTGCTCCAGGAAGTAGCTGTGGGTGTGGGAGGCGATGAACTTGGCGACAAGAAAGCTCAGGGGCGTCAGGACAATAACGATCAAAGCGATCAGGGGCTTGATGGAGAGCATAAAGCTCAATGTACCCAAAATGGTAATCACGCCGGTGAAAAGCTGGGTGAAGCCCAGCAGGAGGCCGTCGGCAAACTGATCCACGTCGGTGATGATCTGGCTGACCACCGAGCCCACGCTGCGGCGGTCCAGCCAGGACAGAGGCAGATGCTGCAGATGGCGGAAAGCCCGGTTCCGCAGGTCCCGGACCGTCTGATAGCTGACCCGGTTGTTGATGACGCTCACCAGCCACTGAACCAGGGCCGTCAGGGCGGCAAAAAGGGCAATCCGCAGCAGCAGCTTCCCGATTCCGTCAAAATCCACCTGATCGCAGCCCACGATGCAGTCGATGGCCCGGCCCACCAGCACCGGCAGGTAGAGGGTCAGGCCCACAGCCGCCGCCGAAAGCAAAATCGACGCCAGAATCAGCAGCCGATAGGGCCGCAGCAGGGCCAGCACCCGCCTGTAGGGACGGCACTCTGCCGTCCGCGTATCTGCAGCGGCGCACGGCTGTGCGCCACGGGAAACGGTCACTTGTCGAGACACCGCCTCATCCGGCGCTGTGCGCCACCTTCCCCTCAAGGGGAAGGCTTTGGAAACGCGCTTTTGGGGGGAAGCAGCCTTTCTTTTCTTCATTGGGCCGCCTCCTTTCGGAACTGGGACTCGTGGATTTCCCGGTAAACCGGGCAGGTATCCAGCAACTGTTCATGGGTGCCCAGGCCCACAACCCGGCCCTCCTCCAGCACCACGATCTGATCCGCGTTTTGAACAGCGGAGCTTCGTTGGGCTACCAGAAAAACCGTGGGCTTGCAGGGCAGGGACCGGATGGCCTTCCGCAGGGCGGCATCCGTGGCAAAATCCAGGGCGGAAGAGCTGTCGTCCAGAATCAGAATCTCCGGCTCCCGGACCAGGGCCCGAGCGACGGTGAGCCGCTGGCGCTGGCCCCCGGAGAGATTCCGGCCAAACTGCTCGATCTCCCCGTCCAGGCCGCCCTTGGCGGCAAGCACGTCCGCAGCCTGGGCGGCCCTCACGGCCTCCATAAGGAGTTCGTCGGAATCGCACAGGGGACGGTTCTCTGTGCCGGAATGCATTGCGGAATTGAACCCGTCTGCGGAATAGAGAACCGTCCTCTGTGCATCGTTCTGCATGATGCGCTCGGGGACTGATGGGCCGATGTGGGCATCGGCCCCTGCTGCGGAACTGTCATTCTGCTTTTTGCGTTCGGATATCCGCGGGGCGTCGAAGGCGCCGCCCCCTACAAGCTCTGAACCCAGCCCCCAGAGTAAATTCTCCCGGATCGTACCTCGAAACAGCACCGCTTTTTGGGGCACCAGGCCGATCTTCGCCCGCAGCTCCGCAGGCTCCCAGGCGCGAACGTCAATCCCGTCCACCAGGACCCGGCCCCGGGTGGCCTCATACAACCGGGGAATCAGATTCACCAGAGTGGTCTTTCCGCTGCCGGTGCCGCCGATGACGCCGATCACCTGCCCCGGCATGGCCCGGAGCGTCACCCCGGAGAGGGCCTCTCCGGCGAAACCGCCTGCCGAATTCCCCTGTGGGGACGAGCATTGCTCGTCCGTCCCGATTGCCGCAGCGGCCGCGGACAAGCACTGCCTGTCCTTACATTCGGAACTGTCTCCAGCTGCGGCATAGTAGCTGAAGGCGGCGTTGTCAAACTCCACCCGGACTGTCGGGTCGCCGCCGGGGAGACCGGTTTGTACCTTCTCCTCGTCTTCCATGTCCAGAACTGCCTGAATGCGCTTGCCGCAGGCCAGGGATTTTGTGATATTGATGATCAGGTTGGCCAGCTTGATGAGCTCCACCAGAATCTGGGACATATAGTTATAGAGGGCCACCACCGCTCCCTGGGTGAGAACACCTCCCTGGACCCGAAGGGCCCCGGTATAGATCAACCCGATCACAGCGGCGTTGACAATCACATAGGTCAGGGGGTTCATCAGGGCGGAGATCTTCCCCACCCGCTGCTGGGCGCCGGTCAGAACGGCGTTTTGTTCCGCAAAGCTCCGGCACTCGGCTTCCTCCTTCCGAAAAGCCCGGAGCACCCGGACGCCGTTCAGATTCTCCCTGGTCGTCCCAAGCACCCGGTCCAGCCGCTCCTGGACTCGCTTGTACATGGGCATGGTCAGCAGCATCACACCGAAAACCACCAGAGCCAGCACCGGAATGGCTGCCACAAACCAGAGGGCCGCCGTGGCGTCCACAGTAAAGGCCATAATCATAGCGCCGAAGACTACAAAGGGAGACCGGAGCAGCAGCCGCAGGGTCAGATTCAGCCCCGTTTGGACCTGGTTCATATCGGAACTCATGCGGGTGATCAGCGAGGGAATGCCGATCCGGTCCAGGGTGGCGTAGGGGAAACGCTGAATGTGGGCGTAGAGGGCGTGGCGGAGTTTGGTAACGAATCCTACCGCCGCCCGGGCAGAGAAATACTGGGCCGTGACGGAAAAGCCCAGACCCAGCAGGCCCAGGCCCACCAGCAGCAGACCCATGCGGACAATATGGCCCCGGTCTCCCCCGCCGATGCCCCGGTCAATGACAGAGGCCACGATCATGGGGATGAACAGCTCCAGGGCGGCCTCCGCCAGCTTCAGCAGCGGCCCCAGGACGCACTCTTTCCGGTAAGACTTCAAATAGGAAAACAGCTTTCGCATAGCGGCCTCCAAGGTGGTGATGGAGTTATTATAGCAGATTACGGGGATGGAGGCAAGGGAATTGAGCACTGAGAATTGAGAATGAATGGGTTCAGAGTCAGTAGGGACAGCACTCTGCCGTCCGGAGGATCAGCGTTATTGACAAGCGCCCAGGGGGAGCATATAATAAATGCGTTCTTCTGAAGCGCAGGCGCACACTGTGCGCCACTACAACTCAATAGGTACCTGAATAGCTCGTAACATGGGAGACACTCTATGAATCAAAATATTCGATTTGAAATGCTTATTGGCCCGGAGGGGCTGGCGAGGCTGCGGCGGGCACGGGTGGCTGTCTTTGGCCTGGGGGGCGTGGGCGGATATGTAGTGGAGGCCCTGGCCCGATCCGGGGTGGGGACCTTGGACCTGATCGACAATGACCGGGTGGCCCTGTCCAACCTGAATCGGCAGATTATCGCCCTGCACAGCACCGTGGGCATGACCAAGGTGGAAGCAGCGGCGGCCCGGGTGCGGGACATTGACCCCGAGATTCAGCTGAATCTGTATCAGTGCTTCTATCTGCCCGAAAGCCGGGAGCAGTTTGACTTTGCCTCCTACGACTACGTGGTGGACTGCATCGACACCGTCACCGCCAAGCTGGATCTGGTGATGCAGTGCGGAGCCGCCGGGACGCCCATCATCTCCGCCCTGGGCACCGGCAACAAGCTGGACCCGGCAAAGCTGGAGCTGGCAGACATCTACGACACCGCCGTCTGTCCCCTGGCCCGGATCATGCGGAAGGAGCTGCGCCGCCGGGGCGTGAAGGGGCTCAAGGTGGTCTATTCCCGGGAAGAGCCCCTGGAGCCGCTGTTCCAGCCGGAACCGGAGCCGACGGAGGCGCTCTCCCCCGACGATCCCGCGTTTTATGGAAATCAGCGCCGCTCCGTGCCCGGAAGCTCTCCCTTCGTCCCACCCGCCGCGGGCCTGATGATCGCCTCAGTGGTCGTGCGGGATATTTTAAAAAAAACCATTGACAATTCCAAATAAATTGTGTACAATACAACCGTATCCTGACATGAGGGCGAGGGCCCAGGGGAAAGGTGCGTTACGGGGAAACTATGGCCGCGTTCGCACGCGGCCATTTTTGTTTTCCTGAATACATTTTGGAGGTATCGCTATGGAAACCAGAGTCGCAGTCATCAGCATCATTGTGGAGAACAACGAGACGGTGGAGCAGCTCAACGCCCTGCTTCACGACTACGGCCAGATCATCATCGGCCGTATGGGAATCCCCTACCGGCAGCGGGGCATCAACATCATCAGCCTAGCGGTGGACGGCCCCCAGGACGTGATTGCAGCCCTCTCCGGGAAAATCGGTTCTCTCTCCGGCGTCAGCGCCAAGACCGCCTACTCCAACGTAACCGGCAATGTCTGATCCTCTGAGCCTGATCGACAAGCTGGAACGCACCCACAGCCTGACCCTCGCGGAATACGAGGCCCTTCTCACCCAGCGTGGGGAGGGCCCCGCCTCCGCCCTCCGGGAACGGGCGGTGCGGGTCCGGAAGGCCGTTTACGGCAGCGCCGTCTTCACCCGAGGTCTGATTGAGATCAGCTCCTGGTGCAAAAACGACTGTCTCTACTGCGGCATCCGCCGCAGCAATCAAAAAGCCCAACGATACCGACTGACGCCCGAGGACATTCTCGCCTGCTGCCGGGAGGGCTGGGCCCTGGGCTTCCGAACCTTCGTGCTCCAGGGCGGCGAAGACCCCTGGTTCACCGACGCGGTACTCTGTCCCCTGCTGGAGCAGATCAAGACCGAGTTCCCCGACTGCGCTGTGACCCTTTCCCTGGGGGAACGGAGCCGGGAGAGTTATCAGCGGCTCTTCGATGCGGGAGCGGACCGCTATCTGCTGCGGCATGAGACCGCCGACAAGGCCCACTACGAGACCCTGCACCCCGCCGGAATGTCCTGGGACAACCGAATGGAATGTCTCCGTACCCTGAAAGAAATCGGCTATCAGGTGGGCTGCGGCTTTATGGTGGGCTCTCCGGGGCAGACGGAAAAGGAGCTGGCCCGGGACTTGAAATTCGTGGAGACCTTCCGGCCCGCCATGTGCGGCATCGGCCCCTTTATCCCACACAAGGACACGCCCTTCGGCAGCCGGCCCGGAGGCAGCGTGGAGCTGAGCTGTTACCTCTTATCCATTCTGCGGCTGATTCAGCCGAACCTCCTCTTACCCGCCACCACCGCCCTCGGCACGCTGGACCCGCTGGGCCGGGAGAAGGGCATCCAGGCAGGCGCCAACGTGGTCATGCCCAACCTCTCCCCCGTCAGCGTCCGAAAGAAATATATGCTTTACGACAACAAAATCTGCACCGGGGAGGAATCCGCCCAGTGCAAGGGCTGCCTCGCAGCGCGAATGAGCTCGATCGGATATGAGCTCGTCAGCGACCGGGGAGACCCAAAAAGAATTGACAGTTGACTGTTGACAATTACGCACCCGCCTGTAGGGACGGCACCCTGCCGTCCGCGTTGCCCCGTAGAACACAGGGGACGGTTCTCTGTGTTATGATGAACCCTGAACCGGCGGGCAGATTGCCCGCACTACAGACTCTGAACCCTGAACTCTGAACCCCGAACTATGAACCGAAAGGACGAAAACCATGTTCACCTACAATCCCAAATCCATGCTCCCCGATGAATTTATCAACGACGCGGAGATTAAAGAGACCCTGGCCTATGCCGACGCCCACAAAAACGATATGTCTCTCATCAATGAAATTCTGGAAAAGGCCCGGCCCATCCGGGAAGGCAACGGCTGCCGCTGCCGGGGACTGACCCACCGGGAGGCCTCCGTCCTGCTGGCCTGCGAGGACCCCCAGGTGCTGGAGCGCATCTACGAAATCGCCGAGGAGATCAAGCTGGCCTTCTACGGCAACCGCATTGTTCTCTTTGCGCCGCTCTACCTTTCCAACTACTGCGTCAACGGCTGCGTCTACTGCCCCTACCACCTGAAAAACAAGCACATTGCCCGGAAGAAGCTTACCCAGGACGAGGTCCGGCAGGAGGTCGTCGCCCTGCAGGACATGGGCCACAAGCGCCTGGCCATCGAGGCAGGCGAGGACCCGAAGAACAATCCCATCGAATACATTTTGGAGTGCATCAACACCATCTACTCCATCAAGCATAAGAACGGCGCCATCCGCCGTGTCAACGTGAAC
>JAGABH010000164.1 GCA_017614755.1 Oscillospiraceae bacterium
CATCTCGGCGCAGAGCTCCGCGGTGGCGGACACAGGCCGGCAATCCTGGCGGCACAGCCGGTAGGTTCCGGCACAGAGGGCGGCCAGCAGCTCCAGATCCCCGGCGGTGCGCCGGAGCCGATAGACGCTCCGCAGGGCCAGGGAAGCCTGCTCCGCGGCGGCAGGGTCCTCACAGACCGTGTCGGACAGGCTGTCCAGGGCGATCACCAGATCCTGAAGGGCCATACGGATGCTCCCGGCTGTGTGGATCAGGGTGCGCTCGTTGGGCGCGGGAATCCTGCCGGGAAGGGGCCGCAGGAAGCAGAGGATGATGCCGGAGGCGGCCAGGGCCCGAAGGGTCCAGTTCTGCCCGGCCAGGAAGACGGAAGCCTCAACGGGCTCCTCTCCCGTTTCCTGCGGGGCTGCGTCCGGCAGAACCGCGGAGAGAGGGGTGCCCGGTTTCAGGCCCAGGTCGGCGGCCTTGGGATCGGCAAAGCGAATCACGCCCTGTTCCAGGGCAAAGGCAGGTCCGCCTGCCAGCTCCAGCAGGCTTTTGATTGTGGAAAGCTCCATCCGGCCGCCTCCTTTCCTCCGTAGTATGCGCATATCCGCCCGGTTCATTTACGCTATCATAGTATAATTTCCGCCGGAATGCAAGATTTCTTTGTCAAAAAATGTCAAATTTTGTCGAATCCTGTCAAAATATGTCGAATATACGAGAATAAATAAGAGACAGGAAGGAACAAAGCGGCAGGAGGAAATAAGTGGACAGGAAGGAACAAAGCGGCAGGAGGAAATAAGTGGGCAGAAAAAAGAGGCCGGAAGGAACATTGTCCTTCTGCCTCATTTCTCAGGGTTCAGTAGGGCGGCCTGACCCCAGGCCGCCGTTCCCCGCAGGGGCGGCCACCTGTGCCCTTCATGGGTATCGGCCGCCCGCTCACGGCACCCGGTCGGGAATTCAGAGCCCGTAGGGCCGGCTCTTATCCGCAAGGATGAGCCGCCCGCAGTTTCCATGTTTTCAAATGGCAATTTGAAAACACCGCAAATTCTCAATTCTCAACGGTCAATTCTCAATTTCCTGCCCGGCAACGCTTAAAGGAATCCCCCGTTGACGGGGAGGTTCTGTCCGGTAACGAATTTGGCCTCCGCCAGATAGAGAATGGCCTCGGCCACCTCCTCCGGGGCGCCGATCCGCTCCAGGGGAGTTTCGGCGGCCAGGACGACTTGGTCGTCGGGGGAGAGATGGGCGTTCATTTCCGTGTCGATGACCCCGGGGGAGACGGCGTTTACCCGGATGCCGGAGGGCCCCAGCTCCCGGGCCAGGGCCTGGGTCAGGGCAATCACCGCCCCCTTGGTGGCGGAATAGGCCGCCTCGCAGCTGGCGCCCGCCTGGCCCCACATGGAGCTGACGTTTACCACGGCCCCCGCCTGCCTTTCCAGCATGGCAGGCAGAACGGCCCGAACAGTGTTGTAGATGCCCTTGACGTTGACGGCGAAAAGCCGATCCCACTGCTCCGGCGTAATCTGGGAGATCAGCCCCACGTGGGAAATGCCGGCGTTGTTCACCAGCACGTCCACCGGGGGCAGGGAAGCGACAGCCTCCTCCACGGCCTGGGTGTTTGCCACATCGCAGCGGATGGCTGTCGCCCCGGTCTCGGCGGCCAGGGCTTCGGCGGCCCCGACATTCTTTTCGTAGAAAAAGCTCACGGCGTACCCGGCCCGGACAAAGGCCCGCACCGTGGCGGCCCCGATGCCCCGGGAACCGCCGGTGACTAAAACGTGTTTCATGATAGTTCCCCCTGATTGAATAACATGATGAAGTATTTGCTGATGCAGATATGAAGTACGGTTTCGCCGTATGAAGACGCTTCGCTTATGAAGTATGGCTGTGCCATATATGACATGACAGGGAAGATTCTTCCGCTAATATTTCATTTTCATCGTTCTATACGCAGAATAAAACGATACCGCAATATGCGAGAAGCGCATACTTTATATCCGCGACTGTGGATACTTCATAACGCCGCAAGGCGATACATCGTAGAGATAATCAAAAAGAGGTGCCGAGCACCTCTTTTTGATTATCTCTTTCTGCTCCGGGTCTTGTGCTCATACTGCCGCACACCGGAGATTTTGCTGTTGGAGTCGGCCATGAACTGCTTGAGTTTTTCCTCGAAGCTCTCGGGCTCGGTCCGAATGGGCTGGAAGCTCTGGGGCCGGGGAGCGGGACGGTCTTCCGCAGACCGGCGCACAGGCGCAGCTTCCCCGGCGGGGCGCTCCTCTGCCTGTTTGATGGACAGACTCAAGCGGCCCCGGTCGTCGGTGTTCAGCAGCTTGACCCGGACCGTCTGCCCCTCGGTCAAATGCTGCCGGATATCGGTCACATAGGAGGATGAAACCTCGGAGATATGGACGAGGCCGGTCTTGCCCTCGGGAAGATTGATGAATGCGCCGAAGGCTGCGATGGAACGGACAGTGCCTTCCATGATGGTGCCCGGTGAAAATTCCATGTATTGTGTGTTTCCTTTCCTGTATCGGGACTTACTGGGCGTCGGCGTCGTAGAAGACGATTTCGCCGGACTCTACCATACCGAGGCGGGCCCGGGCAATCTGCATGATGCTCTTGTCGGAGCCAAGATCCCGGAGGGATTCCTCCATCAGCGCCTTTTCCTGCTCCGCGTAGAGAACCTGCTGTTCCAGAGCCGCGACTTCGGCGTTGGCTCCCCGGACCCGATCTTGGAGGTTCACTAGCGTGACGATGGCATAGACTGACACCACCAGCAGCAGGAGCTTCGTCCAAAAGGACGATTTCTTCAGACGCATGGGCAACCTCCTTTCCGGCGGGAACCGCCGATTTTTTCCACTAAGTTTCCATAATCCATGATCTTACCCATTATTGTAACAGATTTTCCCGCAAATGCAACAATTTTTTTATGATAATTTTATGTTTTTTTCTTCTTTTTTGTAATTTTTTTCAGTTTTTCCCGGAAAACGCCGGACATTTGCAGCCATAATCCGCCGGAAAGGGCCATGGCGCCCAGGGCGAAGAGCCGGAGGCGGCCCCGTCCGGCATAGAGAGCGAAGGCGAGCAGAGAGAGGAAAACCGCCGTCACGTAGACCAAATCCGTCAGGGCGGTCAGGCCCCGCCCCCGCCGCAGGGGCCGCAGCAGATCGTAGACCAGCCCGAGGGCGGCCCCCAGGGCCAGGGCCAGCTCCAGCTCCCGGAGCTGGAGGCCTACCGGCAGCTCCATCAGCCGAAGAGACGGCGGAGCAGCCCCTTTTCCGGGCCGCCCTGCGCATAGCTCAGACTCTCCACCTTGCCCCGAAGCTCAACCCGGCCATCCTCCGGGGCAAGGCTCCGCAGGGCCAGCCCCTCTCCGTGAATCACCAGCAGCCCTTCTGCCGTTTGCAGTACCACCAGAGTTTCCTCAAAGCGCAGAATTTCCTTTACCCCCGCCGCCCGCAGTATCCGCCGTCCCTCCAGGCTCACCCGTTCGTCCGCAAAGGCCTCCGGCTTCATCTCCGCCGCCATACTCCCGCCTCCTTTTCTTGCATGATTATCTATATGCGGCCCGGACCGGGATTATTCCGGGGGAGGGGCGCGGTTTCTTGCGCAAAGTTCAGGGTTCATACCCTGCGGGGGACGGCCTCGGAGCGTCACGAGTCATGCCCGCCTCGGCCCGCGTCTGCGTCCTCCGATGCCGATTGCCCGACTCCAAAAAAATGATTGAAATTTCTTCCCCCATGCGATATAATAAAATGAATAAAATGGCCGGGTATGTCCGGCTGCGGAAGGAGGAAATTCCATGGGGCAGGTGATTGCCGTCACCTCCGGCAAAGGAGGCACCGGAAAAACCACCCTGTGCGCCGCCGTGGCGACCTGTCTGGCAGCGGAGGGCCACCGGGTTCTCTGCATTGACGTAGACCTGGGACTTCGCAACCTGGATATTTCCCTGGGCATGGCGGAGATGGCGCCCATCTCCTTTGCCGATATTCTGGCCGGGCGTTACGTATTGGAGGACGCCGCGCCCCATCCGGATATTCCCGGGCTGTATCTGCTGACCTCTCCTTTGTCGGACATGGGGGACCGCATCCGCTTCCGGGATTTCGGGGCCATGCTCCAGACGGTTCGGGAGAGCTTTGACTACTGCCTGATCGACTCCCCGGCGGGAATCGGCAACGGCTTCCGTTTTGCCACGCTCTTTGCCGACCGGGTGATTGTGGTGGCCACGCCGGATCCCTCCTCCCTCCGGGACGCCGCCAAAACAGTGGATCAGCTGGAGCAGATGGGCCGGGAAAACGTCCGTCTGGTAGTCAACCGGGTGGACCCCTCCTTGTTCAAGGCCCTGCAATGGACCGTAGACGATATGATCGATGAAGTCGGCGTGCCCTTGATGGGCCTGATTCCCGACGATGAAAACGTGGTTCTGGCTGCGGCGGCGAATACGCCGCTGATCTGCCGGACCGACCGGGGCGCCGCGCTGGGCTTCCTCCATGTGGCCCGCCGCCTCCAGGGGCGGAAGGTGCCTCTGCTGCGGATTTAATTCCCGGCAGCGTAGGGGGCGGCGTTTTCCGAAGCAAAGCAAGTCCTTTCGGGGACGCCCCGAAGCATACCGAAACAGAAAGGTTCGGGCTGTCAGAACGCCGGGCCGCGGGGACTGAAGCCCGCATGGCCTGCCGCGCCACATCTTGTATGAAGGAGATGCCGATATGAATATCACGATAATGGCCCACGACAAGAAAAAGGAGCTCATGGTCCAGTTCTGCACGGCCTACAAGAGCGTCCTTGCCAAGCATACCCTTTCCGCCACCGCCACCACCGGTCGGCTGGTAGCCGAGGCCACGGGTCTGCCCATTACGCTGTTCCTGGCCCATAACCAGGGCGGCCACCAGCAGGTAGACGCCCGGATTGCCTACAATGAAATCGACATGGTCCTGATGTTCACGGACCCCAACAGCGCGGACCCCTGGGAAAATCGCTACGCCATGCGGACCCTGCTGCTCTGCGACGCCCACAACGTCCCCGTGGCCACCAACCTGGCCACCGCGGAAATGCTGGTCCTGGGCCTCCAGCGGGGCGACCTGGATTGGCGAGAGCTGGTGCACAATAAGAGATGATGACAAAGCCTTCCCCTTGCGAGGAGGGTGCCCCGGTTCAAAAACCGGGGCGGATGAGGTGGTCCCAATATGACGTTTTATTCCGATAAAACCGTAGAATTTCTCTGGTCCCTGCGGCTCAACAACTCCCGGGAGTGGTTCCAGGCCCACAAGGAGGAATACGAGGCGCTGATGCACCGGCCCACCAAGGAACTGGCCAACGCCCTGTATGAGCACCTGCGGGACAAATACCCCAGCCACGACTGGAAGCTCCATATTTCCCGCATCTATCGGGACGCCCGGCGGCTCTTCGGCCGGGGCCCCATGAACGATCATCTCTGGTTCACCGTCTACGCGGATCGGGAGGAGGGCGGCGGCCCGGCCTTCTGGTTCAGCTTTACGCCCGAGGGCTGGGACTGCGGCATGGGCCTCTGGCCCAGCGGCAATACGTCCTTGGAGCGCTTCCGGGCCCAGGTGAAGCAGGACCCGGCTCCCGCTGAGGCTATGGCCCGCCGTCTGGAAGGGCAGGAGATATTCCAACTCACCGGTGAGAGCTACAAGAAGCACCGCTTCGAAACCACCCCGCTGCTCCAGCCCTGGGTGGACAAGAAATGGCTGGGCTTGGAGCACCAGGCCGCCCACGACGGGCTGTCTCTGTCGGACAGGCTGTTCCCCTTTATCCGCGACGGCTGGGACTGGCTCATGCCCTTCTACGAATTCTTCCTGACATTGCCGGCTCCAGCCGATTGATAATCGGCACTGCCACATTCGGCGTACCGGCAACCGCCGGCCAATCTGTAGTGCCGGCAGGTTGCCGGCGCTGCCCATTTGACTGTTTTGAATCGGCCGGCTGATCGCCGGCGCTACATATATTTTCGGAGGTAACACCATGCCCAAAATCACCCCCCGGACCCTGTCCGGCTTTATGGAGCTGCTGCCCGGGCCCCAGCAGCAGATGGAGCGCTTTTTGCAGACGCTCCGGGAAACCTACGCTCTTTACGGATTTACGCCCCTGGATACCCCGCAGATCGAGGCCGCGGAGATTCTGCTGGCCAAGGGCGGCGGCGAGACCGAAAAACAAATTTACCGTTTCACCAAGGGCGACGCGGATCTGGCCCTGCGCTTTGATTTGACCGTCCCCCTGGCCAAATACGTGGCCATGCACGCAGGCGAGCTCAGCTTTCCCTTCCGTCGTTACCAGATCGGCAAGGTCTACCGGGGCGAGCGGCCGCAGCGTGGCCGCTTCCGGGAGTTATACCAGGCCGACATCGACGTGATCGGCGACGGTAAGCTGGATATCGCCAACGAGGCGGAAATTCCCGCCGTCATCTACGCTACTTTCACCCGTCTGGGGCTGGAACGCTTCCAGATCCGGGTCAACAACCGGAAGATTCTCAACGGCTTTTACGCCATGCAGGGCCTGTCCGAGCACTCCGGCGACATTATGCGCACCGTGGATAAGCTGGACAAGATCGGCCCGGAAAAGGTACGGACTCTGCTGATCGACGACGTGGGTCTTTCCGCCGAGCTGGCTGACGGGATCATGCGCTTTATCGCCATTCGCGGCACAAACGCCGAGGTGCTCTCGGCGCTGGAGGGCTACGTCGGCAAGAACGAGCTGTTCGACCTGGGCCTGGAGGAGCTGAAAACCGTCACCAAGTACCTGGCGGCCTTCGGCGTGCCGGAGACCCACTTTGCCGTGGACCTGACCATCGCCCGGGGCCTGGATTACTACACCGGCACGGTCTACGAGACCCTGATGCTGGATCACCCGGAAATCGGCTCCATCTGCTCCGGCGGCCGCTATGACAACCTGGCGGAATACTACACCGACCGGCAGCTGCCCGGCGTGGGCATTTCCATCGGCGCCACCCGCCTGTTCTACGTGCTCCAGGAGCAGGGAATGCTGAACGAGGAGCTGAACACGGCCCCCGCCGAGGTGCTGGTCATTCCCATGACCGAGGACCTGACCCCTGCCGTCCAAGCCGCCACCTTCTTCCGGGCCGCGGGCGTCCGCACCCAGCTCTACACGGAGCAGAAGAAGTTTAAGGCCAAGATGGGCTACGCCGACAAGCTGGGCATTCCCTTTGTGGCCTTCCTGGGGGAGGACGAGGCCGCCCAGAACAAGATTTCCCTCAAGAATATGCAGACCGGCGAGCAGAGCCTGCTGACGCTGGAGGAGGCCGCCGACGTGATCTTAGCGGATATGCGGGCCCGCGGCAGCGGCAAGCTGATTAAATCGTAATCTTGGCCGGCAGGTTGCCGGCGCTACATAAGAAGAGGTAATCAAACAATGACACAAAACAGAACCCACAACTGCGGGGAGCTGCGGCTCTCCGACGCGGGCAAGCAGGTCCGCATTGTCGGCTGGATGGAGAACGTCCGGACAGTCGGCGCCAATTTCGCTTTCGTTGTCGTCCGGGACTTCTACGGCACCACCCAGGTGGTGGTGGAGACCGAGGAGATGATGAACGTCCTCAAGCCCCTGAACAAGGAGACCACCATCGCCGTGGAGGGCACCGTCCGGGAGCGGGACGCCAAGAACCCCAAGCAGCCCACCGGCGAGATCGAGATTGTCCCCACCAAGATCGAGGTCCTGGGCAAGTGCGTCCACAACGAGCTGCCCTTTGAGATCAACCGCAGCCGGGAGGCCGCCGAGGACACCCGCCTGAAGTATCGCTATCTGGACCTGCGGAATCCCGCGGTCAAGCAGAATATCATCCTGCGCTGCCAGGTGGTGGCGGAGCTGCGCCGCCGCATGACGGAGCAGGGCTTCCTGGAGATCACCACCCCCATTCTGACGGCCTCCTCTCCCGAGGGCGCCAGAGACTATCTGGTGCCTGCGAGAAAGCATCCCGGCAAGTTCTACGCCCTGCCCCAAGCGCCCCAGCAGTTCAAGCAGCTGCTGATGACCGCGGGCTTCGACCGCTATTTCCAGATCGCTCCCTGCTTCCGGGATGAGGACGCCCGGGGCGACCGTACCCCCGGCGAGTTCTACCAGCTGGACATGGAGATGGCCTTCGCCACCCAGGACGACGTGCTGGGGGTGCTGGAATCCGTCATTGAGCCGGTGTTCCGGCAGTTCGGCCTCTACGAGCGGGTCACCCCGGCCCCCTTCCGCCGCATCAGGTTCAACGACGCCATGGAGAAGTACGGCACCGACAAGCCCGACCTGCGGATTGACCTGGAGATCACCGACGCCACCGAGCTGATGCAGGGCATCGGCTTCGAGCCCTTTGCCGGCAATACGGTCAAGGCCATCGTGGTCACGGACTTCAACGCCCCCCGGAAGCAGATCGACAAGCTCTGCGCCGACGTGGAGGTGCAGGCAGGGCAGAAGCCCTATTGGTTCCGCCTGGACGAGAACGGGGAGATCGTGGGCGGCATCGCCAAGTTTGTCCAGCCCGTGAAGGAACAGGTTATCGCCGCCCTGGGCCTGAAGCCCAACTGCTTCGTGGGTCTCACCGCCGGCAAGAAGGCCGTGGCCCAGAAGACCGCCGGCGTGCTGCGGATCAAGCTGGGCAATCTCTGCCCCGCCCACATGGACAAGGAACAGTACCAGATCTGCTGGATCGTGGACTTCCCCATGTACGAGATCGGCGAGGAATCCGGCGAGCTGGAATTCTGCCACAATCCCTTCTCCATGCCCAACGGCGGCCTGGAGATTTTGGAAAAGGCCCAGCGGGGCGAGGTGGACCCCCTGTCCATTACCGCCTTCCAGTACGACCTGGTCATCAACGGCTATGAGTCCGCTTCCGGCGCAGTCCGGAACCACGATCCCGAGATCATGGTCAAGGCCTTTGAACTGGTGCGGCTGGGCGAGGAGCAGGTCAAGGCCAAGTTCCCCGCCATGTACAACGCCTTCACCTACGGTGCGCCTCCCCATGCGGGTGCGGCCCCCGGCGTGGACCGGATGATCATGCTGCTCACCGGCGAGGAGTCTATCCGGGAGGTCATCACCTTCCCCATGAACCAGAAGGCGCAGGACGTGATGATGGACGCCCCCACCGTGGTGGATCAGAAGCAGCTGGACGACGTGCATATTGCCATCGTGAAAGAGGAGTAATCAGTCAGACCGCATTTGCTGCGTGAGCAGGCCGGGAGGGAGAAGAATGCAATACGTTGATTATTTGGTAGCCGGGTTTGTCCTGCTGCATGGAGTGGCCTTTATCTTCGTAATGATCTGGATCGGGCGTTTCCTCACAGTTCGGAACGCCCTGGGGGAGAACTACGAGGAGGCAAAGCGAAAAGAGCGCAAGGCCCGCATTCCGGCGATTATCCTGGTGGCCGTCCTTGTGGCCTGCTATGCGGCCCTCTTCATTCTGGAAGGAACGATGAAATAAGAAACAAAAAAGAGGTAAGAAGCTCAAAGGCCTTCTTACCTCTTGCTTTTTTCTTCTTACTTCTCGCTTCTCACTTCTTCCCTGCCAATTCCCCAGTTGGCCAGCGGGTATCGCTGCATGGCGCCGAAGAGCTTGTCCTTGAGCCCCGGATAGCGGCCATTGAGCGCAAAGACCAGATCCTTGATCTCCTCCCGCTTGGTGTGCTTGTCGGCAGGGCAGGTATTGTGAACCACAGGCAGATCGTACTTCTCGGCGAAATGGAGGATGGCCTGCTCGGGAATGTAGAGCATGGGCCGAATCTGGGTGACGCCGCTGCGGTCCAGGTAGGTGACGGGCTCGAAGCAGGAGATCCGCCCCTCGTAGATCAGGGACATGAGGAAGGTCTCCACCGCGTCGTCGTGGTGGTGGCCCAGGGCGATCTTGTGGATACCCGCCTCGGTGATGGCCTTGCCCAGGGCGCCGCGCCGCATCTTGGCGCAGAGGGAGCAGGGGTTCTTCTCCTTTCGATATTCAAAGAGCACCGGGCCGATCTGGGTGTCGATTTTGTGGAAGGGAATCTCCAGCCTGTCGCAGAGCGCCGCCACCGGGAAGAAGTCCATGCCGCCCAGCCCCATGTCCACGGAGAAGGCCTCCAGGGTAAAGGGCCGGGGATAAAACTTTTTCAGCTCCGCCAGGAGCACCAGCAGGGTCAGGGAGTCCTTGCCCCCGGATACCCCCACCGCAATCCGGTCCCCGGACCGGATCATATTATAGTCGTCCACACAGGACCGAAACAGAGATAACATATGCTGCATGATCAAAACCTCCATCTAAGCAGGGGCAATCTGCCCGACGTTCCCCCGTAGGGGCGGCCACCTGTGCCCTTCATGGGTATCTGCCGCCCCTGCGGGGTCGAACGGACCGGTGGGGCGTGCAAATAAGCACAAGAAAAAACGCAAAATGAAAGAGAGAATACGGGAGAATATAAGAGAATAACAGAGAAAACGAAAGTTCTCTCGATGGAAAATAAAAATCTGCGAAAATTCAGTTGACAATCGAAAACAAATATGGTATAAAGGGCGAGCGCGGTTGAGCATATTTTACTCGCCCGCCTGGAATTTGTCAAATCAAATGTGATATACCAACGGAGGAAACATCATGTCCACTACAATGGCAAAGAAAGAGACTGTGGAGCGCAAGTGGTACGTCATTGACGCCGCCGGCAAGCCCCTGGGCCGCACCGCCGTCGTCGCTGCCAACCTGCTCCGCGGCAAGAACAAGGTCGACTTCACCCCCAACGTCGACTGCGGCGA
>JAGABH010000165.1 GCA_017614755.1 Oscillospiraceae bacterium
CTACGTGCCGGAGCTGGCGGTGGGCAGCGCAGGCCGAACCGGGAACGGGGTTTCCGGGGATCGGGGCTCCGCCTTCCGGGATCGCTTCGGCAACTACTGTGTCCTGCTCTGCGACGGCATGGGCACGGGGACGGAGGCCCGGGTGGAGAGCGACCGGGCGGCCCGGCTGCTGACGGCCTTTTTGGAATCCGGCATGGAGCCGGATGCGGCCCTGGGCCTGCTCAACGGCTTCTACGTTCTGCGGAAGCAGTCCGCCTTTGCCACCCTGGACCTGTTGAAGCTGGACCTCTGCACCGGTGACGCCACCCTGTATAAATGGGGCGCGGCCCCCACCTATCTGTGGCGGGCGGAGGGACTGGAAGAAATTGGGACAGCCGCGCCGCCGCCGGGGCTGACGGCGGAGAGCCGGGCGCCCGGACAGTACGAGCTGTCCCTGAGGGATGGGGAGACCCTGGTGATGGTCACCGACGGAGCCTATGGAGAGGAGACGGCCCGCCGTCTGACAGAGTTCAGCCAGGGCAGCGTCCGGGATCTGGCCGCCTGCCTGATCGCCCAGGACGTGGACGCGGACGACGACCGCACAGCAGTCGTAATCCGGCTGAAACAGGTGACAAGTGCCAGGTGACAGGTGACAATTCCGCACCCGCCCGTAGGTGGCGGCGTCCACGACGCCCCGAACGTCCCGACAAGAAACCGGTAAGAATTAAGCGGCCTGCAGCGCGGGCAATCTGCCCGCCGTTCCTTGCAAGAAGCGACGCGTTTCCCAAACTGCGTGGGTAACATAACATACTTCGTTTACATAATCCATCGAATCCCGTCGAAAAACCCGGGGGAATTACGGAAAAACCGTATTTCCCTCGGGTTTGGTAAATTTTCAAGAAAAAAGTGTTACCTGGGACGGCGTTGAGAGATAGGGACCGGCGGGCAGCAACGCGAAGAAAGGGCTCACGATGCAGCCCCGTCAACTGTCACCTGTCAACTGGTCACAGGCTTTCTCCCACCAGGGATTTTGTTGCGTAGGCGTTCAGGCTCATGTCGGCGGTGTTTCCCGCCAGGAATTCATAGTAGCCCTGGGCGCCGATCATGGCGGCGTTGTCCCCGCAGTAGCGGAGCTCCGGCAGGCAGAGGCGGACTCCCATCTTTTTGGCGGCCTCCGTCACCTGGGCCCGGATGCGGGAGTTGGCGGCCACGCCTCCGGCCACTGCCAGGGTCTTCCGGCCGGTTTGCTCCAGGGCCAGCACCGTCCGGCTCACCAGGGCGCTGCTCACCGCCTCGGACACCGCGGCGCAGAGAGAGGGCACGTCAAGGACTTCCTCCAGGGCCTTCTGTTCCGCTGCTTTCCCCTCGAGGGGAAGGCGGCGCGGCGCAGCCGTGACGGGGGAGGCGGTGTCCCGTTCAGCGCGGGCGCTTTCCAGCTTTTGCTGGGTGTTGTGGATCAAATTGATCGCCGCAGTTTTCAGCCCGGAGAAGCTCAGGTCCAGGGGATTGCCATCCACCTTGGCCCGGGGCAGGGGATATTTGGCCGGGTCGCCGGTCTGACTCATCCGATCCAGGGCCGCGCCGCCGGGGTAGGGCATTCCCAGCACCCGGGCAATTTTGTCGAAGCATTCTCCGGCCGCATCGTCCCGGGTGCCTCCCAGAATGGTCATTTTTGTGTAGTCGGCCACATCCACCAGCATGGTGTGGCCCCCGGAGACCACCAGACAGAGGAAGGGGGGCTCCAGGTCGGGATGGGTCAGGTAGTTGGCGGCGATGTGCCCCCGGATGTGGTGGACGGGGATCAGGGGCTTGCCCAGGGCAAAGGCAGCGGCCTTGGCAAAGTTGACTCCCACCAGAACGGCCCCAATGAGGCCCGGGGCGTAGGTCACCGCCACGGCGTCGATGTCCGCTCGGGTGATCCCGGCCTCGGCCAGAGCCTGATCCGCCAGGGGATAGATGGCCTCGATGTGCTTCCGGGAGGCGATTTCCGGCACCACGCCGCCGTAGAGCTTGTGGATGTCCACCTGGGAGGAGATGCAGTCGGACAGGACTTCCCGCCCGTCCCGCACCACCGCCACGGCGGTCTCGTCGCAGGAGGATTCGATTGCAAGAATGTTCATGGTCATACCTCATTCAGAGTTCGTAGGGACCGATGCCCACATCGGCCCGCAGGTTCAGAGTTCAGCGCCCGCCCGAAGCGCCGGGCCCGAACCCGTGGGGGCGTCCAAGCTCCCCCCTGCGGGGGAAGCGCGTCCCATACGGGGAATGGAGTCGATACCGCAGCGCAGGCAATCTGCCCGCACTACGGCGCAGATTTCAAACGCTTTTGCAGAATCAGCGCATCTTCCCGGGGTTTTTCGTAGTAGCCCCTGCGAAGGCCCACCCGGGCGTAGCCCAGCTTTTCATAGAGCCGGATGGCCGGCTCGTTGGAGGAGCGGACCTCCAGGGTGATTTTCTCCACGCCCCTGGGGGCCAGCCGCGCCTCCAATTCCAGCATCAACGCCTGGGCAACGCCTCTGCGCCGGGCGGCAGGGGCCACGCACACATTCAGAATGTCTGCGTCCTCAAAGCAGGTCTGGGAGCCGACGTAGCCCAGCACGTCCGCATCTTCCGCGCCGTCTTTGCCCGTCTCCTCGGCAACCAGCCAGAGCGCCAGCGGGTTTTCCAGCTCCGCCCGAATGGAGGCCTCGTCCCAGGGCGCGGAAAACGTCGCCGCCTCCAGCGCGGCGATTTCAGTCATATGCCGTTGCTGCATGGCTACGATTTTCTGCATGGGTACGATCATGCGAACCAGCCTCCGTTTTTTGTGATTTGAAATTGAGAATTGAGAATTGAGAATTTTCGGTGTCTTGCAGATTGCAATTTGCAAAAAAGAAGAATCAAAGAACACACTTCTCAATTCTTAGCTCTTACTTCGCCTCGTACCAGCTCCGCCCGGTTTTGGCCTCGGCGGTGAGGGGCACGGCCAGCTTAGCGGCCCCTTCCATCTCCCGGGTGACCAGGGCGGCCACCGTCTCGGCCTCTGCCTCGGGACATTCTACAATCAGCTCGTCGTGGACCTGGAGCACCAGTCGGGCTTCCAGTCCCGCATCCTCCAGAGCCTTGTCTACCCGGAGCATGGCCAGCTTGATGATGTCGGCGGCGGTGCCCTGGATGGGGGAATTCATGGCCATCCGCTTGGCGGCCTCCCGGACCATAAACTTGCCGTCCTTCAGCTCGGGAATGTAGCGTCGGCGGCCGTAGAGGGTGGAGACGTAGCCCAGCTTCGTACCCTGCTCCACCACGGCGTCCATGAAGTCCCGGACCCCGTGGTACTTGTTCCGATAGCTCTCAATATAGTCCTTGGCCTGGGCCCGGCTGACGCCGATGTCCTCCGCCAGGGAAAAGTCGGAAATGCCGTAGACGATGCCGAAATTCACCGCCTTGGCGCTGCGGCGCATCTGGGGCGTTACCTCCTCCAGGGGCACCCCGAAGACCTGGGAGGCCGTGACCCGGTGGATGTCCTCCCCGGTGTTGAAGGCGGCCTGCATGGCCTCGTCGTCCGCCATGTGGGCCAGAACCCGCAGCTCAATCTGGCTGTAATCCGCGTCCACAAAAACCCAGCCAGGGGCCGGGACGAACATCTTGCGAATTTCCGCCCCCAGCTCCGTCCGCACCGGGATATTTTGCAGGTTGGGCTCCGTGGAGGAGAGGCGGCCCGTGGCGGTGACGGTGTTCTGGAAGGTGGTGCGGACCCGCCCGTCGGGGCCGATGACCTTCAACAGGCCTTCGGCGTAGGTGGCCTGGAGCTTGGTGAGGGTCCGGTATTCCATAATCCGCCCGATGATGGGGTGCTTGTCCCGGAGCTTTTCCAGCACCTCCACATTGGTGGACCAGCCGGTTTTGGTCTTCTTTCCGGCGGGGAGCCCCAGGCGCTCAAAGAGCACCTCGCCCAGCTGCTTGGGGGAGTTGATGTTGAAGTTCCCGCCGGCATAGCGGAAGATCTCCTCCTGGGCAGCCCGGATGCGGGTCTTCAGCATTTCGTCAAAGGCATGAAGCGCCTCCGCGTCCACGAAAACGCCCTCCACCTCCATCTTCGCCAGCACGGCGCAGAGGGGCAGGTCCATGTCATAGTACAGCTTTTCCAGCCCCTGTTCCCGCAGACCGGCGGCGAGGGGCGCATGGAGGGCAAGAATCGCGGCAGCCTCGGAGAGCAGCACGGCCTCTTTGACAGAGCGCTCGGCTGTGCCCGCCGCGATGAGTTCCTGCTCGCCTGGCATCGTGAAATGGCAGTATTCCAGGGCCAGCCGGGGCAGCTCGTACTTGCCCCGGGCGGCGTCCAGCAGGTAGGCGGCCACCTCGGTGTCGAAGACAATGCCCGCCGCAGGCAGGCAGCGGTCCAGCAGGCCCCGAATCAGCTCCCTGGCCCCGTGAACCGCCAGCTTTACCTGGCCGGAGAAGAGGGCGGGCAGGACGAAATCCCAGGCCAGGCCCAGACTGTCCCGCCGCAGCAGGGCAGGGGAAACCCCGTCGTCCAGAGCCAGAGTTTCCAGGTCGTCAGAGGCGGTCAGGGCCACAAGCTCCGCCTGTTTCCAGCTTTCCAGCAAGGCGTCAAACTCCGCCCGACTTTCCGGCGCGGAGACCACGATATTCTCATCGGCTGGGGCAGATGCCCCGCCCGCGTCCGTAGGGGCGGCCAGTGGCCGCCCGCCCGAGGCGGAAGCCTCCGAGGGCGCCTCCGTCGCAGGGGCGTCC
>JAGABH010000166.1 GCA_017614755.1 Oscillospiraceae bacterium
CATGGAGAACCAGGAGCCGGCCTTCTGGACGATGTCGAAGTCCACAGCCATATCCACCAGCTCGCCCCACTTGGAGATGCCCTCGCCGAACATGATGTCAAACTCGGCCTGACGGAAGGGCGGGGCCACTTTATTCTTCACGACCTTGACCCGGACGTGATTGCCCACCACGTTGCCGCCCTCCTTGATGCCCTCCACCCGGCGGACATCCAGCCGCACGGAGGCGTAGAACTTCAGGGCGTTGCCGCCGGTGGTGGTCTCGGGGTTGCCGTACATGACGCCGATCTTCATGCGGAGCTGGTTGATGAAAATCACCACGCAGTTGGTCTTGGCGATGGTGCCCGCCAGCTTCCGGAGGGCCTGGGACATAAGCCGAGCCTGAAGGCCCACAAAGGTGTCGCCCATCTCTCCCTCGATCTCCTGCCGGGGCACCAGAGCCGCCACGGAGTCCACCACCACAGCGTCCACCGCGCCGGAGCGCACCAGGGCGTCGGTGATTTCCAGGGCCTGATCGCCGGTATCCGGCTGGGAGACCAGCATGGAGTCGATGTCCACGCCGATGGCCTTGGCATAGACCGGGTCCAGGGCGTGCTCCGCGTCCACAAAGGCCACCTCGCCCCCCATCTTCTGGGCCTGGGCCAGGATGTGCAGCGCCAGAGTGGTCTTGCCGGAGGACTCGGGCCCGTAGATTTCAATGATTCTTCCCTTGGGCACGCCCCCCACACCCAGAGCGGCGTCCAGAGCCAGGGAGCCCGTGGGGATGGACTCAATGTTCAGGGCGGGCCGGTCGCCCATGCGCATGACGGCCCCCTTGCCGAAGCTCTTTTCGATCTGCTTCAGGGCGGTTTCCAGGGCCTTTTTCTTATCCTCGGCAGGCGCCGGCGTATCCATCGCGGGTTTCTTGGTAGCCATATTATCAACCTTTCTTGTTTCAGGATGGTGCGATTATACAAAGTTTTTCGTCCCATTAACGGGACTTTTTAAGTGACGGGCGATAAGGGAAAATTGACAATTAACGCAAAAAGATGGCCTGTCACTTGTCGCTCGCGGCTTCTTCCCCGTACTGGGCCAGCACCGCTCTGACGATGCCGGAGTTGTCTTCCCGCAGCTCCAGGATGGTGAAATCGGCCCGCTCTAAAATCTCGCAGACGGCGGGATGCTGGCCCATGCCGAACTCGAAGGCCATGCAGCCGCCGGGCCGGAGGGCGGGGGTGAAGTTTTGAACAATGGCCCGGTAGAAGTCCAGGCCGTCGGGCCCCCCGTGGAGTGCCAGGTGGGGCTCAAAGTCCCGCACGGAGGGGTCCAGCTGCCCCATTTCCTCGGTGGTAACGTAGGGCGGGTTGGAGACGATCAGGTCAAATTTTCCCAGGAAGTGGGGGGCGGGCTGTTTGGCGTCCACCTGGACGCAGCTCACCCGGCCGCCCAGGTGGAGGTCCGCCGCGTTCTTCTTGGCCACCCGCAGGGCGTCCATGGAGATATCCGCCAGGGTGAGCTTGGCGTCCTTCACCCGCCGGGCCAGGGCCAGACCAATGCAGCCGGAGCCGGTGCAGAGGTCCAGAATCCGGGGATTCTGAGGCAGAAACAGGGCTTTTTTGATGGCAAGCTCCGTCACCGCCATGGTATCGTCCCGGGGGATCAGCACATCGGGGGTCACGGTCAGGGTCATATCGGCGAAATCCCACTGGCCCAGGATATAGGCCGTGGGCTCGCCGGTCAGATGCCGTTGGACAAAATTCTCCACTCTGGCGCAAATCTCCTCGGAGGCGTAGAGGCTGCGGTCCGCGATCAGCGCCTCCTGGGTTTTGCCGGAGGCCGCGCAGACCAATTCCCGGGCGATATTCCCCGCGTAGATGCCCTCGGTGGGCAGCAGGGCCTTTCTCGCGTCCAGGTAGAGGTCGGCGTAGGTCTTTACCATTTGTCGGTACCCTCCTGCTCGGGCAGGACCAGCTCCAGGGCCCGGATGGCCACCTCAATCATGGAGTCGTCCGGCTCGTTGGTTGTAAAGTTCTGGAACCACATTCCCGGGGCCGTGAGGATCCGGGTGAAGCGGTTGTCGTGACGGCCCACCAGACGGTTGATTTCATAGCTGATGGACACAACCAGGGGCAGCATGACGATGAGCTTGACGCCCATCATCAGCAGATTGTAGAGCACCCGGCTGTTTTCCTGGAGCTCCCGCAGGCCGGGAATCCAGGCGTTCAGCAGGGCGGAGGCCACGGTAAACAGGAAGATGGACAGGGCCATCACCACAAAGAGGAAGCTGGTGCCGCAGCGGGGATGCTTCCGGGTCATGGTGCGCACGTTCTCCACCGTCAGAGGGAGCTTGGCCTCGTAGCAGCGGATGGTTTTATGCTCGGCGCCGTGGTAGGAAAACACCCGGCGCATATCCTTCATCTTGGAAATCAGAATCATATAGCCCAGGAAAATGACGATGCGGAAGACGCCCTCCGCCAGGTGCTGAACCACCACGCCGCAGTCGGTAAGCCGCTGGAGCAGGTTGCCCAGCAGCATGGGCAGCAGGAAGAACAGCAGCAGGGAGAAGCCCATACCCAGCACCACGGCGAAGGTGACCACCGCGGACATAAACTTTTCGCTGCCCAGCTTCTTCTCCAGCCACTGATCCAGCTTGGAGGGCTGGTCGTTTTCCACGCCGTCCTCCATATCCGCGTGCTCGGCGGACCACATCAGGGACTTGACGCCGGAGATCATGGAGCCGCCGAAGTTGACGATGCCCCGGATCAGCGGCCAGGTGAGGATGCCGGTCTTTTTCTTGATGGGGTCGATCTTGTCCACCAATCCCTCCTTGGGACTGCGGACCACAATGGCCTGCTTCTCCGGCCCCCGCATCATAATGCCTTCAATCAGCGCCTGACCGCCGATCATGGTTTTAAATTTCTCAGTCGGGCAGCTTGTGTTTTCGTGTTTCATTCCTGCGTTACCTTTCAGCTTTTCATTTGCGTTCATTTCAGAAGAAGGACCCTGCCGGCAACAACACCGGGATTCAGCCTTCAGCGTTCAGGGTTCAGAGCCCGTAGGGACGGATGCCCACATCCGCCCGCGGGTTCAGCGTTCGTAGGGCGGCCACCGGCCGCCCCTACGGACTTTCCCCGCCTGTCACTCTGAGCGCCCTAAAGGACCTGCTTCGCTGCGAAGCGAAGCATCCGCATCCCCCGTCCCCTATTGCCTATTGCCTGAACTCGAAGAGTCACGAGGTATGCCTATTGCCTATAATCTACTGCGTCACCGGCAGCGACACCGTGACCAGGCAGCCGCCGCCTTCGGCGTTCTCCAGGGTCAGGCTGCCTCCGTGGAGCTCCACGATCTGGTCGCAGACCGCCAGGCCGATGCCGGAGCCTCGGGCCTTGGAGCTTCCCTTGTAGAATTTCATCTTCACATGGGGCAGCTCTTCCTCCGGGATGCCGGGGCCGAAGTCCCGGATCCGGGTGACGATCCGGTCCCCCTCCAGCTCCATGGAAACCTGGATGCGCTTGCCCTCGCCGCCGTGCTTGGCGGCGTTGTCCAGAATGTTCAGGAAGACCTGACGCATCCGCTCGGGGTCGCAGGAGATTTCGGGGATATCGTCGTCGGAGGCCTCGTATTCCAGCTTAATTCCCTCCTGGCGGAGCCGACTGCCGTACATGAAGATCATATCCTCAAAGTCCGCCCGCAGGTCGCAGGTGCGGACGTTCAGGGTGAAGCGTCCGTCCTGAATCCGGGTGAATTCCAGCAGCTCCTCCACCATGGAGGTCAGCCGCCGGGCCTCGCCCAGGATGATGGAAATGCCCCGGCGGGTCTCCTCCTGGTTCGCGTCCACCTCCAGCAGGGTCTCGCCCCAGCCGGTGATGGCGGTCAGGGGGGTGCGGAGCTCATGGGAGACCGAGGAGACAAACTCGGACTGCATCCGCTCCGCCTGGCTGATCTTGGCGGACATATCGTTGATGGTGTCGGCCAGCTCGCCGATCTCATCGTCAAATTTCTTTTGAATCCGGACGCCGTAGCTGCCGGCGGAGATGCGCTTGGCGGTCTCCGTAATCTCCGCCACAGGCCCCAGGATCGAGCGGAAATACATCCGGTTGCTGATATAGACCAGGAAGAGGGTGCCCAGGGCAAAGCAGACGGCCAACAGCAGTCCCACCAGGATCACCCGGTCCGCGTTCTTGGTGCTGGTGACAAAGCGAAGCACGCCCACCGCCTGGCCGTCGGCGTAGATCATGGGGGTTGCCACGGACATGATCCGCTCGCCGGTGGCGGGGTTTTCCCCCACGAAATAGACGTTGTTCTTGGTCTCCAGGGCCTTGGACACGTCGGGGGTGCGGAGAATCTCTCCGGCAGGCAGGCCGAAGGAAGAGGCCTTAACCTCTCCCAGACTGTCCACAAACTGGAGCTCCAGCCGGTCCCGGCCCGCGTAGTTCTGCACCAGCTGGACGCAGGAGGCCTCGCACTCGTTATAGTCCAGGTTCAGGTAATTTCGGAGAAAGGCCGCCGTGGTGTTGGCCTCGGCCTCCAGGCCGGAGCGCATGGTGGAGTAGGTGTAGAACCCGTTGGCCACGGTAAAGGCCACACCCACCAGAACCACGATAACGGCCATAATGCTCAGGATGTTTTTCAGCCAGCGCTGGCGGATACCGCTGGCAAAACGGCTTTTCTTCCGTTTCTCGGCCCGCAGCGCCTGCTTCTGTTCCGGGTTCTTCAAGCTCAGGCACCCCATTTATAGCCAAAGCCCCAGACCGTGGTGATAAAGGTGGGGTTGGCGGTATCGTTCTCGATCTTGATGCGCAGGCGGCGGATGTTCACGTCCACAATCTTCAGCTCGCCGTCATAGTCCCGGCCCCAGACAGAGGTGAGAATGTCCTCCCGGGAGAGGGCCCGGCCGGGGTTCTGCATAAACAGCTTCATAATGGCGTATTCCACCTGCGTGAGCTTGATGCGCTCGCCGTTCTTTTCCAGGGTGCGGTTGCGGGTGTTCAGCACGAAGATTCCCTGGCTCAGCACCTCGGAATCGGTGTTGGTCTCCCCGCCGATGCGGCGGAAGATGGCGTCGATCCGGGCGGTGAGCTCCGCGGGAGAGAAGGGCTTGGTGACGTAGTCGTCGGCGCCGGTCATCAGACCGGTGACCTTGTCCATCTCCTGGGTGCGGGCGGTGAGCATGATGATGCCGATGAGCTTGTTGGTGGCCCGGATGTTCCGGCAGACCTCAAAGCCGTCCATGTCCGGCAGCATGATGTCCAGAATAGCGACGCCGATATCCGGGTTCTCCCGGAGCCGCTCCAGCGCCTCCGCGCCGGTGCCCGCCTCAATGGCGTCATACCCGGCCCGCCGCAGATTGATCACCACAAAGCTGCGAATGTTGACCTCGTCCTCAAGAATCAATACTTTTTTCATCTTCTATTTTCCAACCTTTCGGATTCGATATTCCATGTTTCCGGTTCAGCCCGCAGGGGCGCACAGTGCGCGTCCGCCGGAGAGCCGTCTGTTATCGGCGCTCCCCTCATCCGCCTCGCGCCGCTCGGCAGCTTCCCCCCAGGGGGAAGGCTATGCGGGGACGGGCACGTCCCTGTTGCCTCTTTCTTCTCACTTCTCACTTCTTGCTTCTTGCTTCTTGCCTGTCACTTGTCGTTTGGCAGCAGGTCCGGGGAAATGAACCGGAACCAGTTGAGAAGCTCCTCCTGGTCCAGCCCTGCGGCCTCTCCCAGCAGGGCGGAGACAAAGACCTCGCCCCGCTGTGCCAGCAGAAAACGCCCGTCCGCGCCGCTCTGCTTCTGGGCCTGGGAGCCGGTGAAGGAATAGACGGTGACCAGGGGGGTGAGCCGCTGGTCCTCTCCCAGCAGGGCCAGCTCCGTGCCTGCGTAGCCCTCCTCGGAGCGGCGCTTGGTGACGCAGAGATTCTGGCACCAGCTCTCCGGCAGGAAGAGGAACCAGCCCTCGGCAAAGTTGTGGTAGGTGGTTTTCTTTTCCGTCCGGGTCCCGTCGGGGCTCAGGTTATACCAGAGGATCCGGTACTGGCCCTCGGAGCTGCTGTCCCCCTCCAGGGCGGGCAGGGCCAGAGTCTCGGGCAGCTCAATGACCCCGTCGCCGTCGATGTCGGTGGAGTAAACGTAGTAGTTCCGGACGGTCTGGGCGCTCTGGCCGCTCTCGTCGTTCTGGGTGATATTGGTAAACACATTCTGATTCAGGGCGAAAACGTCGGTGATCAGATTGTTTTCGTCATAGGCGCTGGCCACGAAGACGGCGGGAACCCCCTTGTCCACCTGGCCGGTAAGGATGCGCTTGACGGAATCCACGCCGGTGGAGAGGCTGGACTCCGCGTCCTTTTGCAGCCCCTCCTCGCCGAAGCGATAGAGCTCGGCAAAGGCCCGGGGGCCGTCGGCGTTGGCCCGGAGAATGAAGATGTCCGAGCGCTGATCTCCGTCCAGATCCAGGACGGTGTAGGCATAGCAGCCGGAGCTCATCAGTTCCTTGGCTGTCCCATCGTGGAAGGTGTAGACACTCAAAAACTGCTGCACCTGCTCGCCGAGCCGACGGGAGACCAGAATCTCCATGCCGGGCAAGCCGTCTACCTGGGCATACTGGACAGAGTCAAAGGCGCTGCCGTCTCCCTCCAGGGTGCAGCTCAGAATAAACCGCTCCTGCTCCCGGCGGAAAATCAGCATTTTCAGCGGCCGGTCCCCGTCCTTCTTGCAGAAAACCACAGTCTCCTTCTGGCCGTCTCCGTCCAGGTCCACCCGCTGGATGGGCTGGAGATTGTCACCGGAGACAGGGGCGCTGTAACTGCCGCTGCCCATGGCCGATTCCACCGCCTTTTGCAGGGCCCGATACTCCTCAGACTGCTGCGGCAGGGCATAAAGCGCGTCGCCGCTGGCAAAGGAGTAGCAGCCGGTAAGCAGCAGGGCCAGCAGCAGGATCAGTACAATCAGTTTCAGTTTCATATCGTTCTCGTTTCGTTAAAAATACAGGGACGCAAGCCCGCAAATGTACAGGCTACATTATATCACAAATTGATAAAAAAGTGTAGCGATTTTTTAAAAATAATTACATTTCCCCTACACCTGTCACCCGTCACTTCCCCCGGCGTTCGGGGCGTCGAGGGCGCCGCCTCCTGCAAGCGTTTCCTTACTTCTCAATTCTCAATTCTCACCTGTCACTTGTCACCTGTCAATTATTTTTCCACCACCGCGTCCTCGCCCAGCAGCTCCCGCAGCTCCTCCAGCATGACCGCCTCGGGCACGCACTGGGCGCCCCGGCGCAGGCCGGTGTCGGCAAAGTAGAGCACCACAGGGGTCTGGCCGGGGAACATATTGACGATGGCCTTTGTCTTCCGGTACTCCAGACTGTCCTCAGAGGGGAGCTTCAGGTAGAGCTTGCCGCAGGCCGAAACCCGGCCCAGGGCCCGGGCGGGAACGCCGCCGGTTCTGACGAAGTCCTCCAGGGGCTGCACGGTGTTGGCTACCAGTTGGGCGGGCTTCTCATCCCGGAGAGAGACCCGGCCCTCCATGGCCAGGGCTGCTCCCTCCCCCAGCAGACGTTCAAACTGGGAAAGAACCGTGGAGAACACCAGAACCTCCACCGCGCCGGTGTCGTCCTCCAGGGTCACATAGGCCATCAGGCTGTTGTTCCGGGTGGTCTTGGTGACAACGCTCTGGACAATGCCGCAGACGGTAACGGTATCCCCGTCCCGGATAGAGGCGTCCTCCCCGATCACACGTCGGATGGGCAGGGCCTTGGTCCGGCGCAGGGCCTTCCGGTACTTGTCCATGGGGTGGCCGGAGATATACAGGCCGGTGGTCTGCTTTTCCCCGTTGAGCAGCTCAAAGAGCTCCAGCTCGGGAATCTCCGGCACCGGGATGCCCAGGTCGGACTCCCGATCCTCCAGGCCGTCGAAGAGGCCCACCTGGCCGGAGAGATTCCGGCGGGTCTGGCTGGTGAGCCAGCCCATCAGGGGCTCATAGATGGCAAGGAGCTGGCTTCGGCGGAGGCCGAAGCTGTCCATGGCCCCGCAGCGGATCAAATTCTCCACGGTCCGCCGGTTGATTTCGGTGTCGCTGAGCCGCTTGCAGAAGTCCGTCAGGCCGGTAAAGGGGCCGCCGGTCTCCCGCTCCGCCGTCATTTTGCGGATCAGGCCCCGGCCCACGTTCTTCACGGCGCCCAGGCCGAAGCGGATGCTGTCCCCCTCCACGGTGAACACATCCTCGGAGCGGTTTACATCCGGGGGGGCCAGGGGGATGCCCATCTCCTTGCAGTCGGCGATATAGCCCGCCACCTTCTCGGTGTCGGAGAGCATGGAGGTCATCAGGGCCGCCATGTACTGCTTGGGCCAGTGGCATTTCAGCCAGGCGGTGTCGTAGCTGACCTTGGCGTAGCACACCGCATGGGCCTTGTTGAAGGCGTAGTTGGCAAAGTCCAGAATCTCGTCGTAGATCTTCTGGGCCGCCGCTTCGGAAACGCCGTTGGCCACCGCTCCGGGGATGCCCCGGGCGGAGTCGCCCCAGACAAAGGCCTGGCGCTCCTGGACAATGACGTTCTGTTTTTTCTTGGAGATGGCCCGGCGCATATTGTCCGCCTGGCCCAGGGTATAGCCGCCCAGCTTCCGGAAGATTTCAATGACCTGCTCCTGATAGACGATGCAGCCGTAGATCACTTCAAGAATGGGCTGGAGCTGGGGGGTAATATAGCTGATGGTCTCCGGGTGGTGTTTGGACTGGATGAACTTGGGGATGGACTCCATGGGGCCCGGGCGATAGAGGGCCACAATGGCGGTCATGTCCTCAATGGACTGGGGCTTCATCTGGACGCAGACCCCCGTAATGCCCGTGGATTCCAGCTGGAAGACGCCGGAGGTCTTCCCCTCCCCCAGCATGGCAAAGGTCTCGGGATCGTCGTCGGGGATGTTTTTCATGGAGAAGTCCGGGTCGATCCGGCGAATCTGCCGCTCCGCGTCGTCGATGACGGTCAGGTTCCGCAGCCCCAGGAAGTCCATCTTCAGCAAACCCAGCTCCTCGATGGTGGTCATGGTGAACTGGGTCACGATGGTGTCCTCGTTCCGGGCCAGGGGCACGTAGTCGGAGACGGGCCGGGCGGTAATCACCACGCCGGCGGCGTGGGTAGAGGTGTTCCGGGGCATCCCCTCGATGTCCCGGGCGGTGTCGATGAGCTTCTTCACCTTGGGGTCCTCATCGTACATCTTTTTCAGCTTGGGATTCTTGGTGAGGGCCAGCTCCAGGGTCATGTGAAGCTCGTTGGGAATGGCCTTGGCCACCACGTCGGCCTCGGCGTAGCTCATATTCAGGGCCCGGGCCACGTCCCGGATCGCGCCCCGGGCGGCCATGGTGCCGAAGGTGACGATCTGGGCCACCCGGTCCTTGCCGTATTTCCGGGTCACGTAGTCGATGACCTCGCCCCGGCGCTCCTGGCAAAAATCCGTATCGAAGTCGGGCATGGAAACCCGCTCCGGGTTCAGGAAACGTTCAAAGATCAGGGTGTACTGCATGGGGTCGATCTCGGTGATGTGCATACAGTAGGCAGCGATGGAGCCCGCGCCGGAGCCTCTGCCGGGCCCCACGGGAATCCCCTGCTCCTTGGCCCAGCGGATAAAGTCCGCCACGATCAGGAAGTAGTCCACATAGCCCATCTTCTCGATGACGCCCATCTCGTATTCCAACCGTTTGCGGTATTCTGCCGCCGCGTCCGTAGGGACGGCACTCTGCCGTCCGCCGTTCAGATACCGTTCCGCGAAGCCCTCCTCGCACAGCCGCCGGAAATACGTCAAGGAATCGGAGCCGTCGGGAGCCTCGTAGGCGGGCAGGTGGTAATGGCCGAACTCAAACTCCACGTTGCAGCGCTCGGCGATTTTCGCGGTATTCTCAAAGGCCGCCTCCAGCTGGGGAAAGAGCTCCCGCAGCTCGGCCTCGGACTTGACATAGAACTCCTCGCTCTCAAAGCGCATCCGATTGGGGTCGTCCACGGTCTTGCCCATCTGGATGCACATGAGCACGTCCTGGGTGGCGGCGTCCTCCTTGCGGAGGTAGTGGGCGTCGTTGGTGACCACCAGGGGCAGCTCCAGCTCCCGGGACAGGCGCAGCAGCAGGGGGTTGACCTTGGCCTGCTCGGCAATGCCGTGGTTCTGGAGCTCCAGATAGAAATTGTCCGGCCCGAAGATGCGGCTGTATTCCAGGGCGATTTCCTTCGCCCCCTCGTAGTCGTCGATTTTCAGTCTCCGGGGAATGGCCCCCGCCAGGCAGGCGGACAGGGCGATGAGGCCCTCGGAATGCTGCCGCAGCAGCTCCATGTCAATGCGGGGACGGCCGTAGAAGCCCTCCAGGAAGCCCTTGGAGACCAGATAGCTGAGATTCCGGTAGCCGGTCTCGTTTTGGCACAGCAAAACCAGGTGGGCGTTTTCGTTGTCGATGCCGTGAACCTTGTCGAATCGGGTCCGGGGGGCCACATAGACCTCGCAGCCGATGACGGGCTTGATTCCGGCGGCCTTGGCGGCCTTGTAGAAGTCAATCACGCCGTACATGACCCCATGGTCGGTGATGGCCACGGCAGTCTGCCCCAGCTCCTTCACCCGGTCCATCAGCTTCCCGATCCGGCAGGCCCCGTCCAGGAGGCTGTACTCGGTATGTAAATGGAGGTGTACGAATGACATAAGCTGCTCCTCCCGAAGTAAGAAGTAAAAAGAATAAGGTAACTGTTCAGCAGGGTCGCAGCCATAAAAGCCCCGAAAAGCGCTTCACGCCATGGCCGCACAGGTGCGCGGCCGCCGCGGAGAAGGGGCGGCTGAACAGATACGGAAAACGTAATAAACTGCGGTGTCTTCCAGTCAGCTTGTCTCGTCGCCCGCGAGCTCGCAGAGCTTTCGCAGCCGATGGTTCAACGCCGACTTGGTCAGCGGCGGGTCGAACATCTCCGCCAGCTCCGCCAGGGTGGCTTCCGGGTTCTCCTCCCGGAGCTCCGCGGTCCGGCGGAGCTTCTCGGGCAGGGCCTCGAACCGCTCCCGCTCCCGGAGAACCCGGATCGCGGCGATCTGGGTCTGGGCCGCCTCCACCACCTTGGAGGTGTTGGCGTTGTCGCAGTTGACGATCCGGTTGATTTTGTTCTTCATATCCTTCTCGATCTTGGCCTCCATGACCCCCATGGCCGCCACAGGGGCCCCCAGGAAGGCCAGGAAGTCCTCGATCCCCTCGCTCTGCTTGAAGTAGAGGATGGAGCTGCCGTTGCGCAGGGTGGTCTTGGGGAAAAAGCCCTGGTCCAGCAGCAGGCTCTCCGTCTCCCGGCTGACCTTGTGGTGGTTGGTGGCCAGCTCCAGGTGGTAGCGCTTTTCCGGGTCGGTGACGGAGCCCCCGGAGAGGAAGGCTCCCCGCAGGAAGGCCTGACGGCAGCAGTCCTTTTCCAGCAGGCCGTAGTTCACATGGAGGCTGACGCTCTGGGCGGGACTGTAACCGATGGCCTCAAAGATTCGGTCGATCTTGGACCGGTCCAGAATTAAAAACGTGAATTTGCCCCCCTCCTGAACCTCGTCGAAGTCCAGCTTGAAGGCCTTGCGGAAGAGCTGGGGCAGCCGGGCCGCGAAGGCCTCGCTTTCCGTCACCAGCCGGAGCTGATCCGCCCCGAAGCCGCTGCAATAGAGCAGCACCCCGCTGGCCTCCGCCAGGGCGCAGCATTTTTTGTCAATAAAATCTCTGCAAAGTTCCGCCTTTGCGTCAGAGGAAAAGGACATATCGAACACCTCCGGGGTCAAAAAAAATGAGAATTGAGAATTGAAAGTTGAGAATTTAAAAATTCAGCCCATGGCACCGGGTCCGATATTCAGAGCCCGTCGGGGCGGTTGCCCACATCCGCCCGTTGGTTCAGGTCTCCGCAGCGGCGTTCAGGTAATCCATCGCTTCCCGCAAAATCCGGCGGGAGCTTTCCCGATCCAGTGCGGAAAGCGCCTCTTCGTAGGGCAGCAGCGAAATGGTCTTCACCTCCGAGGCCTGTGCCGTCGGGGTCTGGTCCTCAAATTCTCCCAGAAAATAGACCACCTGCTTGCAGGTGTTTGGCTTTTGGGGCAAGGGGTAGACCTCCGCCGCCCGGAAATCGGGCAGCAGCCGGGGCCGGAGCCCCACTTCCTCGAAAACCTCCCGCAGGGCGGTCTGCTTTTCATTCTCTCCGGCCTCCAAGTGGCCCTTGGGGAAGCCGTGATAACCGGCCAGGGATTCCTCGATCACAAAACGGAGCTCCCCTGCCTGCCGGGTAAAGACGACGGCCCCGGCGGAGTGCTCCAGGGTCTTGTTCAAGTCCCTGTGGACCACCCGAATCGGGACGCCCTCCCCTTTCAGGGCCTCCGCCAGATGACAGACCGTGCTGACAGACCGGTGCTTGCCGCCGGAGCAGCCGACGGCGATCACCAGCGGCGTTTTGAGCGGGCTTTCGTAGGACTGATACAAGGCGATCCGCTGCCGCAGCAGGGACAGGACGCTTTCAAAATAGCGCTCGCTCTCGGGCGTGGAGAACACGTAGTCCCGCACCTCTGCGTCGAGGCCGGTCTTGTGCTTCAGCGCCTCCACGTAGTAGGGGTTCGGCAGCCCCCGCACGCCGATGATCGTATCGGCCTCCTCCGGCAGGCCGTAGAGATAGCCGAAGGACATCAGTGTAATTTCGTTCATGGAGTTCTCCTGTTTTTCCGCATGGCTTATGGGGCTGCGCCCGTGGGGAGATGGAACGCTGCAAAACACAGACCATTCTCACTTCTCACTTGTCACCCGTCACTTGTCACTTGTCCAAATCCGCACTTCCGGTTCCAGCTCAATGCCGGAATTCTCCCGCACGCGCTTTTGCACCTGCGCAATCAGGGCCAGCACGTCGGCACCGGTGGCGTGGCCGAGGTTAACGACAAAGCCGGAATGCTTTTCGGAGACAGCGGCGTCGCCGACGCGGAAGCCCTTGAGCCCCGCCTCCTGGATCAGGGCGGCGGCATAGCCTCCCACGGGGCGCTTGAAGGTGGAGCCCGCCGAGGGCAGGTCCAGGGGCTGGGAGGCGGAGCGCTTTTCCATCAGCTCCCGCATCCGGGCCTGGATGGCCGCCGGGTCTCCGGGGTTCAGCCGGAAGGTGCCGGAGACAATAAGCCCCTGCATTCCCATAAAGGCGCTGTGCCGATAGGACAGGGCCATTTCTTCGCCGGTAAGAGTCAGCAGCTCCCCGGTCTCGTTGAGAAAGCGGGCGGAGACGGCAGCCTGGCTCAGCTCCCCTCCGTAGGCTCCGGCGTTCATATAGAGGCCGCCGCCGACAGTGCCGGGGATGCCGTGGGCAAATTCCAGCCCCGTCAGCCCCTTCTGCTGGGCGAAAACCGCCAGCCGGGCCAGGGGCACCCCCGCCCCGGCGGTGATCTCGTTCTCCCCGGTGAGGGCCAGGAAATCCAGCCCCCGGGTCCCAATCACCACCCCGGGCAGCCCGTCGTCCGGGGCCAGAATATTGGTGCCGCCCCCCAGGATCCGGGGCAGAATCCCCTCAGCCCGGCAGACCGCCAAAAGGGCGATGAGCTCCCCCTCGCTCCGGGGGCAGGCCAACACTTCGGCAGGCCCGCCGATGCGGAAGGAGGTATGCTTGGCCAGAGGCTCTTCGGCCAGCAGCGGGACCCCGGGCAGGGCGGCGGAAAGTCGCTCAAAAAGCGTGTGGGAATGGGTATGGGACATGGTGATTTCGCTCCGTTTCCAAGGCTTCCGAGGCAATACACGGCCCCGGGCGTTTTCAGTATATTATAGCATAGATGGCGCGATTATGCAAAGGATTTTTCTTTTGCATTGTCCGGGAGCTTGTGTTATAATTGACAAATGACCGGCGAGCGTTGACAATCAGAGCTGTCCCTTCTGGATTATTACTGTTTCAAATGGCAATTATTATTACTGTTTCAAATGGCAATTTGAAATATTCCTTCAATTATCACCTGTCAGTTGTCGCCTGTCAAATAATGCTGTTGAGGGGGCTCTATGCGCCTATTTATGATGAACAAGCCCGCGGGCTATTTAACCGCGAAAAGCGACCGCACCCGGCCCACGGTGATGGAGCTGCTGCCGCCGGAACTGCAAAATCTGCACCCCATCGGGCGGCTGGATATGGACACGGAGGGGCTGCTCCTGCTCACCGACGACGGTTCGCTGGATCCCCTGCTGCTGCGGCCGGAGGCCCATGTGGAGAAGCTCTATTTCTTTCGGGCCTTCGGGCGGCTGGAGCAGGCCGCCTTTGACCAAATGGCCGCGGGGGTGATTTTGGAGGGAACGGGGGTCCTGTCCCGGCCTGCCAGGGCCTGGCCGGAGGGCTATTCCACCATCGGCGCCTGCCAGGCCCTGCTGCCCCCCAAAAAACACAACCATCTGATGAAGAACCCCCAGCGGCCCGTCACCGAGGGCTGGGTAGCAATCCGGGAGGGTCGAAAGCACCAGGTCAAGCTCATGGTCAAGGCAGTCGGCGGCCATGTGTTCACCCTGAAGCGGGTGTCCATCGGCAATCTGTCCCTGGACCCTTCCCTGGCTCCGGGGCAGTATCGGGCGCTGAGCGACACAGAAACCGCGTCCCTGCTGAACGGCCCCCTTTCGCGCCGGCAGCTTGCGTGCGATGCAGACTCTGAACCTGAACCCGAAAGAAAGAAGCAATAGGCACCCAATGGATGCCTATTGCTTCTTTCTTCTTTGCGCCCTGTTACTGGAACAAATACTTGAAATAGTCCAGTCCCAGGACGGTATAACCGTAATTCAGCTTGTTGCTGACGGTGCTGCGGATGCGGTTCAGATATTCGTCTGTGACCTCCGCTCCCGGGGCGGGGGTAAACTCCTTGCCGTTGTTCAGAGAGGCATTCCAGCTGCCCTTGTCTGTCTTCCAGCTGTGATCCGGCCAGAAAACCAGAGGCTCCGCGTCGGAGAATACGTCCCGGCCGGAGTAGAGCCGGGAATCCCATTCCACCCCGAAGAGGTTGCAGAGGGTGGGCACGATGTCCAGGCTGAAGGTGGGACTGTCGATCACCAGGTTCATATCCTCCAGGCAGCCGCTCCACATAATCAGGCAGTTGTGATCCCGCTGGAAGACGTTGGTGACGGTCTCGCCGTAATATTCGGACAGATAGTCCTTATCGGTGTACCAGGCGTCGCTCTTTTCCAGGCAGTAGGGATAGTGGTCGGCGGTGAGCACGATCAGCGTGTCGTCGGCAATCCCGGCGGCCTCCAGCTGCTCAATCAGGGACTTCATGGCCAGCTCCACCTCTAAATTGCAGGCGATGTAGGCCTTGACGGTGTCGGAGCAGTTCAGATTCTGAACCTCCTCCTTGTGGCGGGCGGACTGACGGTTGCCGCCCCAGGAATAGGCGCCGTGACCGGAGACAGTTATGTAGTAGACGCTGAAGGGCTGGTGGTCGATGTACTGGGGCGCCGTGAAGTCGATCATCTCCAGGTCGCTCTCGGGCCAGGCCTTGGTGACCTCCATGCCGTTGCCCACGCCGATGAACTCCTCATAGCCCAGGTTTTCGTGGGTCTTGTCCCGGTCGTAATAGGTGTAGGTGTGGTTGTGATAGGCCCGGGTGAAATAGCCCTGGTCCTGGAGCAGATTGCCGATGGTGATGTCCATATTCCGGCCGATGGTGTTGGTGATGGACTTGACGCCCCGGCCCGGGTAGATGCCCGTCAGCACGGAGAACTCGCCGGAGGAGGTGGAGCCGCCCCAGGCGGGCTGGTAGTAGTCGGTAAACTGGATGCCCTTGGTCATCATCCGGTAGAGGGTGGGGGTCAGCTCCGGGTCAATGAACTCCTTGGAGAAGGCCTCGCAGGTGATGAGAATCAGGTTCTTGCCCCGGAACATTCCCGTCATCTCGTTGGTCATGGAGGGCGTCCGGGAGCTGAGATACTTGGACAGATTTACCACCGTATCGTCGCCGGAGTTGTCGATGAGGCTCTGGAAATCCAGATCCAGCATCTGGTAGGTGTAGGTGGGCTTGGGAGGCTCCGTGGGAATGGGCTCCAGGGTCTCCCCGTTGGTGTCCGTCTGGACGGACTGGGACTCGATTCCCGACGGATCGCTGCTGATGGCAGGGGGATCGGTGGGAACAAAGGAATCATCCGGCAGCTCGAACTCGCTGCTGCCGCCGCCCTTGAAGAGATCCAGGGTAAAGCCCATGGGCAGGCCGAAGCCGTGGACGGCGTCGGTGAAGTTGTACTCTTTGCCCATCCGGTTCCGGTCCGGAGACAGGGCGCTGGCAAAAATCAGACCCACCACCAGCAGAACCGCCCCGGCGACAGCCAGGTAGCGGCGCACGCCCCGGGTGAGGATTCTGCGAATCTTCAGGAAGCGGTTTGCCACGAACCAGCCCACGATGGGCAGCGCAAAGAGCAGAATGCGCCAGAAGTTTGAGAGAACCAGATCAACGGTGCGGTCCTTGAAATCCTCCTGGCCGGCGTTGCCCGCGCCGGTGAGCATTCCCTCGATGGTGTAGAAGTTATGGAAGGAGTCGAGAATGAAATACTCCGTCAGATACATCACGCCCCAGAAGATCACCACCGCCAGGGCAAAAATCTTCTGATACTTCCGCCGCTTGCTGATGGTTCCCAGCAGGGCGGAAAGCATGGCAAAGGCCAGAGACAGCACCGTCAGAGTCAGGAACCGGCCCAGAGAGAAGCGGTCCTCGGTCCAGATATGGAAGAAAAATGCGTAGAACAGCAGACAGCCGAATACCAGCACCCAGGGAGGCAGGGGGCCGGAACGGCGGCGCTGGGTGCGCCGCCGGACCTGGCTCTGCTCGGTGGACTGCTCAGTAGACTGTTCCGCAGACTGCTGGACAGTTTGATCAAATTCCCATTCCATTGAAGGGGTCCTCCGATTGGTTTATGGATTGCGGTTCAAGGCCCGCGGGGGCGTTGCGCGTTTCACGTTTCCTATCCCACGCCCTGCATTCTGGGGTTATCCGGGGTCTCGATCCGGGTGATGTCCGCCCCCAGGCCCCGGAGCTTCTCAATCATGCACTCGTAGCCCCGCTCGATGTAGTGGACGTCCTCCACGGTGGTGGTGCCGTCCGCCGCCAGACCGGCGATCACCATGGCCGCCCCGGCCCGCAGGTCGCAGGCCTTGACCTCGCAGCCGTGGAGCTGCTCCACGCCTTCAATCAGGGCCACCTTGGTCTCCACCTTGATCTTCGCGCCCATGCGGTTGAGCTCGGCGCAGTAGCGGAAGCGGGTGTCGTAGATGCCCTCGGTGATGACGCTGGAGCCCTTTGCCAAGGACATACACACCGCCACCTGGGACTGCATATCCGTGGGGAAGCCGGGATAGGGCATGGTCTTCACATTGGCCCGGCGGAGCTTGCCCGTGCGGATGACGCAGATGGCGTCTTCATACTCGGTGATCCGGGCGCCCATTTCCCGCAGCTTGGCAGTGATGGACTCCAGGTGCTTGGGAATGACGTTCTGAATCAGCACGTCGCCTCCCACCGCCGCCGCAGCGGCCATGTAGGTGCCCGCTTCGATCTGGTCCGGGATGATGGAATATGTACCGCCGTGGAGGCCTTTGACGCCCCGGATGCGGATCACGTCGGTGCCCGCGCCGGAGATGCGTGCGCCCATGGCGTTGAGGAAGTTGGCCAGGTCCACGATGTGGGGCTCCTTGGCCGCGTTCTCAATGTAGGTCGTGCCGGTGGCCAGGACGGCCCCCAGCATAATATTCATGGTAGCGCCCACGCTGACCACGTCCAGGTTCACCCGGGCCCCCTGCAAGCCGTCGGCAGGCGCTCTGGCAATGACGTAGCCGCCGGACAGCTCCACCTCGGCGCCCAAGGCCTCAAAGCCCTTGATGTGCTGGTCGATGGGCCGGGGGCCGAAATTGCAGCCGCCGGGCAGGGCCACAGAGGCGTGACCGAAGCGGCCCAGCTGGGCCCCGATCAGGTAGTAGGAGGCGCGAATCCGCCGCACCAGGTCGATGGGAGCCACTGCGTCCCGAACCCGGGTGCAGTCGATCTCCAGGGTGCTGAAGCTCAGACGGCGGATGGAGGCGCCCATCTCGCTGAGGATCCGGAGCAGCAGGCGGATATCGGAAATATCGGGGACGTTCTCAATCCGGCAGGTTCCCTTCACCAGCAGGGTGGCGGGCAGGATGCCCACCGCGGCGTTCTTCGCGCCGGAGATCATTACTCTTCCGCTGAGGGGTTTTCCGCCGTGGATCACGTATTTCACCATATTATTCAGAACTCCTTTCGGAATTACAGACGCTTTTTTGACGCTATTTTGCAACTTAACTTTTTCATCTTACCACAAAAGCCTCTGTTTGTAAAGTGGTTTTTCCCCCCCGGTCTCCGGGCCCCGGAAAAATGAGGCTTGCCACAGGCATAAAAATGGGGTAAAATAGCGGTGGAACAATGGGGAGGATTGAGAGAACATGAAAGAGATCACCATCACGAAAAACGACGCCGGCCAGCGGCTGGATCGCTTTCTGGCCAAGAACGTCCCCCTGCTTCCCGCCTCCCTGGCGCAGAAATATATCCGCCTGAAGCGGATCAAGCTGGACGGCAAACGGGCCGAGCGGGATACCCGGCTCTGCGAGGGAAACCTGCTCCAGCTCTATATCAACGACGAGTTCTTCGATACCCCCAAGCCGGAGAACGCCTATCTCACCGTCACGGCTCCGAAGCTGAACATCGTCTACGAGGACGAGAACATCCTCCTGGTGGACAAAAAGCCCGGCGTCGCGGTTCACCCCCACGACGGGGCGGAGTACGGCAAGACCCTCATCGACCACATCCAGGCCTACCTCTACGCCAAGGGGGAGTGGAAGCCCCGGGCGGAGCACGCCTTCGCCCCCGCCCTCTGCAACCGGATCGACCGGAACACCGGGGGCATCGTCATCGCCGCCAAGACCGCCGAGGCCCTGCGGATTCTGAACCAGAAGATCAAGGATCGGGAGCTGGAAAAGAAATACCTCTGCGTGGTCCACGGAAGCCCCAAGCCCCGGGCGGGAACCCTGGAGGGCTACATCTTCAAGGACGCCAAGCAAAACCGGGTCTATGTGACCCGGAAATCCCAGCCGGGGGCCAAGACCGCCGTTACCAAATACCGAACCCTGGAGACCCGGGAGGGCCTGTCCCTGGTGGAGTGCGAGCTGATTACCGGCCGAACCCACCAGATCCGGGCCATGATGGCCGACGCCGGCACCCCCCTGCTGGGCGACGGGAAGTACGGCAAGCTGGACAAGCGCTTCGACCGAAAGTACCAGGCTCTCTACTCCTATTACCTGAAATTTGCCTTCACCACCGACGCCGGGGCCCTGGCCTATCTGGACGGGAGGGAGTTTACCGTCGCCCGGGTGGACTTTGTGGAGGAGTTTTTTCCGGGAAAAACGGGAAAGTGAGAATTGAGAATTGAGCGTTGCGCGTTGACAGTTTGCGGTGCTTTTAAATTGCCCTTTGAAAACATGGAAAAAACGCAGGCAGCGCGAAGCGCTGACGGATGAGGGGGACCCGTTGCGAACCCGCTTGCTGCCGGGAACCGGGCAACACCCCTCCACCGGCTTCGCCGGTCCCCCTCCCCTTGGCAGGGG
>JAGABH010000167.1 GCA_017614755.1 Oscillospiraceae bacterium
CGGCGGTCATGGTTTTTTCCCAGGGACATCACGCTTCCGTCCGCGTCCCAAAACCTCCCCTGCCAAGGGGAGGGGGACCGGCGGAGCCGGTGGAGGGGTCTGCCTCACGCAGACATTCACCCGTAGGGCGGCCAGACCGCCGGCCGCCGTTTCCGGCAGATTCCGTTCCGTATTTTGTATATCATCCCAAGGGCATTTCCAACGCCATTTTGGAGCAAATACAAATCCGCTTTCCTGTGATTGGCTGGTCCAGGCAAATCCGTTTGGCAAGCAACTGCTGTCCCGCAAATTCCGGAAGCTCTGCTTCTTGATTCCGGCTCTCTGATCCCCGAAAAATCGTTGCCCCGTACTGTGGGTCTCCCAAAATGGGAAAGCCCTCGTGGGCACAGTGGACCCGAAGCTGGTGGGTTCGGCCCGTTAGGGGCCGGAGCTCCAGACGGCAGATGGGGCCCCGTTCCAGCACCCGGTATTCGGTCTGCGCTGGCTTGCCCTCCGGGCTCACATACCGCAGCAGACTGGGGTTTGGCCGCTTCGCAATGGGAAGGTCGATCCGCCCGCAGTCAGCCTCCGGCCCGCCCACGGTCAGGGCCTCGTAAGTTTTTTCGATCCGTCCTGCGTCCAGCTCCTCCATCAGCAGCCAGTGGGCCCAGGCGTTTTTGGCAAAGATCACAACGCCCATGGTGTCCCGGTCCAGCCGGGTCAGCACATGAACCGCGCAGTCCTGGCTGCTTCGCCGGTAGTAACCCAGCAGATGGTTGGCCAGGGTCCCGGTCTGCCGGGAGAAGGTGGGGTGAACGATGATTCCCTGGGGCTTGTCCAGGGCAATGATGCAGTCGTCTTCATATAGAATCGTCAGGGACCCATCCTCCGGCGGGAAGTCCGGCGGGGTCTCCCGAATTATCACGGAAACCACGTCGCCCGGCTCCAGGACCCGGTTGGTGTGGGCGCTTTCCCCGTTGACCAGGAAGGCGTCCTGGGGCTTCAGCCGCCGGACCAGGCCGTCGGAGATTCGCAGCTCCCGCCGCAGGGCCGACAGCAGCTTTGCGCGTCGGGTCATAGTACAGGACAGAATCACGCCGGAAACCTCCTTTCATCCTGTTGATATTTATAACTATACTGCATAATTACGAAAAATGCAAGTTTGACATAAATTGTTCTTGACAAGAGCTCGGTTTCCCGGTAAAATAACCGGTGGATTAGTTTGCCCGCCCACCTTTTTTGTGGAGGCAGGCGCGGGTATTTCTTTTTCTTGGCATACCTAATTCTTTATGAAAGGAGGTGTGCGGAGTATATGGATGTATTATATATAATTTTACCCGTTTTGGGTCTGATCATAGGCGCTGCCGTCGCCCTTCTGATTTTCAGCAAGATGAAGAAGGACGCTATCGTAAAAATCAAGAACGCGGACGAGGAAGCCACGCGCCTGTATAATGAGGCCATCAAAGCCGGTGAGAGCAAGAAACGAGAAATGCTCCTGGAGGCCAAGGAGGAAATCCATAAAACTCGCACAGAAAACGAAAAAGAGATCAAGGAACGCCGCAGCGAACTGAGCAAGCAGGAACGTCGGCTGCAGCAAAAGGAAGAGTCCCTTGACAAGAAGCTCGACAACTTTGAGCGCAAGGAGGAAGAGCTCCGCAAGCGGCAGCAGGCAGTTGCCGCCACCCAGGAGGAGGTCAACCTCATCAAGAAGTCTCAGCTGGAAATGCTGGAGAAAATCTCCGGCCTGACCCAGGAAGAGGCCAAGGTTCTGATTATCAAGAACGTGGAGCTGGAGGCCCGGCATGACGCCGCCGTCAAGCTCAAGGACATCGAGGCGGAGCTCAAGGACAACGCCGATCAGCTTGCCCGGGAGATCATCTCCACCGCCATCCAGCGCTGCGCCGCCGACCATGCCGCCGAGGCCACAGTTTCCGTCGTGTCTCTGCCCAACGACGAAATGAAGGGCCGCATCATCGGCCGCGAGGGCCGCAACATCCGCACGCTGGAAACCATCACCGGCGTCGATCTCATCATCGACGATACCCCGGAGGCCATCACGGTCTCCTCCTTCGACCCCGTCCGCCGGGAGATTGCCCGGCTGGCCCTGGAAAAGCTCATTGCCGACGGCCGCATCCACCCCACCCGCATCGAGGACATGGTGGAAAAGGCTCGCCGCGAGGTGGAGACCACCATCAAGCGGGAAGGCGAGCGTGCGGTCTTCGAGACCGGCGTTCAGGGCCTGCACCCCGAGCTGATCAAGCTCCTGGGCCGTCAGAAGTTCCGTACCTCTTACGGCCAGAACGTCCTCAACCACTCCATGGAGGTGGCCCACATTGCCGGCCTGCTGGCCTCCGAGCTGGGCGAGGATGTGACCCTTGCCAAGCGTGCGGGTCTGCTGCATGATCTGGGCAAGAGCGTGGATCACGAAATGGAAGGCAGCCACGTCCAGCTGGGCGTGGAGCTGGCCCGGAAGTATAAGGAATCTCCCGAGGTTATCCACGCCATCGAGGCCCACCACGGCGACGTGGAGGCCAAGACCATTGTTGCCTGCCTGGTGCAGGCTGCCGACGCCATCTCCGCCGCCCGTCCCGGCGCCCGCCGCGAGAATGTGGAAAATTACGTCCGCAGACTGGAAAAGCTGGAAGAGCTCACCGGCTCCTTCCCCGGCGTGGAAAAGGCCTACGCGATTCAGGCCGGCCGCGAGGTTCGTATTATGGTTCGTCCCGAGGATGTCTCCGAGGACAACATGACCCTCCTGGCCCACGATATCGCCAAGAAGATCGAAGCCGAGCTGGAATACCCCGGCCAGATCAAGATCAATCTGATCCGCGAAACAAAGGCTGTGGATTACGCCAAGTAAAATATGCCCGCGTGCAGAACTGCTGCACGCGGGTTTTCTAATTTGTCTCAAGAGCAGAACAGGCTTTCCCAAATCACCGGGACAGCCTGTTCTTTCTGCTTTCAAAAGGCAATTACACCTCATTTTTCTTTTTTCACGGTGCGTTCTTCATTCGCAATATGCCGCTTCGGCTCAGGCCTTGTGTCCGCCCACCTGTTTGTTCCGTTCCAGGGCGGTTGCGCCCTCCTGAAGATCCATGGCCTTAAACACCGCATTCTTGCCGAACCGGCTTCGAATGGACAGGATGGTCTCCTGCTGGCGGCGCTCCTTGGCCTCCGCCGCCTCTCGGGCGTCGTCGGCTTCCGGGTCATAGAAGAGACTGAGCTGTTTCGGCTCCCCGGCGGGTTCCGCCGCAAGGCGGACGTGGTTTGCTGCGATGGTGAGCCGCCGTACTGTCAGGGCCGGGTTTGCGATCTGGGCAAAAAGGGCCGCCGCGGCCTCGGTAATCTGCCGGGTGGAAGCCGTGTGCCGCCCCAGGTTCAGAGAACCGTTGGCGCCCTGGGGAATGGAACGCCCATAATGGTCCTGCTCCACCTTGCCCGGAAAGAGGCTTGCGGCCGTGGGAGATTTCAGATTTTCTACGTCGTAGCCCACCGACAGAACCAGCTGGTCGGTGACAAGTTCCTTGTGCACCAGATCCAAAACCAGGGACTCCGCCATCTCCCGGACAATCAGCCGCGCCTCGTCGAATCGGTAGGGGCGCTGGAGAACCTGCCCCACCGACAGGGAGTTTTCCTCAGAGCGATAGGCCTTGATGTCGGCCATGGTGCAGGGCTCGATGCCCCAGGCGTGGTCGATCAGCAGCTCGGCGTTGACGCCGAAGAGCTTGAACAACAGTTCCTCATTCCAGCGATCCCGGTCAGAGCCCAGGGAACAGCGGGCAATGTCTCCCATGGTGTTGATTCCGTTGGCTGCCAGCTTCCTGGCGATCCCGCGGCCTACCCGCCAGAAGTCTGTCAGGGGCCGGTGATCCCAAAGCTGTTCCCGGTAGCCCTGTTCATCCAGCTCGGCAATCCGCACCCCGTCCTTGTCGGCGGGCATTTTCTTTGCCACAATATCCATGGCGATTTTACACAGGTAGAGATTGGTGCCGATGCCCGCCGTGGCGGTGATCCCCGTCTGGGCCAGCACGTCCCGGATCATCCGCATAGCCAGCTCCCGGGCGGTGCAATTGTAGGTCCGCAGATAGGCGGTTACGTCGATGAAGACCTCGTCGATGGAGTAGACGTGAATGTCCTCCGGGGCTACGTAGTTCAGATAGACCTGATAGATACCCGCACTGCAATCCATATAGTGGGCCATCTGCGGCGGAGCGATGATGGGCTCCAGCTTCAGAGCCGGGTTGGCACGGAGCTCATCTGCCATCGCGGAGGAGCCGGTGAAGGCCCGGCCCGGCGAAGCGCCCAGGCGGCGGGCATTGACCAGGGCTACGGCCCGATTGACTTCGAACAGACGGGGCCGGCCCGGTATCCCGTAGGCTTTCAGGGCCGGGGACACCGCCAGACAGATGGTCTTGTCCGTGCGGCTGGGGTCCGCTACTACCAGAGCGGCGTTCAGGGGGTCCAGCCCCCGCTCCACGCACTCCACAGAGGCGTAGAAGGATTTGAGATCGATGGCAAGATATTGCTTTTGCTGATCCATTCCGGCGCCTCCTTTCCCTTGATTCTCTGTTCATTATAGCCCACAATCCGCCCTCTGACAACCACCAATTAACGGGTTTTTTTCTTGCATTGCCCCGCTCCCCGTGATATACTGACGAAGATAGACTTTTTCTTTCGCAGGGGATGATTTCGCCATGAAGCTATATCTTTCCGGCCATACGGACCGCTATGCCCTGGAGCAGCTCCAGCTCTGCCTTTTCCCCGAGGAGCCCATGGAGTATTGCGAGAAACCCTTTCGAGGGGATGGGGCGGTCTCCCGGCTCAGCTACGGAACAAAATATCTGACAGCTTCCGCCAGAATTACCCGGGACGGGAAAACCACCCGGGCTGTCCAGCGGCTGGCATTGGAGCGGGAGACCTATGCCCTTCGCCGCCGCATTCTCCAGCGGGCCTACTACCTGGCGGCTTTGCCCCAGCTTCCGGCGATTCCGCCCTGGGGGGCCCTTTCCGGAGTTCGGCCCACCAAGCTCACTACCCGGCATCTGCTGGAGGGGGGCACGGCGGAGAGCGCCGACAGGCTGTTGGATCAGACCTTCTTTGTCACTCCGGCCCGCCGGAAGCTCTGCGTCCGGGCCAGCCTTGCCTCTGTGGAGGCGGTTCGGCTGCTGATTTCCACGGACGTTTCCGTCTATATCGGCATTCCCTTCTGCCCCACGCGCTGCAGCTACTGCTCCTTCGTGAGCCAGACCGAGGGCAGCGCCGGGAAGCTCCTGACCCCGTATCTGGAGGGCCTGCTCCGGGAGATCGAGACCGTGGGCGCGGGCATGAAGCGGGCTGGCTTGACCCTTCGCACTCTCTACATCGGCGGCGGCACCCCCACCACCCTTTCCGCGGAGCAAATGCGGCTGCTGATGGACGCCGTCAACCGGCATTTTGACCGCTCCCGGCTGATAGAATATACGGTGGAGGCCGGACGACCCGACACGATAGACCCGGAAAAACTCAAAGTCATCCGCGGACTGGGGGCCAACCGGGTCAGCATCAACCCCCAGACCATGAATGACGCCGTGCTGCGGACAGTGGGCCGCCCCCACACCGCGGCGGACGTGGAGCGGGCCTACGCCCAGGCTGCTGCGGCGGGCTTTTCCAGCATCAACATGGACCTGATCGCGGGCCTGCCCGGGGACGACCCCGAGAGCTTCGCCCGCTCTCTGGACCGGGTCCTGGCGCTGGACCCCTCCAACGTCACGGTTCATACCCTGGCCCTCAAAAAGGGGGCGGAGCTTTTCTCCCGCCGGGAGAACCTGCCGCCCCAGGCGGCAGTGGAGGCCATGGTAGACCATGCCAACACCGTCCTCTCCGGCCGGGGCTATGCCCCCTATTACCTCTACCGACAGAAATATATGTCCGGCAGCCTGGAAAACGTGGGCTGGTGCCGGGATGGGGACCTGTGCCTCTATAACGTCTACATGATGGAAGAGCTCACGGATATCCTGGCCCTGGGGGGCGGCGCGGTGAGCAAGCGCCTTCTGCCGGAGCATCGGCTGGAGCGGCAATGCAACCCCAAGTACCCCAAGCAGTACGTGGAGCGAATCGAAGAAGTCCTGGCCGGGAAAACCGCCCTGCTGGAACAATTGACAAGTGACGGCAAAACGGGTATAATAAAACAGTTAAACCCATAGAATCAGAGAAAAGGAGTTAGTTCCTATGCGGATAGAACTGAATGATATCAATACCGCCCTTCGGACCAACCCGAAGGCCTATGTGGCAAAGTGCGACAACCTCTATGAAAGCCGCATCAACAACGCCGCCGAGCTGGTGGAAGAGCGCCTGAGCAAGAGCCGGGTCGTCCTTCTGGCGGGCCCTTCCTCCTCCGGCAAAACCACCACCGCCTCCCGGCTGAGAAAGGCCCTGGAGGCCCGGGGCATCTGCGCCCATATGATTTCCCTGGACGACTATTATCGCTCCAAGAGCGAGCCGGATTTCCCACGGACCAAGGACGGAGAGTTCGACCTGGAAGCCCCCGAGGGTCTGGATATCGCCCTGCTGGGCCGTCACCTGGAGGCCCTGGATCAGGGCGGAGAGATTGTTGTTCCCCACTTTGATTTTCAGCTTCAGGCGCAAGTGCCGGAGAAGTATCAGACCATCCGGCTCCATGACCAGGAGGTTGTTATCTTTGAGGGCATCCACGGCCTGAATCCCCTGCTCACCGGGAAGAATCCCGAGGCTACCCGCCTGTTTGTGTCCACCGCCTCCTCCGTCTATGATAACGACGTGGAGGTCTTCGACCGGGTCTGGATGCGGGTCCTGCGGCGGATCGTCCGGGACTACAATTTCCGGGCCGCCTCTGCGGAAGAGACCCTGGGGATGTGGCGGAACGTCCGTCTGGGAGAGAAGAAGTACATCACCCCCTTTAAGGGCAGCGCCCACTATGCCATCGACTCCTCCCATGGCTACGAGGTGGCGGCCTTCCGTACCATCGCCGAGCCCATGCTGCTGAAATTGGAGGAGCATCCCCAGCCCAAGCTGGTGGACCTGATTCTGGAGGGCCTGGAATCCTTTGACCCTCTGGACCTGGAATACGTTCCGGAGACCTCCCTGCTGCGGGAAGAGTTTTTGCCGAAGGAAGGCTGAGAAGCATCCGCATCCGCCCATGCGGATGCTCGCCTGCGACGAAAGGAGCACTATGGATACCTTGTTTTCCAACGTCACCCTCGTTACCATGGACGAGGCCATGCACGTTCATTATGCCGCTTTTCTGGGCGTGACGGATGGGAAGATTTCCTATATCGGAAAAACCGCGCCCCAGGAAAAGCCTCAGCAGATTATCAACGGCGAGGGCATGGTGCTGATGCCGGGCCTGATCAACTGCCACACCCACCTGCCCATGAGCCTCCTGCGGGGTTACGGCGACGGCCACGACCTGCACACCTGGCTCTTCGACTACATCTTCCCCCGGGAGGCCCGGATGGATGATCGGGCCGTCAAGGCGGCGACCCTGCTCTCCATCGCCGAGTGCCTGCGCTTCGGCGTCACTTCCGTCTCGGATATGTACGACCACTGCGGTGCCATTGCTGAGGCTGTGGCGGAGAGCGGCATCAAGGCCAACCTCAGCCGGGGCATCACCCTCTGGTCCGAGGAATTTGACGCGGAGACCTATCCTCCCTGCGTAGAGCTCCGGGAGCTGCGGGAGAAATGGGACGGCTATGACCGGGGCCGAATCAAGGTGGAGGCCTCCATCCATGCCGAATACACCTCCAACTACCATCTCTGGGAGGCCATGGGGGAGTATGCCTGCAACGAAGGCCTGGGGATGCAGCTCCATCTGTCCGAGACAAAGAAAGAGCATGAGGAATGTAAAGAGAAATACGGCCTGACGCCTGCCCAGGTGCTGGACTGCCACCGGGTCTTCTCCGCCCGAACCCAGGCGGCCCACTGCGTCTGGCTGGAGCCGGAGGATATGGCGCTTCTGGCCAAGCGGAAGGTGACGGCGGTTCACTGTCCGGTGTCCAACCTGAAGCTGGCCTCCGGCGAGGCTGACGTGATTGCCATGGTGAAAGCCGGCATGAACGTGGCGCTTGGCACCGACGGCGCTTCCTCCAACAACAACCTGGACCTCTTTGAGGAGATCAAGGCCGCCTCCCTGATGGCAAAGAATGTCCACGGGGACGCTGAGGCCCTGCCGCCGCAGGCGGCGCTGATGATGGCTACCGTCTGCGGCGCCCGGGCCCAGGGTCGGGAAAAGGAATGCGGAATGCTCAAGGAGGGCATGGACGCGGATCTGATCCTGCTGGACTTCACCCAGCCCCATCTGATGCCCTGCCATGACGTCCTCTCCCATCTCTGCTATGCCGCCTCCGGCCACGACGTGGTGATGACCATGGTTCGGGGCAAGGTGCTCTATGCCGCCGGAAAATACCCAACCATCGACCTGAACGCCGTGGTCCGGGAGCTGGCGGAGCACGCCATGCCTGCGGTCTTCCTGGACCAGGAATCCAAATAAACGATCAGAATCGGAACTCCCGGAGGCGCTGCCGACCGGACGGAGGGAAAACCAATGAAAACTGTGATCCTGACGGATGGAAAATACCGCTCCGCGCTGGCCGCAGCCAGGGATCTGGGGCGGAGGGGCTTCCGGGTGATCGTGACCCAGACTCGAGGGGACTGCGACCAAACGCCCCCGGTGTTTTCCTCCCAATTTGCCCAGGGACAGTGGATCGAGGGATGCGTGGCGGACCCGGACTATCCGGAGCGCCTGCTGGCCTGCATCCGTCGGGAAGAAAGCGGAGAGAAGCCGGTTTTGCTCTGCGTGGGCGCGGGAAGTCTTCGGATGGTGGCCGCCCGGCGGGAGAGCTTCGCCCGGTACGCCGATTTTCTTATTGCCCGGCCGGAGGAATTGGACGCGCTCAACGACAAGCAGACGGTCCACGACCGGGCCCGGACCCTGGGCCTGACGGTGCCCAGGCAGTACGCCGGGACGCCGGATCGCTATCCGGTGGTGGTAAAGCCCCACTGCGGGGAAAAGCTGGGCCTCAAAGCCGCGGATCGCTATGCCGTGGCGGAGAACGAAACGGAATACAACAAAATCTACCGGGCCATGTGCCGCTATGACCCGGAACCTATCGTGCAGGAGCGGGTTCAGGGGCCGGGCCGGGGCGTCAGCCTTCTGTTGGACCGGGAATCCCGACTGATCGGAGCCATCTGCCATCGAAGACTCCGGGAGTATCCCATGAGCGGGGGGCCGTCCACCTGCTGCGTCACGGAGTTTGACGCCCAGCGGATTCACCAGGCCGCGGAGCTTCTGCGCAGCTTCGGCTTCACGGGGCTGGCGATGGTGGAGTTCAAGGGCGACGCCATTTTGGAGGTCAACCCCCGAATCTGGGGGAGCTTCCCTCTGGTGCCCTTTGCGGGCAGTCCCATGCTGGAGCGCTACGTCCTGGCCGCGGGCGGCCAGCGCCTGGAATACGCCGCCCAGGATTACCAGCTGGGCAGGAAAATGCGCTTTTGCTTCAATGATCTGGCGGCCAGCGCCGATCTGCTGCGCCACGGAAAGCTCCGGGCGGGCTGCGGCGGTCTTCTGGACTTCTTCCGGGTTCGGGAGGCCCTGAAGGACCGAGAGGACAAAAAGGCCTACCGGGCCTATTTGAAGAGCTATCTGTAAATGGGGAGGCGGCCCCGAAACAACGCCGAAACATGAAAGTTTTGTTTGATTTGCACATTCACTCCAAGGCCTCCGCCGACGGGCGGATGTCGGTGGAAGAGATTATAGCCCGGGCCAGGGAAGCGGGTCTGGGGGGCGTGGCTGTCACAGACCACGATGTGCTCTATCAGCCCAATGGAACAGAGCCCGAGGACCTGCTGGTGATCTCCGGGGAGGAATTCTCCACGGAGTTCGGACATCTGCTGGGGCTGTTTTTGAAGGCCCCCATTTCCTTCGCCCCAAAGCCCGGACGGGATCTGAATGCGCCCGGCGGGGTCCGGGAGCTCATTGAGGCCATCCATGCCCAGGGCGGACTGGCGGTGCTTGCCCACCCCTTTGAGCGGGAGCGGGACGAAGCCCGGCTCCTGCCGCTGGCGCCCCTGCTGGACGGGGTGGAGGGCTGGAACGGCCGAGCCAACCGGAAGCATCCGGACGCCAACGCCAAGGCACTCCGTTTTGCCAAGGCCCAGGGCTTGCCCCTGCTGGCCGGGAGCGACGCCCACCTGCCCCGGGAAATCGGCAACGGAATTCTGACCCTGGAGCTGGACGCCCTGACTCCGGAGACGGTGAAGGCCGCCATCCTGGCGGGGACAGGCGTTGTCTCCGGGCGAAACGGCAGACATCTGGACGTGGCCCGCAGCCAGCGCACCAAGCTGAAAAAGACCGGCGGGAGCCTTGGAAAAGGACTGAAATGGCTGGCCTTTGCCGGAAAATGCGCCGCGGAGGACCTGCTCCGCAAGGGAGAAAAGGGAGCCGATTGAGGCGGCCCGTTTCCCGGGCAAACGAAAACTGGAGGAAGCTGCGATGACAATTCTCGTAAAGGTCGGAAAGCTGGGCAAGCGGGTGCTGCGGAAGGTGCTGCCCGCCCCGGCGGTCTGCCTGTCCTATACCCGGCGGATCGAGCGGATTCAGACCACCCGTCGAATCTGCGCCATGACCTTTGACGACGGCCCCATGGACCTCCCGGCCAGCCCTGACCGTTTCGGGGGACGGGCTTTGACCGACGTTCTCCTGGACATTCTTGCCAAATACGGGGCCCGGGGCACCTTCGACATCGTGGGCGACACCTCCGAAAACTATCCCGACGAGGCGGGAGCGACAGGCTCTCCGGCCTGGGGCGGCATCCGCTATGACCATTACCCGGATATCCACAAAGACGATCATGGGGGTGCGGTTCACAATGACCGGCTGATTCGCCGTCTTTTGGAGGAAGGGCACCAGCTCACCAACCACGGCTACCGCCACGTCATCTTCGGGAAAAAGCCCTTTGTCTACGGCAAGCGGGTCTTTTTGGGGAGCTATGACAAGGCGGTGGAGGACCTGGAAAGGCTCCACGGCCTTCTTCGGGACGAATACGGCTATACCATGACCATGGGCCGCCCGCCCCATTACGTTGACAAGGTTGGAGGCGGCTTTAGCTCCTATGACGTCTATAACCGCCTGGGCTATCAGTATATGGCCGCCTCCTTCGACGGCGGCGGCTGGCTGCCCTCCTCCAACCAGGACCCGGAGGCCGCGCTGGAGGCGGAGGTCAAGGCCATGGTGGAGCCCCTGCGGGCCGCACTGGAAAAGGACCCGGACTTCTTCCGGGGTCAGATCATCTTCCAAAAGGACGGCTACAATATGGCCCGCCGGACGCCGGTGGCCTTTGCCTTGGACCGGCAGCTGGCCCTGCTGCGGGAGTACGGCTACCAGGTGGTTCCGGTGGAGGAGCTGATGGCCGAGAGTCCCTTTGCGGACCTGGGCCGGGAGGACCTGGATTTTGCCTGCTTCCAGGCCTTGCAGGCGGAGCGGGCGGTGGTCTACTCCGACAATCGGCTCCGGCCGGATCAAGCGATGACGCAGGGAGAGCTTGCCATGCTGCTGGCTCCCCGGGAAGAGGCTTTGGGCCGCCGGGTGTCCATGCTGCGGGCCGGGAAAAAGGCTCATCCCTACGCCGGCGCCCTTGCCTGGTGCGCCCAGCAGGGGCTTCTGGCTGCCGATGCCGGCCCGGATGCTCCCCTGACCGCCCTGCCCGAGGGATTGTTTGCCCCGGTGGAACACTTCACCCGGCGGAATGTATATCGGGCCTATCTGGGAGCCGGAACCCGGGCGCAGGAATAGACCGCGCCGGAACTCCGGGAAATCGCTCCCATCTATGAAAGGAATGAACGCCTTGCTGAAAGGAAAAACCAATCAAAAACAGACCTTCCTGGGCGGTGCGGCAGTTCTTGCGCTGGCAACGGCTATTGTGAAGCTCCTCGGTGCGTTCTATAAGATCCCGCTGAAGCGGCTGATCGGCGACGAGGGCTTCGGCTACTTCAACACCGCTTATGATATATACTCGGTGCTTCTGATGGTCTCCACCACGGGCCTGCCTGTGGCCATGTCCCGGATGATTTCCGAGGCCAAGACCCTGGGACGGACAAACCAGATTCAGCGGATTTTCCAGGTTTCCCGCAAGGTTTTCCTGGTGCTGGGCGTTGTGGGCACAGTGGGGATGAGTGCGCTCTGCCGGCAGCTGGCGGGCGTGATGAACCACGAGAACAGCTGGTTCGCGATTCTCTGCCTGTCTCCGGCGGTGCTGTTTATCTGCCTGATTTCCGCCGAGCGGGGCTTCTTCCAGGGCCAATCCAATATGGTTCCCACCTCCGTCTCCCAGGTTATGGAGGCGGTCTGCAAGCTGGTGGTGGGCCTTTCTCTGGCCTATATTCTGAATAAAACCACCGGGGAGATGTCCAAAGCGGCCGGCGGAGCCATTCTCGGCGTTACGCTGGGCACTGTAATCTCCACGGTCTATCTGATCCTCCGGCGGAAGAAAGCCGCCGCCCTGCTCCATGTGGAGTGCCTGGACCCCTCTATGGATTCCCAGCGGGATACCGTCAAAAAGCTGATTGCCATAGCGGCCCCCATTACCCTGGGCGCCGCGGGACTGCAAATCATCACCACCATCGATACCGCGGTCTACATGGGTCAGCTCAAGGGCGCGGCGGGCTTCTCCGAGGACGTGGCCGACAAGCTGAAGGGCATCTATAACTTTGCCCAGACCATCTTTAATCTCCCCTGCGCCTTTGTCACGCCCATCATTGTCTCCGCCATTCCGGCCATCACCGAGCAGTTGACCCTTCGAAAGACCCAGCGGGCCAACACCATTGCCGAGTCCGCCACCCGGGTCATGGGCCTGATTACGATGCCCTGTTCCATCGGCCTGGCGGTGCTCTCGGAGCCCGTCATGCAGCTGCTTGGGGGCTATACGGCGGACGGCTCCCTGGGGACGGCCTCTATCCTGATGCGGATTCTGGCCTTTTGTGTGTTCTTCAACTCCTTTGTTCTGGTGATGAACGCCATTTTGCAGGCCCACGGCTACGTCTTCCTTCCCGTTATCAACATGGTCATCGGCGGCATTGTCAAGGTGCTGGTGAACCTGGTCCTGGTGGGCAACGCGAAGATCAATATCGTTGGCGTTCCGGTAGGCACCGTCATTTGCTACATGGTGATTACCATGCTGGACCTGGTGGCGATTCAGCGGGTGCTGAAGCACCCGCCCAAACTGATGGTCAATGTGTTCAAGCCCGCCCTGGCCGCACTGGCGATGGGGGTGGCCGCCTTCCTGCTGAACCACCTTTCCATGAAGATCGGTCTGCCGCTGGTGCTGCGAACCGGGGTCTCCATTTTGGGTGCCGGTGTGGTCTATGCTCTGCTGGTGGTCTACCTGCGGGTCATTACCAGGGCCGATTGCAGTCTGCTTCCCAAGGGGGATAAGATCGCCAAGCTGCTGCGAATCCCCTGAATTCAAGGGGAAAAAGTAAATTTTTCTTGAAAAAATCAGAGTTTTTTTGAATTTACTCTTGCGAAATCGCGCAAAATATGATAGATTTTACCAAGTGAGCCGAACACGGGGAATTTTGTCGGGTCAGCGGCCCTGCGGGGCCCGTTTCGACCCGGAAAACAAATCCCCCGTCAGCATGATTGCGGCGTTTCCCCATGGAAGGCCGCAGCGCCACAAGATGAGAAAATTTCAAAGAAAGAGGATTTATCTATGAACAAGACTGAACTCGTGGCAGCAATCGCTGCAAAGACCGAACTTTCCAAGAAGAACGCTGAGAAGGCCCTTGCCGCCGTTCTCGAGACCGTGGCTGAGACCCTCGCTGCCGGCGAGAAGGTTCAGCTGGTTGGCTTCGGCACCTTTGAGACCAGAGACCGTGAAGCTCGTACCGCCAAGAACCCCCGCACCGGTGAGACCGTGAAGGTCCCCGCCAGCCGTACCCCCGCTTTCAAGGCCGGCCAGGCTCTGAAGAACAAGGTCGCAAAGTAATCCGCTCAGCCGCAGCCCTCCGGGCTGCGGCTTTTCCATTGATTTCCATCAAACCTGCCTCCAATGGGCGAAATGCACAAGATTTCCCAGCGAATATCTCTGTACTTATGCCGCGGACAACGCAAATAATGCTTGTCCGCGGCGAATTTTTGTGGTACAATATTAGGTACTGAAAAAGTCCTCGGACTTTCAGGAAAATCCAATAAAAAGGAGATCGCAGTATGAAGAAAAACATTTCCAAGCGAATTGTTGCGCTTCTTCTGACGCTGCTCATGGTGCTTTCCCTGATGCCCATGGCCGTTGCCGAAGAGGCGCCCAAGACTGACGATCTGGTGGTTCTGTATACCAACGACATCCATTGCGGCGTCGATCAGGACGACAGTTCCATCGGTATTGCCGGTCTGGCAAAGATCAAAAAAGCCCTGGAGCTTGAGCACCAGAACGTAGCCTTGGTTGACAACGGCGACGCGGTGCAGGGCGAGCTCATCGGCACCATCTCCAAGGGCGAGTACCTGGTGAAGCTGATGAACTTCGTGGGCTACGACTTTGCCACCCTGGGCAACCACGAGTTCGACTACACCATGCCCCAGCTCAAGAAGCTGATCGACATGGCAGACGCCGAATACATCAGCTGCAACTTCCAGTACATCGGGCCGGAAGACCCCGACGCGGTGAACCTGGCGGGCTACAAGGTCGTGGACTATGACGGCCTGAAGGTCGGCTATGTGGGCATCACCACCCCCGAGTCTCTGACCAAGTCCACCCCCGCCTATTTCCAGGACGCTGAAGGCAACTGGACCTACACCTTCTGCAATGACGAAACCGGCGAGAAGCTGTACAACGCTGTGCAGACCGCTGTGGACGCCGCCCGTGCTGAGGGCGCCACCGTTGTCGTGGCCCTGGCCCACCTGGGCATTGACGAGCAGTCCGCTCCCTGGCGTTCCACCGACGTCATCGCCAACACCACCGGCATCAACGTCATGCTGGACGGCCACTCCCACAGCACCATCGAGCGGGAAGAGATTGCCAACAAGAACGGCGAGACCGTCCTGCTCTCCTCCACCGGCACCAAGCTGGCCAATGTGGGCAAGCTGACCGTCACCAAGGAAGGCGCGGTCAACACCGAGCTCATCAAGCGCTCCGATGTGGACGGCGTGGACGAAGAAACCCAGACCTACCTGGAGCAGATCGAGGCCGAGTTTGAGGAGCTGAAGCAGACCGTCGTGGCCCACGTGGACTATGATCTTCTGACTGTGGATCCCGAAACCGGCAACAGAATGGTCCGTATGCGCGAGACCAACCTGGGCGACGCCTGCGCCGACGCCTACCGGACGGTCCTGGGCGCTGATATCGCCTTCGTCAACGGCGGCGGCGTTCGCGCCAACATCACCGCGGGCGACGTGACCTATGAAGACATTATCAAGGTCCATCCCTACGGCAACATGGCCTGCATGGTCAAGACCTCCGGTCAGCAGATCATGGACGCCCTGGAAATGGCCTCCCGGAACGTCAACGTGAAGGAAGACGGCAGCCTCGAAGGCGAGAACGGCGGCTTCCTCCAGGTCTCCGGCCTGAAGTACACCATCAACACCGCCATTCCTTCCTCCGTCATTGTGGACGAGACCAAGATGTTCGTCGCCGTGGCGGGTCCCCGCCGCGTGGAAGACATTCAGGTTCTCCAGGCCGACGGCAGCTACGCCCCCATCGATCCCGCCGGCACCTACACGCTGGCTTCTCACAACTACATGCTCAAGCAGTCCGGCGACGGCATCAATATGTTCAAGGACGACGAGCTGCTGCTGGACGAGGTCAAGGTGGACAACCAGGTCCTCATTGAGTACATGACCTCCGAAGCCTTTGCTGCCCACGACTACTCCAACTGGGAGGGCGAGGGCCGCATCAACATCGTGAAGGAAGGCATGGAAGGCAAGACTGTCATCCTCCACACCAACGATACCCACGGTGCGCTGATGGGCTTTGCCCAGGTAGCCCGTGTGAAGGCGCTCTATGAGTCCATGGGCGCCAAGGTCATCCTGGTGGACGCCGGCGACTACAGCCAGGGCACCACCTACGTCTCCACCAACAAGGGCGAAGCGGCTGTCACCATGATGAACGCCGCCGGCTACGACGTCGCGACTCTGGGCAACCATGAGTTTGACTTCGGCTACGCCCAGCTGTTGTCCAACATGACCAAGGCTGAGTTCCAGCTTATCTGCGCCGACATTATGCTGAAGGAGAACGGCGAGTCCGCCTTTACGCCTTACACCATCAAGGAAGTCGACGGCGTCAAGATCGGCTTCTTCGGCATGGAGACCCCCGAGACCTTCACCAAGGTCAACCCGGGCCTGATCCAGGAGATCACCTTCCTCCAGGGCGAGGAGCTCTACGCCTGCGCCCAGGCGCAGGTTGATGCGCTGAAGGCTGAGGGCGCCGACCTGGTGATCGGTCTGGTGCACCTGGGCGTGGACGACGAATCCGAGCCCAACCGCTCCATTGATATGTTTGAGCATGTGACCGGCATCGACTTCGTGATCGACGGCCACTCCCACACCGTTATGACCGAGGGCCCCGACGGCGAGCCCATCCAGTCCACCGGCACCAAGGCCAGCAAGACTGCCCTGATGAACGTGGGCATGATTGTCATTGACAATGCCACCAAGAAGATCGAAAAGAACGAGCTGATCCCCCTGGGCGAAGAGGCTCCCGTGGATGAGACCGTGGCCGCTGTTGCCAGCGAGATCATGGAGGCTGTGGACGCCGAGTACGGCGCTGTCTTTGCCCAGTCCGAGGTCGAGCTGAACGGCGACAAGGCCCCCGGCAACCGCAACATGGAAACCAACCTGGGCGACCTGATCACCGACGCCATGCTTTGGGGCGTGCTCAAGGATATGGACGCCGAGACCCTGGGCGTCCCCGCTGAGAACGTTGTGGCCATCACCAACGGCGGCGGCATCCGTGCCTGGATCCATGCCGGCGACGTGACCAAGAACGACGTCAACACCGTCCTGCCCTTCGGCAACACCGTGGCCGTGGTCTATGTGACCGGCGCCGAGCTGCTGGAGGCTCTGGAAGCTTCCACCTACTCCACCCCCGGTGCTGTGGGCGGCTTCCCCCAGGTCAGCGGCATCAAGTTCAACATTGATACCACCAAGGAATTTGACCAGGGCGAGCAGTATCCCTCTTCCACCTACTACAAGCCCGCTTCCATCAAGCGTGTTTCCATCGAAGAAATCAACGGCAAGAAGTTCAACAAGGATGACACCTACGCCGTTGTCACCAACAACTTCTGCGCAGCCGGCGGCGATACCTACTACGCCTTCCAGGCCGCTTCCAGACAGTTTGATACCGGCATCCCCCTGGATGAGGTTCTGATCGACTTCATCAACACCGAGCTGCACGGCGTCATCGGCGCGGACTATGCTGAGCCCCAGGGCCGCATTACCCAGGACTTCCGCTTCACCGACGTGCTGGATTCCTCCAAGTACTACTTTGGGCCTGTCTACTGGGCTTACAACCATGAGCCCCGTCTGGTGGGCGGCACCGGCGACGGCACCACCTTCTCCCCCAATGCCATCTGCGACCGCGCCGCGGTTGTGACCTTCCTCTATGCAGCTGCCGGCCGTCCTGAGATCGGCGATGCGGAGAATCCCTTCACCGACGTCAAGGAGACGGATTGGTTCTACGCTCCTGCCCTTTGGGCTGTGGAGAACGGCATCACCGGCGGCACCACCGCCACCACCTTCTCCCCCAAGGGTGAGTGCACCCGCGAACAGGTCGTGACCTTCCTCTATGCTGTGGCGGAAAGACCTGAGCCCACTTCCACCGAGAATCCCTTCACCGACGTCGCGACCGGCGACTGGTCCTACAAGGCGGTTCTGTGGGCTGTGGAGAACGGCGTTACCGGCGGCACCTCCGCCACCACCTTCTCCCCCAAGAAGACCTGCACCCGCGGCGAGATCGTGACCTTCCTCCGCGCCTTCCTGATCAAGACGGAAGTTCCCGCTGAGCCCGTCAACTTTGAGTTCCTGGTGACTTCTGACCTCCACGGCCAGATCTATGCCACCGACTACACCGTTCCCTACGAGCAGTCCGGCACCTACAAGCGGGGCCTGACCCGCATTGCCACCTACATCAAGGAGCATAAGGCTACCTACGGCGACAATGTCTACACCGTGGACATGGGCGACACCTTCCAGGGCGCTCCCCTGACCTACTACTATGCCTTCAACAAGCCCGAGGAAAAGGACCCCGCAATTCTGGCCTTCCGTACCATCGGCTACGATATGTGGATTGTGGGCAACCATGAGTTCAACTACGGTCTGGAGATTCTGGGCCGGCAGATGGCCTACGCTGTCTCCGAAAGCACCGAGACCGAGCAGCAGCTGACCATTTCCCTGGCCAACTACCTGAAGGCCGAGACCAACAACGACGAGACCAAGGACTGGGCCACCTGGAAGGACACCGCTCCTTACGTCATCAAGGACTTCGACGGCTACAAGGTCGCCATCATTGGCTTCGGCAACCCCAACATCCCCAAGTGGGACGTGCCCGCCAACTGGGAGGGTATCTACTTCGCCAACATCATCGAGACCTATCAGCACTACGAGGCCGAGATGCTGGAGCAGGCCGACATGATCGTGGTCGTGGCCCACAGCGGCATCGGCTCCGACGAGGGCTCCGATTTCATTGAGCGCCTGGTCAACCAGACCAACACCATCGCCTTCGCCTTCTCCGGCCACGAGCACGGCAACCAGGTCTACATGGCCACGAACGCCGACGGCAAGGAAATTCCCATTCTCCAGCCCTACACCAAGGCCCGGGCTATCGCTCAGGTCGATGTGAAGGTCGAGAACGGCGAAGTCACTGTGGAGCCCCAGATCGTCAACATGGAGAACTACCCCATTGATGAGGACCTGGCCAACCTGCTGAAGCCCTACGAGACCGAAACCTGGGAGAACTATATGCTCCAGCCCATCGGCAAGGCTCTGGGCGATTACCCCGCCGCCAACCTGGGCACCGCTCCCTCCGCCTTCATGGATCTGATCAACACCGTGCAGCTCTGGGGCGCCTATGACCGCACCGGCGAAAACACCCCCGACAAGACCGAGGACGACACCCCCGCCATGCTGTCCATCTCCGCGCCTCTGACCTCCGGCGACAAGGAAAACCTGATCTCCGAGGGCGACATTTTCCTGGGCGATATGTTCGGCCTGTACCGCTTTGAGAACTGGTTCTACCAGATTACCATGAGCGGTGAGGAAGTCCATCAGTGGCTGGAGTTTGCCGCCACCAAGATCAAGGTTGACACCGACGGCAATCCCTATGTGACCAGCGGTGATCTGACCTACTACGATGTCATCATGGGCGAAGGCTTCCACTATGACATTGACGTGTCCAAGCCCGAGGGCGAGCGCGTGGTCAACATGACCTTCAACGGCGAGACCGTTGCTGCGGACAAGCAGTTTACCGTGGTTATCAACAACTACCGCTTCAACGGCGGCGGCAACTACGTGAAGTGGCTCAACGAGCACGGCTGCGAGTTCGTTGCCAATGATTCCGAGCGTATCATCTACTCCACCCAGTTCGATATGATCCAGGGTGAGGACGAAGGCCAGGCCCGTGCGCTGCTGGTCAGCTATATCAAGGACCAGACTGCTGTGAACGGCGGCATTACGCCCTTCATCACCTCTACTTGGACCGTAACCAACGGCACCGAAGAATAATCCAAACCCCAAGGGGCCGCTGCCAACCCGCAGCGGCCCC
>JAGABH010000168.1 GCA_017614755.1 Oscillospiraceae bacterium
GCCGACGGAGAAGCCGCCCCGGCTGCCCCCCCAGCACCCGGGGGCGAGAGCGACGACGTGGTTCTTCCCGGCACCGTCCCCCAGATTCCTGCGGAGCCGCTGAAGCTCACCGCGGCGGAGTGGAAGGACAACGACAACTGGCCCTTCTTCACCAATCTGGTGAACGCCGGAACCATCGCCTTTCCCAGCTTCGGTCTGGATCCCCGGAACCGCATTGAGGTCAGAGTGACGAGCCCCGCTGCAGCCCTCGCCAACGAGACCGTGACCCTGCTGGATGCGGAAGGCGCAGTCCTCTGGACCGCCCGCACCGACAAAAACGGCGTCGCCTATGTCTTCTGGGCCGAAGGCCAGACCCCCGCCAAGGTGGTCTGCGGCGAAGCCACCGCAGACCACCGTGTCCCAGAAGCCTCCGGCGATCCCCAAGGCAATTCCGCGATAAAGCCCCTGGACACCGTGACCCTGACGGTCGAACCCGCCGCTCCCGCCCAGACCGGTATGCAGATCATGTTCATCGTGGACACCACCGGCTCCATGGGCGACGAGATTGCCTACCTGCAAAAGGACTTCTCCGCCATCGCGGAACGGGTCGGCAACACCGGCGTAACCTGGTCCGTCAACTTCTACCGGGACGAGGGCGACGAATACGTAACCCGCACCAACGGCTTCACCTCCGACATTGCCGACGTCCAGGCAAAAATCAACGCCGAGTATGCGGACGGCGGCGGGGACACCCCAGAGGCCGTGGCTGAGATTCTCACCGCGTGTCTGACTTCTCGCACCGACTGGGACGAAAACAGCGTCAAACTGGCCTTCCTGATTTTTGACGCACCGCCCCATGACGGCAAGGATGCCGCGCTGCGGGCCGCTGTAAACGCCGCCGCGGAAAAAGGCGTCCACCTGATCCCCGTGGTGGCCTCCAACGCCGACCGGGAAACGGAGCTCTTTGGCCGGGCCCTGGCCATTCTGACCGGCGGCACCTATGTCTTCCTCACCGACGATTCCGGCATCGGCGATTCCCACCTGGAGCCCATCGTGGGCAGCTACACGGTGGAGCTGCTCCAGGACCTGATCGTGCGGATCATCGAAGAAAATCGGCCATGAATGAACACAACGGCCCCCATGCTGCGGCATGGGGGTCGTTGTGTCTGTTGTTTGTGCCGCAGGGGACGGGTTTCCCGTTTGCGCCGCAGGGCGGTCCGACCCCAGACCGCCGATTTTCTGTGCGGCGGGTTCCTCGGCGGGCAGAGGTCTGCCCGCCCTGCGGGTCGTAGGGAACGGGTTTCCCATCCCGGGGCCGGTTTATTTTTTTGCGTTTCGGAACAGCTTGCAGGCAAGCTCAAACTGTGCCTCGCCCGCTGCGGAATCGGAGCGGTTTATCATGGAGGCCACGCAGATCTCCTCCTTCAGAGAAAAGATCCATTCCGTCAGGAAGCCCTCGTTCGCTCCGTCGTGATAGCCGACGTCGCCGCCGAATTTCGCAGCCGTTTCCGCGTCAAGGGTATCCGCGTTGACGCGCATCATGCAAAGGCCATAATTGCCCATCACCGGCGTCAGCATCCGGCGGGCCGTTTCTTTCTTCAGAAGGCCGCCCTCCCGGCAGCTCTTCGAGAGCGCAAGTCCGATCTTGACCAGCTCCGTGGGCGTGGACCAGAGTCCTGCCGCGGCGTGTTCGGGATAGTAGTGATACCCGTGGGCAGAGTCTTCCTTCTCCGCCAGTCTGCCGCCGAAGGCCGCATTCGCCAACAGTTCCTCGTCCAGGGGCTGGAAGTAGCCGGTGCGTTTCAGCTCCAGGGGCTCCGCCACCTCCTTTTGGAAGGCCTCGCGGAGGGTCGTGCCGGTGATGCGCTCAAAGGCGAGCTGCGCCAGGGTAATGCCGCCGCCGGAATACATATACTGCTTGCCGTAGGGCTTGATCCGGCGCAGCTTCGGCGTGTTGCCCTTTCCGTTCAGCACGTCCTCCAGGGAGAGGGGTTCGTGATTCGCCCGATAGCCGGGGAATCCGTGGACGTTATAGCCCGCCGTGTGGCTGAGCAGGGCGGCGAAGGTCACGGGGCCCTTCTTGACGAATTCCGGCACGACGCCTGAAATGTCCGCGTCCAGATTGATGATACCCTTATCCACGTACCGCAGAAGCGTCAGCGCGAACATGGGCTTGGAGACGGAGCCTGCCTGGAAGAGCATATCCGGATTCACCAGGAAATCCTGTCCGTGGCGGCCGCTGCCGGAGCAGTAGCAGTGGAAATCGCCGTCTGCGTCCTGGAGCGCGATGCTGACGCCATAGCCCTTCTTTCCCTTGATGTGCATGGACTTGTCCACGTTGACGCCGAACAAGTTTTTCTCGATCTTACGCGGGCCCTTTAACATCCGCATCAGCACAGCCTCATCGTCATCAATGATGCCGGTTTCCCGGAAGCCCGCCTTGTGGTAGACGTGCAGCCCCCGCTCGTTCTCCGGCTCGGTGGACAGGAAGAGCCGATCCGCGCCGTTGGTCTTGAAGTATCGGATGATCTCCTGCAGAGCGGCCTGGCCGAAGCCCTTGCCCTGCTCGTTTTTGTCGATCATAAAGCGCCAGAGCCAGTAGCGGTCGTCCTCGTCCTCTTCCTCGGGGTCGAAGGCGAACATACAAAAGCCCACCAGCTTTTCGTCCGCGTAGATGGCAAAGGGACGCGCCACGCCGGGCTGCTCCGCGTTGGCCTCGTCGGCCTGCCGCAGAGAAGTTTTGTTGGACGCGACGAAGGGCTGATCCTCCCGCACGGAAAGGGCCAGAACAGCCTCTCTGTTTTCCTCATTGACCGGTTTTAATTTGATTTGCATAGGAATTATCACCTTTCGTATGTTGTGTTCAGCGGGCAGATTGCCCGCCCTGCGGGCCTTGGAATTCCGCATGGTTTTTCTTCAAAAACTCGCTGCTCCTGCCGTAGGCCAGAGCTGTTTCCGCGTCATTGTCCTGAAACGCCTCAAACAATTCCCGCGGAATCCTGGACGGTCTTGTCCGTTCGTATATCGTTAGATTCCAGGAATGCTTGCATTTTTTGCAGCGGTAGATCAGCCACACGTCTACGTTGTTTCCGTTGGCGTTGACGCGGAACCTGCCGCTGTTGAGAAACTCCTGCTTTTTTCCGCAGCCGCCGCAGCGGTGCCAGATACGGATCGACGCCTGCGCGGGCGTTTCTTCCGCCGGAAGCTCGCCGGTATATTCGAGCTCCTGTTGCTGAATGCTTTGGTTGTTTTTGCCGAATCTTCCTTCGGTCGTCTTGCGTAAGCTCATTGTTCCTCCCAGATATTGCTTCGGAACCGTCTGAGCTTATGAAATTATAACGGATTTAAGCTCAGACTACTGAGCCTTCTGGGGTTCTCTGAACATAGTTACTCTCCTTTTTGTCTTCTTACAGCTTCAACACGGCAACAACCTCGTCCCCGTCCATATCTCCGGTTTCCACGAAGCCAAAGGAGGCGTACAGCTTTCTGGCCGTCTCGTTCTCGGGGTTATAGGAAAGCGTGCAGTATTCCGCTTTTCCCTGGGGCTGCGTTTTGATGAATTCCAGCCCAAGACGCACTGTTTCCCTGCCGAAGCCCTTTCCCTGATAATTCTTGTCGATCATCAGCCGCCAGATGCTGTAGTTGCCCTTGAGAATCTCCGGCGCATTCTCCTCAATGGAGGATTCGTTATACCCGATCATCAGAAACCCCACCGGCGTCTCGTCGTCATAGACGGCAAAGGGATAGGCGCAGGCCTCCCCCGACGTAACGGCAAGGTACGCCTCCGCAAGACTTTCGGTGTTGTCGGCGACGAAGGGATACTGCGATTTGAATATCGTCAGATCGGTAATTGCCTCAAAATTTTTATATGTCACTTTTTCCAGGTGAATCATGTGCTTTTCCTCCTTACTATCTGAAAAAGGGTATAAAAATCCCGCAGCGAAGCAGCTCTCGAATGTGGCTGCGTCCTGCGGCTTCCACCATTTGAAAGTTACTTTACAGCGCACCAAAACAGAAGGGTCCAAAACCCCAACGCCTTGGCCGCGCCAATATTCAATTATACAGAGATAACCTCCTGGTCAGAAATCGAATTAAACTGCTTGCTCATTGTTTTTTCTCCTTTCCGTCCCGGTTTCTCCGGGATATTCCTCTCGCATTGTATCACACGCAGCGGTGTGTGTCAATCTATAATATCCATTTTTTATTTTTTTATCTCACTGCAATCTATGCGGCCCGGCACTGCAATCCGTGCCGAAGCCCTTGACTTTTTCCCGCCCGCCGGATATGATGGGCCCGCAAGGAGGGATGCGAATGAAGATCCGAATCGCGGTCAGCGCGGAACGGGAACAGGCCGTCACCGAGGCCCTGCTCCGGGCCGGGTTTGAATTGGATGACGAGGCCGAGCTGGTCGTGCTCGAGAACGACCGCTTCGCCACGCACCTGCCCGTCCGGGACGGGGTGGGAAACCGGCTCCATCTTGCCGTGGAAGACATTGTATCCATTGAGTCCTTCGGTCACAGCGTGGCGGTTAGACGGCGTCTATCAGACCGCCGACCGCCTGTATCAGCTCTGCCTGCTGCTGGACCCCAAGCAATTCCTGCGCATCAGCAACTCCGTCATCATCCAGCGCCGCCACGTCAAGAAAATCATCCCAACCATGTCCATGAAATTCGTTCTGGCCCTGGCGGACGGCTCCAAGGTGGACGTGACCCGCTCCTATTACAACAATTTTAAAAGTTTCTTTGGAATCTGAGGAGGTTCGATTATTATGCTATATATGGTACTTCGCGCAGTCCTTATTCTGCTGGCGCTGCTGGGCGTAGGCGCCCTGGCCGTGTGGCTCTATCAACGCTTTTACCGCAAGCGCATCAACCGGGTGCTGGAAAACGAAACCGCTGTAGTTGCCCCTTCTCCCGCCCTGCATACCGTCTGGAAGGTCATTCTCGTCCTGGCGTTTTTCACCGCCTTCTGCGTCTGGGAAATCCAACAGGCCAATGATCTGGATCAGCTTCGACAGAGCTGCGAAAACATGTCCTACATGGTGAGCCGGACCTGGGATACCGTCAGAAAATCCGACGCACGACTGCAGGAAATGCAGACCAACTTCCAATACTTCGAGTTTGAAACCACAAAGCTGGACGTGGAGGCGCAAACCGTGGACGTTTCCATCCGCGCATTGCCGAAGGAGGAATACACCGACGTGACCGTAAGCCTGCGTTACGGTGCGGACGAGATCGCCCTGGAACGGGGCCGGGATGGCGTCTACACCGCCGCGATTCAGATGAATCCCCTCCAGCTTCCGGAGACGAACTACGGCACACTTTGCCTGACTGAAAACGGACGGACCAAGACCGAGACGGTCTACTTCCACCCGGATATCTGGAGCTTCTTCCCCAGACTTGAACTCAATTTCTTCGACACGGAGATCAAGCAAAAGGAGAACGTCCTGACCATCGAAACCGACGTCTACGTTCCCTCTCCGGATCGCGCGGTTCGCAGCCTGCATCTGCTTGTGAAGCAAAATGACAGCACGCTGGACGACATTGACCTGAAGGACAGCACCGTAAGCTATCAGTTCGAGGCCCACCTGGAAAAGGAATATCCCAACAACGCGGCCATCGAGTTCGTGCTGCAGTGGGAAGACGAATACGGTCTGCGCCATGAGTCCAAACGCTATGTGATCCAAACGTCCAAGACGGAAATCACCATGCCAGATGGAGACGATTATTACTTTGATGGCAGCAATCTGCAATACCGTGATTTCGTCTACGCCGCCGACGGGACCTTGCTGGGGGAGCTGCGGTAAACACCTCATACGGAGACCGGCAAAACGCCGGTCTCCGCTTGATTTTTTATGGGTTCTGTTGTATAATATGCTTGAAAGTTTGCGCAAACGGAGGATGCATCCTATGAATCAGCACTACGACGTTGTGATTATCGGCGGCGGCATCGGCGGCCTGATGACCGCCTACGCCCTGCGGGAACGAGACCCGGCCATCTCCATTGCCATTGCTGAAAAAGGCCGCATGGTGGAACAGCGAAGCTGTCCCGCCGCAGGAGGCAGGGGCTGCGTCTATTGCCCGGTCTGCTCCATCACCTCGGGCTTCGCCGGGGCGGGGGCCTTCTCTGACGGCAAATTCAACCTGGGCACCGCCTACGGCGGCACCCTGGGGGAGGAGCTGGGGGAGCGGCTGGCCATGGAATACATCGACCGGGTCAGCGCGGTGCTGGACCGCTTTACCCCGGCGGGCATTCAGATCAAAGAATACGGCTCCAACGAGGCGCTGAAGCTCAAATGCCTGCAAAACAACCTGCGGCTGCTGGACATGAACGTAAAGCACCTGGGCACCGACAACAATCTGCTGATTATGCAGAACCTGATCCGCTGGCTGGGCGAAAACCGGGTGGACCTGCTGCCCGGCACCGACGTCAGGGAGGTTCGGGCCATATCCGGCGGCTACGAGCTGCAAACCCCCAAGGGCGCTATGACCGCCGGGAAGGTGGTGGTGGCCACCGGCCGGAACGGGGCGGAGTTCGTGGGCGAGCTGTGCCGTCAGTTCGGCATCTCCGTCCACTCCAACGCCGTGGACATCGGCGTGCGGGTGGAGATGAAGGACGCCATCTGGCGGGAATTCTCCTCCCAGATCTACGAGCCCAAGATCCTCTGCCGCACCAAAACCTTTGAGGATCGCACCCGGATGTTCTGCTTCAACCAGGGCGGCATCGTCTCGGCGGAGAACAACGACGGCATCATCACCGCCAACGGCCACTCCTTCGCGGACCCGGCGAAGAAGACCGAAAACTGCAACTTTGCCATTCTCTCCTCCATCCACTTCACGGAGCCCTTCCACAACCCCACGGAGTACGCCAAGTCCTTCTCCAAAATGGCCAATCTGATCGGCCAGGGCAACGTGCTGGTGCAGCGCTTCGGGGACCTGATCCGGGGCCGCCGCACCAACGACCACCGGCTGGGCCAGAACACCGTCATTCCCACCCTGAAGGCCACGGCGGGCGACCTCTCCCTGGCCCTGCCCCACCGGATTCTGACCAACATCATCGAGACCATCCAGGCTCTGGACAAGGTGGCGCCCGGTACCGCCAACGACGACACCCTGCTCTACGGCCTGGAAAGCAAATACTACTCCCTCAAACCCGAGCACGACAGGGATTTCCGCATCCACGAGGGCATCTACCTGATCGGCGACGGCTCCGGCATCTGCCGCGGCCTCAGCCAGTCCGGCGCCATGGGCCTCTACGTGGCGGACAGAATCAATTGACAATTCAGCATCCACCCATAGGGACGGCACTCTGCCGGCCATTCCGTCCCCCAAATTCTTGATTCTAACGGTGGTATCCATGAAAAAGCTGTTTTCCATTCTCCTGGTTTTCCTCCTGCTGGCGGGCTGCGGAGAGATTCCGGAACCGGAGACGCTTACCGTTTCCCTGCCGGTTCCGGTTGCTCCATCCGCCCTGCCCACACAGGATGCGGACTTGTTCTCCCGTGAAGCAAACCTGAAAAACGTGGAGTCTTCCTGCCAACTGGGCGACTCCTTTTCCGCGCTCTCCCGACAGGTAGGGGAAGATGCCGTTTTTTCGGGGCGGGCCTGTCTGATCTGGACGACAGAAGTGGTACCGATTTACAACTTCATATCACCGGAGCAGCTGATGTCAGATTCTTCTCTCCGGATTCCCTCCGTCTGCGCTGCCCTGTCTGACGACGGAGAAACAGTCACAGGGCTGATCACTTGGACCAGTCAAGGTAACGGCTCCTGGACCTGCGCTTCGGAGGGGATCGAGCCCATCGAGCCGGTGGACGACCCGGCGGCCCTGGAAGGCCTGTCGGCGGAGGATCTGGAGGCGCGGCTCGGCCCCTGCCACTTCGACATGGGCAGCGGCTTGTTCATTCCCTGCTGGTTTACCCGGGACGGAAAGCTGATCGTCTTCCACCGCCTCTCAAGTCGGTCCTTTAACGAACTGCTGCCCCTGGACCCCGACACGATCAGCCCCGACGAGCCATACCGGGCGAATCTGGCCCGATGGGACGCCTTTTTGGAGAAAACAGCCCGGGGCGAGCCGGACACGATCACTCTGCGGCTGGACGTTTCCAGTGAGCTTTCCATACTACATACCGGCGTTCATCTTCCGGCGTACCTGGACCTGCTTCTGTCCTACAACGGGGAGGTCTACGAGGTAACAAGCATGAACTCATTATACGCCAGCTCCACGAGGCCTGAAGATGTGCCCCAATCCAGCTATTCCTATCTGATCGCGGAAGTGGAATCGGAGCTCTACGCTCGTACCATCGATTTGAAGACAGGAGAAACCACTATCCATGGCCCGCAAACCCATTATCTGCTCTCCGACGACCCGGACATGACCTATCGCCGCTATCTAAACAACATCCTGTCCAGCATCCCCGACCCGGACTTTCCGAACACGCGGTTTCTGTTTTCCCTTGATCACAGCAGTGGAAAATAATAGTACGTTGTTTCGTCTGAGTCTTTCCGTCAATGGCCGCAGCGGCCGCGGGCCATACCCCCGTGCAGAAAGCGTTTCGCGCTATGGCCGCCGAGGTCGTCGGCCACTACGGTGCTGCAAAGATTACCGTGAAACAACGCGGCATGGGCGGACGCCCACACCTGCCCATGCTTCCCCCTTGCGGGGCCACAACACTCCCTTCCGCCCACCACTCTTCGGGCATAAGCCTGGCCTGCGGGGGAAAAACCCATGTTTTTTTCAGGAAAAATTAAAAATTTCCCTTTACATTTGACATAAGCTGTGCTAAACTATATCGGCTGGCAAAATGCCATAGCCCCGGCGCCCAGTTGACGGATCGCAAAACCGCAACAGTTCTGCCGCTTCATCGCGGCACGCTTCCGCAGGGGCCGATGCCCACATCGGCCCTCTGTCACAGAGGCAGGACTGTTACCACCGACCGTCTACTTAGCCCAGGGGCAGAAATAACAGAAAGGTGGTATAACCATGATTCAGAAGGAAAAGAAGTCCCAGGTCATCCTGGAGAACGCAACCCATGAGGGCGACACCGGTTCCCCCGAGGTCCAGATCGCCATTCTCACCGCCCGCATCCAGGAGCTCACCGAGCACCTGCGGACCCACACCCACGACAACCACAGCCGCCGCGGCCTGCTGAAGATGGTCGGTAAGCGTCGTTCCCTGCTGGACTATCTGGCCAAGAAGGACATCAACCGCTACCGCGCCATCATCGCCAAGCTGGGCATCCGTAAGTAAGA
>JAGABH010000169.1 GCA_017614755.1 Oscillospiraceae bacterium
CCCAACGTGCATCGGGCGGTGATTCTCTCCGGCTTTATCGGGATTGCGGATGAAATGATGGGCTTTGTCAAGCTCCGGCTTCTGGCCAACCGGGTGAAGCAGTTTGAAAAGAAGCTGGACCCGCACTACGGCAAGCTGAATAATCACGCCTATCTCGCTGCCACCCAGGACAAGATCCTGTGGATTCACTCCGCGGACGATCCTGTGGTGAACTACAAATACAACGCCGGACAGGTACTGCAAATCAACAACCCCAACGTACGGGTGGTGACGGTGGAACACAAAAAGCACCAGCCCCAGTACACAGCCCAGGCCCTGGAGAAGATGAACGTCTGGATGGGCGGCTACAATCAACTGCTTCGGGAAAAGAAACTGAATACCCTGGAGGAGAAAAGAGCCTATTTTGCCGACAAGCCCATGGGACAGATGACCGAGCAAGACCCCGCTGTGATCGGTGAGATTTTGCGCTTCCTGCAAGGAGAGCGCATTTAACGCTCCCCGGAGAAGCGGTCATCCGGCGTGCGGACGGCAGGGCGCCGTCCCTACCGACGGGCGCGTCGGAGAATGGCGGGCAGAATGCCCGCACTACATTCTTACCTTTTCCCTCGTACTTCTTACTTTTTCCTTCCCCGGGAGGTGGAATTATGTATCAGCCCTTAGCCGACGAGCTGCGGCCCCGGGAATTATCGGAGGTCTACGGCCAGGATCATATCCTGGGGGAGGGGGCCATTCTGCGGCGGATCATCGAGTCCGGCACAGTACCCAACCTGATTTTCTACGGTCCCTCCGGCACCGGAAAAACCACTGTGGCGAACATCATCGCCGAGAAGACCCAGCGCAAGCTGTTCAAGCTCAACGCCACCACGGCCTCCACGGCGGACATCAAAGGCATCGTTTCCCAGTTGGACACCATGCTGACCCCCAACGGCGTGCTGCTCTATCTGGACGAGATTCAGTCCTTCAACAAAAAGCAGCAGCAGACCTTGTTGGAGTACATCGAGAACGGGAAGATCACCCTGATCGCTTCCACCACGGAGAATCCCTATTTCTACGTGTTCAACGCGATTTTGAGCCGGTCTACCATCTTTGAGTTCAAGAGCCTGACGCCGGCGGCGGTGCGGCAGGCGGTGGATCGGGCCATCGACTATATGGCGGAGAAGCTCCACGTTACCGTGGAGGCCGACGAGACGGCCCTGGTCCATATTGCCGCCTCCTGCGGCGGCGACGTGCGGAAGGCCATCAACGCCGTGGAGGTGCTGTTCACGGCCTGTGCCGCCCAGGATGGAACGGTTCATATCACCCCCGCCGACGCGGAGGCGGTGAGTCAGAAGTCCGCTATGCATTACGACCGGGAGGGGGACAATCATTTCGACTCCGTATCCGCCCTGATGAAATCCCTCCGGGGCTCGGACCCGGATGCGGCCCTGCACTATCTGGCCCGGCTCTTGGAGGCGGGAGACCTGCCCGGGGCCTGCCGTCGGATTCTCTGCTCTGCCAGCGAGGACATCGGCCTGGCCTACCCCCAGGCGGTGCCCATCGTCAAGGCCTGCGTGGACGCAGCGCTGCAACTGGGGCTCCCGGAAGCCCGGCTGCCCTTGGCGGAGGCAGTGATCCTGCTGGCCACCGCGCCGAAATCCAACTCCGTGGTGGAGGCCATCGACCGGGCCATGAGGGACGTGAAGAAGGGCAAGGCGGGGCCAATCCCCAGAGAGCTCCAGAACGTCCATGCCGACGGGGCGGGCTTTGAGCGGGAGCAGGGCTATCTATACCCCCACAATTACCCCGGCCACTGGGTCAAGCAGCAATATCTGCCGGACAATCTGGTGGGGACCAGGTATTACGAGTACGGGGACAATAAATTTGAGCAGGCGACGAAGCAGTATTGGGAGAAAATCAAGAGCGAATGAGGGATGATTTATGCCAATGGATATTCGGGTTGGGGACATCCTGACCATGAAAAAGCCACACCCCTGCGGGGCGGACCGCTGGCTGGTGCTGCGCTCCGGCATGGACTTCCGCCTCCGCTGCCAGGGCTGCGGCCATGAGCTGATGATTCCCCGGGCCAAGGCCGAGAAGGGAATCAAGCAGGTGGAGCGAGAGGAAACGCCATAGCGTCGGCAGGGCGCTCGCGCTGCGGTGTGAGCTTCGTGATACAACAAAAACAGGTTCGTTTCCCCATTGGGGAAGCGACCTGTTTTTTTCTTGGGGCGGTGTATAATGGGGACAGGCAAGGGGACGGGGGACGCGGATTCTTCTTGCGCCCAGAATGAGGGGCGGCAGCCCGTTATCGAGAAAGCCCCTCATCCGCCTCCTGCGGAAGCACCTGCCCCCCAGGGGGAAGGCTTTGCTCTGAATGCCGAACCCTGAACCGGGTGCATCTGGGCGCCTCTCTGCGGAGCGGCAAATTCTGCATTTTGCATTCCGGAAAAGGAGGTGCGCGATTCGGTCATCTATTTGGACGAGCTGTTCTTTGTCAACGCCGCGGTGGATTTCTTGCTGCTGAAAACAGCGGTGCGGGTCACCGGGGCCGGGACCCGGCCCTGGCGGCTTTGGGCGGGGG
>JAGABH010000015.1 GCA_017614755.1 Oscillospiraceae bacterium
CCCCTTTCTTGCCGGAACAAGAAAGGGGGCCGCCGGAGGCACGGGCGTATTTCAAGGGCGTGACCGGACAATCACAACGCAGCCGGACAAATTGCCCTGCCGGAAGAATGTTTCCACCGGGAACCGGGCAAACCCCTCCACCGGCTTCGCCGGTCCCCCTCCCCTTGACAGGGGAGGTTTGGCCGCCCCTGCGAACCCGGACCCGGCGGCCAGCGGTCTGGCCGCCCTGCGGGCCCTGCTTCCCGATAAGATTTTCATTGACATTATGCAATGAATGTTGTAAACTAATGTGCGATATTAGATGCAAGGAGGTCATTGCCTTGTTTCAGATTATGACAGACACCTCGGCCAATCTGCCCTCGGAGCTGACCCGGAAAAAGGGAATCACGGTGATTCCATTCCCATATTTCGTGAACGGCGCCCGGCACACCTGCCTGGACACCGAGGGCTTTGACAGCGAGACCTTTTACGGCGCCATGCGGGAGGGGGCGGAGGTGAGTACCTCCCAGATCAACCCCCAGAATTACATCGACGTGATGCGCCCGGTTCTGGAGCAGGGAGAGGATATCCTCTTTGTGGGTATGTCCTCCGGCATCAGCGGGGCCTATTACAGCGCGGAGCTGGCGGCGGCGGAGCTTCAGGCGGATTTCACGGACCGGAAGATTCGCCTGGTGGACACCATCGGCGCTTCTCTGGGGGAGGGGCTGCTGGTGCTGCGGGCTGAGGCGGAAAAAGTCCTGGGCCGTTCTCTGGATGACATCTATGAGAAGCTGCTTGACCTGCGCCATCGAATGTGCAACATCTTCACGGTGGACGATCTGAAATACCTCCGGAAGGGCGGGCGGCTGTCCAATCTCTCCTTTATTGTAGGCACAATTTTGCAGATCAAGCCCCTGCTCAAGGGGGACGAGTCGGGAAAAATCGTGGCTTTTGCCAAGCTCCGGGGCAGGAAAAAGGCGCTGGAGGAGCTGGCAAAGCGCTATGACGAGTACGTGGTGAATCCCGAGGAACAGATGATCGGCATCGCCCACGCGGACTGCCCGGAGGACGCGGACCGGCTGGCGGAGCTGCTGCGCCGGAATCATCCGCCCAGGGAGATTTTGACTGTGGGTTACGAGCCCGTCACCGGCTCCCACGTAGGTCCCGGCACCCTGGCTCTGTTCTTCCTGGCCCGGGAAGGCTGCAGGGGAATGTAACAAAATAAACCAACGGCGCTGCCTCCACAGGAGACAGCGCCGTTTTCAATTAACTCCTCAGAAGATTCTGCTTGTGAAACTGCAGGGTGTAGAGCTTGTAGTACATACCCTTTTGGGCCAGGAGGGCCTGGTGGTCGCCCTGCTCCCGGATTTCGCCGTGGGAGAGGACGATGATATTGTCCGCGTGCTGGACGGTAGAGAGGCGGTGGGCCACGATCAGCATGGTGCCGATGGTCTTGATCCGTTCCAGGGAGTCCTGAATCAGCAGCTCCGTCTCCGTGTCGATGTTGGCGGTGGCCTCGTCCAGGATGATGACGGAGGGCTTGTGCAGGATGGTCCGGGCGAAGCTCAAAAGCTGCCGCTGGCCTGCGGAGAAGTTGTTGCCCCGTTCCCGGACGGGCTCGTCCAGACCCTTTTCCAGGCGGTTGATAAAGGAGTCGGCGTTGACGTACTTGCAGGCCGCCATAATCTCATCGTCGCTGACATTTTCCATCCGCAGGGTGAGGTTGGAGCGAATGTCGCCGGAGAAGAGGAAGACGTCCTGAAGCATCTGGCCGAAATGGCGGCGCAGGGAGGCGATCTGAATGGTCTTGATGTCCCGGCCGTCAATGAGAATCTGGCCCTTCTGAATGTCGTAGTTCCGGCAGATCAGGCTGAGTATGGTGGTCTTGCCGGAGCCGGTGGCGCCCACGAAGGCCACGGTCTGGCCGGGCAGCACATGGAAGGAGACGCCTTTGAGCACCCACTCGCCGGGCTTGTAGGCAAACCATACGTCCTTGAATTCAATTTCGCCCTTGATTTCCTCCAGCGCTTCGGCGCCGGGCTCGTCCACCACCTCGGGGACGATGTCCAGAATGGAGAAAATCTTTTCCGCCGAGGCAAAGGAGCGCTGGAGCATATCAAATTGCTCGGCCAGAGTCTGGATGGGGTTGAAAAACTTGTTCAGGTACATATAGAAGCTGACGATTACACCGGAGCTGATGGTCTGGCCGAACCAGTGCAGATCCTGAATCTTCCCCTTGGCGCCGAAGTAGAACAGGCAAAGCACCGTGGAGATGTAGAGCATATAGACCATGGGCCGGAAAATGCCGAAGACCAGCATCCGGGCCATCTTGGCCTTCCGCAGCTCGGCGCTCTTGATCCGGAACTCCTCCATCTTCCGGTCCTCCCGGTTGAAGCTCTGGGTGATCTTGATGCCGGAGAGGTTTTCAGAGAGGTAGGTGTTGATGGCGGTGGTGGCGTCGTTGACCCGGCGGTGAACCTTCCGGGAGAACTTCCGGAAGATGACCGTGAAGAGCACCACAAAGGGCACGAAGCACAGCACCATCAGGGTCAGAGCGTAGTTCAGGGCCAGCATGGCCGCCAGCACGCCGAAGATCACCAGGGTGTTCTTCGCCATGGTCACCAGTACGTTGGTGAACAGGTAGGAGATGGAGTTGGGGTCGTTGCTGACTCTGGTTACCAGCTTGCCCACGGGGATGTTGTTGAGCTGCTCGTGGGAGAGGCTTTCAATGTGGGTGAAGGTGTCCATGCGGATCTGGGAGAGTATTTTCTGCCCCACTCTTTGCAGCAGCATAGCCTGGGCGTAGGTGCAGACCAGACTGACGATCAGGATTCCGGCGTAGACAATCACATAGGAGATCAGCTTCGAAAGCGGGAAGCTGTCCTTGATCATCTCCTCGATTTTACCGATCAGCAGGGGAGAGACCACGTCGTAGGCGATGGAGAAGAGCATCACCAGGAAGACCAGCGCGAACTGGCCCTTGTAGGGCTTGGCGTAGCGCAGCAGCCGCCGGATGATTTCGCCGTCGGCCACATTTCGCTCATAGCCCATGGATTTTTTCTTGTCTTTTTCCAGCAGGAAGGCTGTCAGGAAGATTACGGCAAACACGCCGATGGCGGCCCCTACAATCAGGACGGGAAGGTACTCAGGCATGGCCGTTCCCTCCTTCCTCCTCCAGCTTTTGGAGGTCAACCATTTTCCGGTAGCCCGGGCAGCTCTCGTAGAGCTCCTCGTGGGTGCCCACGGCAGTGATTCGCCCGTCCTCCAGGTAGAGGAGCTTGTCCATCTCCTGAATGGTGGAAATCCGGTGGGCGATCAGAATGGTGGTCTTGCCCTTCCGGGTCTGCCGCAGGTTTTTCAAAATCTCCCGTTCGGTCTTGGTGTCCACCGCGGAGACGGAGTCGTCCAGAATCAGAATGGGAGCGTCCTTCATCAGGGCCCGGGCAATGGAAATCCGCTGCTTCTGGCCGCCGGAGACCATGACGCCCCGTTCGCCCAGCATGGTTTCGTAGTGGTTGGAGAAGTCCCGGATGCTGTCGTCCACATTGGCCAGCCGGGCAGCCTCCTCGATCTCATCGTGGGTATAGTCGTCCACCGCAAAGGCGATGTTGTGGGTAATGGTGTCAGAGAAAAGGTAGTTGTCCTGGGGCACGTAGGCGCAGCCCTCCCGCAGGGAGCGGATGGTGACGGTGTTCACGTCCCGGCCGTCCACGAAAAGCGTGCCGTCGGGCACGTTGTAGGTTCGGAGGATCAGGTCCACCAGGGTGGTCTTGCCGCAGCCGGTCTTGCCCACCAGACCCACGTTCTCCCCGGCCTCGATGCGGAAGCTGACGTTCTTCAGCACGTCAAATTCCCCATCCGGGTAGCGGAAGCTGAGGTTTTTGAACGCAATCTCGCCCCGAACCTGTCCGATGGGCGTTGCCCCGGGGGCGTCCACCACGTCGGGAGCCGCATCCAGCAGCTCGCCGATGCGCTTGAGGGAGGCCTTGCCCCGGGAGGTCATGTCGATCAGCTCCGAGACAGCCATGACAGGCCAGATGACAGCGGTGAAATAGCCGATGAACTCCACCAGCTGGCCCGCATTGAACTTGCCCTTCCAGACCAGATAGCCGCCGTAGCCCAGGATGATGCAGACCACGCTCTCCACAAACATCATCACCAGCACCCGCAGCAGAACGGCGGCCTTGGTGTGGTTGATGTTGGCGACCTCGTTTTCCTCGTTGAGCTTGCGGAAAGCCATAAGCTCCTTGGCCTCCTTCACGAAGGCCTTGATGACGGCAATGCCGGAGAAGCTCTCCTGGCTGAAATCAGACAGTCGGGCGTAGGCCTCCTGTCGGATATCCCATTTTTTCATCATGTATTTGCCCACCACTGTGGCCGAGGCCAGCAGCAGTGCCGTGGGGATCAGGGACAGGACCGTCAGCTGCCAGCTCATGCGGAACATCTTGGTCAGGGCCATGCCGGTCAGAAGCAGTGCGTCGAAGAACATCATAAAGCCCCAGGCGAAGCTCTCCAGCACCGATTCCAGATCGTTGGTGAACAGGCTCATCAGGCTGCCGACTTTGTGAATCTGGTAATAGTTCTGGCTCAAATGCCGGGCGTTGTTGAACATCCGGTTCCGCAGGTCCTCGTCTACCTTATGGGCGGTACCCAGGAACATGACCCGCCACAGGAAGCGGCCTGCCACCATGGAAAAGATGACGATGAGCATGGGCATACAGATCTTTTCCAGGACAAAATCCATGTCGAAGGCGACCGCTGCCCCGTCCACCGTCACCCGGCCGTCGTTCAGACCGTTGACGATCATTTGATAAAGGTTGGGAATGATGAGCTGCAGATAGTCTACCGCCACCAGGGAGGCCAGACCGATCAGCAGAAAGTGCAGGTAGCGCAGATAATAGCGGTTGATGTGCCGACCAAAAATCATGCGGCAACACCTCTTTCCTTAGCAAGCAATTTATTAGCGTGCGAAATTTCGTTCATTGTATAATTACTTTGAGTATTTGTCAATAGGAAACAAAAAATTGTTCCACAAATCGGAAAATGTTGAACGGAGAATCCGCGGAAGGGGAGAAAAGGGGAAGGGATCGGAAACAGATCAGACCGCTTGACAGCTGTGGAGAAAAAGGGTATAATGCGTTCAACCCTTTTCGAGAGGTTTTGCTATGAAAAAACTGCTGCGACGTTTCCTGAATCGGGAGACGATTCTGTATTTGATTTTCGGCGTGCTGACCACCGTGATCAACTTTGTCATCTTTGACCGCTGCAACGCCGCCTTCGGGGAGCGCTTTGTCGTGGTCAGCCAGATCATCGCCTTTGTGGTGGCGGTGCTGTTCGCCTTTTTCACTAACAAACCCTTCGTTTTCCAGAGCAAGGACTGGTCCCGGAAGACGCTGATGAAGGAGATTCCCACCTTCTTTGGGGGACGGATTCTGTCCTTTGCCATTGAGACCGGTCTGGTGCTGGCGGCCCGGGACCTCCTCCATGCCGGACAGTACACGCTGCTGGGGATCAACGGCCTGACGGTTGCCAAGGCCCCCATCTCCGTCATTGTTGTGGTGCTGAATTATGTGTTCAGCAAGGTGTTTGTCTTCAAAAAGAAGAATACTCCGGAGCTTCCGCAGGGCGGCGGGGAAACGGAAAACTGAATCAAAACAGGCAATTTGCAGACGGGAAGAGACCGACCGGCCTCTTCCTGTTTTTTTGCGGGGCCACAGGACAGATAGAGAATGCGCCGCGAGAGAACGGAAAAAAGTTGTTCACAAAAATGTAATAATATTCTAACGATGTATAGGAAGTGGGAATGAAATGAATATCAAAAGTCTGCGAAATGAATTATTCTCGCAGAAATATTACGGATATGCAGATAAAAACTATGTTTTGTCCATGTTTACTAAATTCCTTGATAAAAATACGGCATAAACGCTGGATAAAAAATGGAAAAACATTCTGTACAAATTGAGACGACAATGCTATAATCATCAGCGGTGCACCGATTCGCTTTTTCGTCAAATCCATCAACAAAATTTTAAAGGAGATCGACTACAAACATGAGGAAACAGTTTAAGCGTCTGTTTGCACTCCTGCTTGTGATTGCTATGGCTGCGGGCCTTCTGCCCACCATGGCTGCCGCGGGTGGAAGAGCTGCTATTTCCGGCGATGCGGAAATGGCCCGTCCCTACACCGAAGAAGACAATGCTATTCTTGACAACGACGTTTTCGCAAAGATCGCCCAGGTCGAGACCGGCGCCGCAACCCGTATGGGCGGTCTGAGCCGGATGACCGAATCCGACTACATCCGCATTGTCCCCCAGGTCGTTGATGCGATCAAGTCCTCTGAGACCTATGTGCCCGGCACTCTGCAGCAGAACGGCAACTTCCTGGTTTGGATGACCACCACCGGTATGCCCTGCTGCTACGATCCCAGAATGGAAGCTGAGCTTCACAACACCGTCAACGATCCCACTCCCGCGGAAATGGCCAGAATTGAGGCCGAAGCCGAGGCCCTGCTGGACGTTGTCAATGCTGTCCGCGACAACGACACCCGCGGCGGCAGCGCCACCTCCACCAAGATCGGCCTGATCCAGCCCTACTGGGAGTCCAGCTCGTCCTACGCTGACTCCTCCTTCACCAGCTACTCTCCTTATTATAAGACCATGTGGCAGAACCTCTACGGCGCCACCGGCGGCACCGGTATGCGGTACTCCATGACCAACGCCAACATCACCAACATCGCCAAGACCATCGAAGAGTGCGGCCTGGTCATTTTCGACTCCCACGGTACCACCGACTACTCCGGCTCCAACGGCGACTATACCTCCCGTGCCAACTGCTCCTACCTCTGCCTGACCACCAACTCCGGCATCACCACTGCCGACACGCAGGCCAAGAGCGGTCCCTACGGCACCTACTATGAGTGCATGAAGGGCTCCGGTTACGCTTATGTTTCCGGCACCTGCATTGCCAACCACATGACAAAGAACGCTCCCCACTCCCTGGTTTACATGGGCATCTGCCTGGGCATGGCTACCGACGGTATGTACAAGGGCCTGCGCCAGAAGGGCGTCGAGGTTGTTTACGGTTACTCCCAGTCCGTCTCCTTCACCGGTGAGAAGCAGTATATGCAGTCCATCCTGGGCTACGTGAAGAACGGCGACAACTTCGGTACTGCGCTGAGCAAGGCGAAGAACTCCCTGGGCAAGTGGGATCCCGCCTACTCCAACTACAGCCAGTCTCAGGCGGTTGCCAACCATGTGGCCTTCCCCATCACGGTTTCCTCTGAGGACGCCTATCCCGGCCACGGCAACGTAGACGCGGTTCAGAATGTCTACTCCACCTGGAATCTCTTCGGCGGCGGTGGCGGCTCCAATCCCGGCACCAACGTCACTGTTACCTACTCTGTACCCAGCGGAATTTCCGCTCCCGCCAGCCAGACTGTGGCTTCCGGCAGCTCCATCACCCTGCCCACCGTTGGCGCTCCCTCCGGCTACACCTTCTTGGGTTGGGTCACCTCCCCGGTGAATAACTCCACCACCCAGCCTACCACCTACACCGGCACCGTCACGGTCAACAGCAGCGTCACCCTGTACGCGCTGTACTCCTACACCTCCGGCGGCAGCGGCAGCGGCGGCACGGCTTACCAGCTTCTGAGCTCCGCTCCCTCCAACTGGGCGGGCAGCTACATCATCACCTTCGGCACCAGCACCAGCAGCCTCTATGTTCTGAAGGGCCTGTCCGGCAACAAGAGCTATGAGTCCGCTTCTGCCGGCGGCGCTGTCCTGCTGGCCAACACCGGCATGAGCTATGCTGACGGCTACCTGACCGGCGCCACCAACGCCTACGTCTTCGATGTTGCCGCTTCCAGCAGCAAGTACACCATCAAGAACAAGTCCACCGGCACCTACCTGGGCAGCTACAACTCCTATCTGTACAGCCGGACCTCCAACTCCTCCAGCTACTGCAGATGGACCCTGTCCATGAACAACGGCAACGTGACCGCTGCCAACAGCGCCAGCAGCCGTTATCCCTACCTGGCCTTCTCCAGCAGCAACTACTTTATGATCAACTCCAGCGCCCCCACGGGCCTGTACTTCTGGAAGCAGACCACCACCGGCGGCTCTGGCAGCACCACTTACTATACCACCAACTAATCCGTATTTTGATCCCCGTCGGATAAAACCGACAAGCAAAAGAGCCGCAGGATTTGTCCTGCGGCTCCTTTTGATTTATTAATTTTTATTCGTTAAAAGTTACAAAACTGTCAACTGTAAACAATGTATGAATATTGTATGAACGTATGGTGAAGGAAACAAGATCGTCAAAAATGTACCAAAATGGCAAAAAATGTGGAGAAATATTGCGGATATTCATATGTGCTCTCGATTTTGTAGACGTTCAACAAATTTGTCCGTAAAAATATGGCATAGTCGCGATGAATAAATTGAAGAAACATTCTGTACAAAATGACAATAAAATGTTATAATCATTCGCGGTGCACCAGTTCGCTTTTTCGTCAAACTATGAACAAAATTTGGAAAAGGAGTCTGACTACAAACATGAGGAAACAGTTTAAACGCCTGTTTGCGCTCCTGCTTGTGCTTGCTATGGTTGCCGGCCTTCTGCCCACCATGGCTGCCGCGGGGGGAAGAGCAACCGTTTCCGGCGATGCGGAAATGGCCCGTCCCTACACCGAAGAAGACAACGCTATCCTTGAGAACGACGTATTCGCGAAAATTGCCCAGGTTGAAGCCGGCGCGGCTACCCGAATGGGCGGCCTGAGCCGGATGACCGAATCCGACTACATCCGCATTGTCCCTCAGGTCGTTGATGCGATCAAGTCCTCTGAGACCTATGTGCCCGGCACTCTGCAGCAGAACGGCAATTTCCTGGTTTGGCTGACCACCACCGGCATGCCCTGCTGCTACGATCCCAGAATGGAAGCTGAGCTTCACAACACCGTCAACGATCCCACTCCCGAGGAGATTGCCCGGGCCGAGGCGGAAGCCGAGGCGCTGAAGGAAGTTATCACCGGCACCCGCGGCGGCAGCGCTGCCTCCACCAAGATTGGTCTGATCCAGCCCTACTGGGAGTCCAGCTCTTCTTACGCCGACTCCTCCTTTACCAGCTATTCTCCCGCATATAAGACCATGTGGCAAAACCTCTACGCTGCCACCGGCGGTACCGGTATGCGGTATTCCATGACCAATGCTACCGTTGACAACATTGCCCGGACCATCGAAGAGTGCGGCCTGGTCATTTTTGACTCCCACGGCACCACCGACTACTCCGGCTCCAACGGCGACTACACCTCCCGTGCCAACTGCTCTTACCTCTGCCTGACCACCAACTCCGGCGTCACCACCGCCGATACCCAGGCACAGAGCGGTCCCTACGGCACCTACTACCACTGCATGAAGGGCTCCGGTTACGCCTACGTTTCCGGCACCTGCATTGCCAACCACATGACAAAGAACGCTCCTCACTCCCTGATCTACATGGGCATCTGCCTGGGCATGGCTACCGACGGTATGTTCAAGGGCCTGCGCCAGAAGGGCGTTGAGGTTGTTTACGGCTATTCCCAGTCTGTTACCTTCACCGGTGAGAAGCAGTATATGCAGACCATCCTGGGCTACGTCAAGGACGGCGACAATTTCGGTACTGCGCTGAACAAGGCGAAGAACTCCCTGGGCAAGTGGGATCCCGCCTACTCCAGCTACAGCCAGTCTCAGGCTGTTGCCAACCATGCGGCCTTCCCCATCACTGTCTCCTCTGAAGACAGCTATCCCGGCCACGGCAACGTGGACGCCGTCCAGAATGTTTACTCCACCTGGGAACTCTATGGCGGCTCCAGCACTACTTACACCGTGACCGCTACCTCCAACAACACCAGCTACGGTACCGTCTCTGTCAGCGGCAACGTTATCACCGCTTCCCCGAAGACCGGCTACTATGCTGCCAGCTATACCGTCACCAGCGGCACCGCCACCGTGACCCAGAACGGCAACACCTTCACGGTGAATCCCTCCTCTGACTGCACGGTCCGCATCAACTTTGCCGCCAAGACGCAGTACACCGTGACCCTGAAGGCCAACGGCTCCACCTACAACACCCTGACCTGCTACTCCGGCGAGTCCGTGACTCTGCCCACCACCGCCACCTCTGTGAGCGGCTACAGCTTTGCAGGCTGGTGTGCAGGCACCGTGTCCGAGACCACCACTCGGCCCACCATCCTGACCGGCGCCTACACCCCCAGCGGCAACGTCACCCTCTATGCGGTCTACACCCGCACCGAGGGCAGCAGCGGCCCCGTGACCTATCAGCTTGTCACCTCCACGCCCTCCAACTGGGCCGGTGACTACGTGGTCACCAACGGCAACTCCACCAGCATGTATGTGCTGAAGGGCGTTACCCCCAGCTCCAACGGCGCGCAGATTGAGGATTCCTCCAATGCCGTGGCCTACTCCGGCACCGGTATGAGCCTGTCCAACAACGCTCTGTCCAACGTGAACAGCAGCTACGTCTTCACCCTGGCCGCCACCGGCAGCTACTACACCATGCAGAGCGCCTCCACCGGCACCTACATGGGCATGGACTCCTCCTCCTATCTGTCCGGCTACACCTCCTACAACTCCTCCTACTGCAGATGGACTCCCGCTGTCAACTCCAGCGGCGCTGCCCAGCTAAAGAACTATGCCAACGGTTCCTATCCGTACTTTGGCTTCAACACCAGCAGCCACTACTTCTGGTCTGCCAGCACCAACAACGCCAATGTGCTGCGTCTGTGGAAGGCCAGCTCCAGCGGCACCACCTACTACACCACCAGCCCCAGCGGCGGCACCACGCCTGTGACCAACTACACGGTGACCTTCTCCGTGCCCAGCGGCGTGACCGCTCCCGCCAGCCAGACCGTGGCTGCCAACAGCTCCATCACCCTGCCCACCGCTTCCGCGCCCTCCGGCTACACCTTCCTGGGCTGGGTCACCTCCGCGGTGAACAACTCCACCACTCAGCCCGCCAACATCCTGACCGGCTCCTACACGGTCACCGGCAACATCACCCTGCGGGCTCTGTACTCCTACACCTCTGGCTCCGGCAGCAGCACGGGCTATCAGCTCCTGACCTCCGCACCTTCTGACTGGACCGGCAGCTATGTCATTACCTACGGCAACAGCTCCAGCATGTACGTGCTGAAGGGCCTGTCCGGCAACACCAGCTATGAGTCCAGCTCCGCCGGCGGCTCCGTGGCCCTGTCCGGCACCGGCATGACCCTGTCCAACAATGTGCTGACCGGCGCCACCAACGCCTACGTCTTCGACGTTGCCGCTTCCAGCAGCAAGTACACCATCAAGAACAAGTCCACCGGCACCTACCTGGGCAGCTACAACTCCTACCTGTACAGCCGGAGCTCCAACTCCTCCAGCTACTGCAGATGGACCTTTGCCATGAATAACGGCAACGTGACGGCCTCCAACACGGCCAGCAGCCGTTATCCCTACCTGGCCTTCTCCAGCAGCAACTACTTTATGATGGGCTCCAGCGCCCCCACGGGTCTGTACTTCTGGAAGCTGACCACCACCGGCGGTACCACCACCTACTATACCACCTAATCGACCAAGCATCCAAAAACAGAAAGGCCGCAGGGTAAAACCTGCGGCCTTTTTGTATGGAAAAAACTTGTAGGGGCCGATGTCTGCATCGGCTTTTTTGTGTGGGGTCAGAGGGAAAAATCCTCCTCGGTAAACTGGGAGAAATCCTTTGCCAGAGAGCGTTTGGGGGTTCTCTTCAAGGGATCATAGCGAAAGCGCCAGCAATGTCCCTCCGGGGAGACAAAGCCCTTTTTTGGGCAGATCAGGTTTTCGCCGCCGGATTGGCCGGAACGGACGCAGCAAGCGCAGGTTTTTTCGATGTCTTTGCGAAACAGCATGATGTGCCTCCTGGTTTTTTCCCCATTATATCACAAAAAACGCTGATTTCCAATGAAATTTTTGCCCAAGACGAGAAACGCGGCCAAAAGCAGGGAAATCCCTGCCTGGAGCGCCTTGTGGCGAAAATAAGGCCCCAGCGGGATATCTGCCCGGGCCAGGGCCTCCGCTGCCTGGAGATGGACGCAGAGCCCGCCCCAGCCCAACAGAGCGGCCCCGAGGGGAAGTACGGCCTCCGGCCGGGCCGCCTGAAGCGCGGAGAGCCCTCCGGTGAGCTCCAAAATGCCGTAAAATCCCGCCTGCCAGACTGCCGGCAGAGCGGAGACCGGCAGGACCGCGGCCAGACAGGCCAGAGCAGCCTGAAAGAAGACCACTGCCCCTGTGAGCCGGAGCATGGCCAGGGCGCTGCTTTCAATACATTTCGGCAGGACAGCCCCCGGGGAAGGCTGGGAAACTGCCTGCGCCGTTCCTCCTGCTGCAGCTGCGGGAGTCTGCCGAAGAAAAAGCCCCGCCAGCAGGGCGGAGAGAAGCTGGATTGCCCAGAGCTGAATCCCCAGAGCGGGAGAGCCCAGCAGGCTGCTCACAGCCCCAAGAAGGAAGGCAGGGCCGGCGTTGTTGCAAAGCCCTGCCAGCCGGGCGGCCTCCTGCCTGCCAATCCATCCTTCCTCCCGGGCGGCGGCAGTCAGGTGGGCGCCCAGGGGGAATCCGCCCAGAAGCCCCAGCAGGAGAGGAAGCGCACAGGTTTCCGGCAGACCGAACAGGGCCCGCATCCATCGGGACGCCCGGCGCCGCGTCCTCTGCGCCGTCCCTGTGCGGACCAGACAGCCCGCCAGCACGCTGACAGGAAACAGTGCGGGAATCAAAACTGTGCCGCAGAGCCGGAGCCCGGCCCGGGCGCCCTCCCCGGCTGGGCCGGGAAACAGGAGAAACAGGCCAATCCCTGTCAGGGGCAGCCAAAGTCGAACCGAAGAAAACCGTCTCACGTTTCCCACCTCCCGGAAGAGGGTATGCAAGAACGGGTCAACCCTTGCATACACTGAACCACGAATTTTGCGAGGTGATACGCTTGAAGGAAATCAGAACTGTCGCCCAGCGTATTCTGACCTGTGCCGACTTCCCTGGAGAGATTCTCACCGGGGTTCCGGTGGTGGAACTGAAAGGGGGGACGGAGGCCGTAGTACTGAATCACCGGGGGGTGATCGCCTATGACGAAAGCCAGGTTCGCATCGCCTCCGTCCTGGGGCCGGTCATTGTTGTCGGGACCGGTCTTCGAATTCGACGAATGAACCGGGAGCGGATCGTGCTGAACGGGAAAATCCTGCGGGTGGAGCTGGGCCTATGCTGAGATATCTGCGGGGAACCGCCTCCATTGAGGTCACCGGCGCCTCCGCCGCCCTTTGCCTGAACCGTTGGACGGCGGCAGACCTGCCTTTTTGGGAGCTGGAAACCAAATCGGAGCTGGTTTTCCGCTGCCGGATCAATCTGTGGCAGCTGGAGGAGATTCGTCGGGAGGCGTCCCGGGCCTGGTGTGACGTTTGTGTGTTGGACAGATTCGGTCTGCCGGTGGTCCTGGGGCGGCTTCGGTCCAGGCCGGTGCTGACGGCCGGCCTGGCGCTGGTCGTCCTGCTGGCCTTCTTTTTACAGAGCTTTGTCTGGTTCCTGCGGGTAGAGGGAAACGACCGGGTGACGGACGAAGAGATTCTCCGGGCTCTCTGGGAGGAGGGGGTTCGCTTTGGGACCCGGGGCGCCGCCATCGACTCCGAGGATTTGAAAAATCGGATGCTCAACCGGATCCCGGCCCTTCGCTGGCTGGCGGTGAACCGGGAGGGCGGCGTGGTGACGGTGCAGGTTGCGGAGCGGCAGCGGGAGGAACCGCCCCTGGAGACTGGAGGCGTGGCCCATATTGTGGCGGCCCGCCCGGGGATTATCCGGGAAATCTCCGTGATCAACGGGTTTTCGGACCGAAAACCGGGAGAGGCGGTGCTGGAGGGAGACATTCTGATCTCCGGGATCGCGGCGTGGACCACCCATGTCCAGGCTACTCGGGCCAGGGGAGAGGTCTATGCGGACACCCTCCGGGTTTCAGAGCTGGTTTGCCCGGCCTCCGCCCGAAAAAAAGTCTACACAGGCCGCAGGGAAACCTGCGTGACAGTAATCTTCCAAAGAAAAAGAAGAAAAATATCAGGAAACAGTAGCATTTTTGGTACCAATTGTGATAGAATGATAAAAGCGAGTGTTTGGACCCTGCCGGGGGGCTATGCCCTCCCTTTGACGGTGGAGACCGAAACCCTGCTGGAATACACCCTGGCGCCTCTGGCGCTGTCCCAGGAGCAGGCGGAAGCCATGCTGGGAGAGGAGTCCTTGCGCCAGACCAGGGGAGAGATGTCGGCGGGACGGATCGAGGGCGGGTCCGCCGCGATACACAAGACCCAGGACAGCTATCACTGCCGGGGGGTATGGAACTGTCTGGAACTGATCTCCAGGACCGTACCTGCGGAGCTGTTCGGAGAGGATGAAGTAAATGGATAAACTGATCAACGCGGAACGGATTGAACAAATCATCAGCGTATTCGGAAATTTTGACGAGAACGTCAAGCGGATCGAGCAGACCTTTGACGTCCACGTGACCAATCGGGGTACGGAACTCAAGGTCTCCGGCGAGGCCGAGGCCGCCGAGAAGGCGGGCAAGGCCATTGAGGGCCTGTTGACTTTGGCCGCCAAGGGGGAGACCATTGACGAGCAGAAGGTCCGCTACCTCATCGATCTGGTGAACTCCGGCAATGAGGAGCAGATCAGCGAAATGGCAAAGGACGTAGTCTGCATCACCGCCAAGGGCAAGCCCATCAAGGCCAAGACCCTGGGCCAGCAGCGGTACATGAAGGCCATTATGAACAACACCATCACCATCGGCGTGGGCCCTGCCGGTACCGGCAAGACCTATCTGGCGGTGGCGGCGGCGGTGGCGGCCTTCCGGGAAAAGAGCGTCAACCGGATCATCCTGACCCGGCCCGCCGTGGAGGCGGGGGAGCGGCTGGGCTTCCTGCCGGGGGACCTGCAAAACAAGGTAGACCCCTATCTGCGGCCTCTCTACGACGCCCTGTTTGATATGCTGGGGCCGGAGACCTACCAGAAGTATTTGGAGAAGGGCAACATCGAGGTTGCCCCCCTGGCCTATATGCGAGGCCGAACCCTGGACGACAGCTTTATCATCCTGGACGAGGCCCAGAACACCACCCGGGAGCAGATGAAGATGTTTCTGACCCGCCTGGGCTTCGGCTCCAAGATCGTCATCACCGGCGACGTGACCCAGATCGATCTGCCATCCGACAAGACCAGCGGTTTGAAAGAGGCGTTGAAGGTGCTGGAAAACATCCCGGATATCGCCATCTGCAAGCTCTCCGCCTCCGACGTGGTACGCCACGCCCTGGTGCAGAGCATTGTGGCGGCCTACGATAAGTACGAGACCGCGAAAAACGTCCCGGAGAAAAAGCCTCCTGTAAAAAACTACCGAAAGAGATGAAGGGCATGAAACACAATATTGTGATTACATTCCAGATCGGGAAGGGCATCCGCCGTCTGCCGCTGTGGCTCCACCTGAAAAAGTGCATCGAAGCCACCCTGGAGGCGGAGGGGGTTCCCGTGCCCTGTGAGATCAACGTCCTGGTGGCAGACAACCCAACCATCAAGGCCATCAACAAGGCCTACCGAAACATCGACAAGGAAACCGACGTGCTGTCCTTCCCCATGTTCCAGTTCGAGCCGGGAAAGCTGCCCGGAGACTTTTCCGAGTATCTGGACCCGGAGACCGGACTGCTGCCCCTGGGAGATATGGCGATCTCCTACGAAAAGGCAGAGGCTCAGGCCAAGGAATTCGGCCACAGCGCCAAGCGGGAGCTGGGCTACCTGACCATCCACTCCATTTTGCACCTGCTGGGCTACGACCATGTGGACGAGGGCCCTATGAAGAAGCAAATGCGGGCAAGGGAAGAAGCGATTTGCCGGAAGATCGATTTGGAACGATAAAAGCGTAGGAACAAGCATTGCTTGTCCGCCGAGAGGAGCTTCGCTGCATGGTAGAGTTTCGTATTGCGGAACAAAAAGACGCTTCGATCCTCGCCGTTACCCGGCAAAAGGTCTGGGACGCGACTTACCGGGGCATCTACCCGGATGAAATGATTGACTGCTACGATTTGAAGCTCTTTACAGTCAGGGACGAAAAACGGATTGCAAACCCGGAAAACAAGGTTTGGCTTGTCATGGACGGCGCCGACTGCGTCGGCTATCTTGTGGCGGGCCCCTGCGGCTTCGGCAAGTATAAGGACTTTGATTTCTGCCTCAACAGTTTGTATTTGCTTCCGCCCTATCAAAAACTGGGCTTGGGCAGAAGAGCCTTTGAGCTGACTGTTGCGGAGTGCCGCCGCCGCGGCTTGGACAAGTTCTTTTGCAGTTGTAACCCGCACAACTACAACGCCGTGGGCTTCTATGCGCACATGGGCGGCGTTCCGGGGGCGCAGTCCCTCGGCCATGAAAACAAGGCCGAGGACGCGGTTTATTTTGAATTCTTGCTGAATTCTGAACTCTGAACCAACGGGCCGGAAAACCCGACCCCTATGACCTGTAGGGACGGCACTCTGCCCTCCGCCCTGCTCGAACAACACAGAAGGAGTATGAAATGAACACCAAATCTGCCATGATCGCCATCTGTGGGCGGCCCAACGTGGGCAAGTCCACCCTGACCAACACCATCGTCGGGGAGAAGGTGGCCATTGTTTCCAATAAGCCTCAGACCACCCGGAACCGCATCTGCGGCATTTTGGACCGGGGGGATACCCAGTTCGTCTTTATGGACACACCGGGCTTCCACAAGCCCAGAACCAAGCTGGGAGACTATATGGTTAACGTGGTGGAGGAGTCCGTCTCCGACGTGGACCTGGCCCTGCTGCTGGTGGAGCCGATTGCCAACATCGGACCCCAGGAAGAGGCCCTGATTGTCCGTTTTGAGCAGCTTGGCGTCCCCGCGATCCTGGTCATCAACAAGATCGACGAGGTGGAAGACAAGGATCAGCTTCTGGCGGTGATTGCCGCCTACAAGGACGCCCATGACTTCGACCACATCATCCCCATCTCAGCCAAAACCAAGGAGGGCGTGGAAGAGCTTTTGAAGCTCTGCGAGGGCTATGCGGCCGAGTCTCCCTGGTTCTTCCCGGAGGGCATGACCTCTGACCAGCCGGAGCGCCAGGTGATTGCGGAGATTATCCGGGAGAAGATGCTCTGGAATCTGGACAAGGAGATTCCCCACGACACCGCCGTGGAGATCACCAAGTTCTCTGAGCGGGATAACGGCGTCATCGACGTGGACGCCACCATCTACTGCGAGAAAGCCAGCCATAAGGGCATCATCATCGGCAAGGGCGGTCAGATGCTGAAAAAGATCAGCTCCCAGGCCCGGGCCGATTGCGAGCGTTTTATGGGGGCAAAGGTCTATCTCCAGACCTGGATCAAGGTCAAGGAGAACTGGCGGGACAGCGATTTTATGATCCGCAATTTCGGCTATTCCGACCAATGAGCGAATAAGCGGTCCTTCGCCTGCAAAAGCTATTCCCGACGACATGAATGGGGAGGCTTTGCAATGGAAGGACCTGAACAGTTGTGGAAGCGATTTGAATCCTCCGGTGCGCCGGAGCTCTATCTGAAATACCGGCAGGCGGCGGACCGCCTGCCCTTGGTGAACGAACGGGACGACTATGTTTATCAAAACCGAAGCCATCGTGCTCCGGGAGGTGGAGATCAACGAGGCGGACAAGCTGCTGGACCTGCTCTCTAAGGATCGGGGCCTGCTGACCGTGAAGGCCAGGGGCGTCCGGCGGGGCAGCTCCCCGCTGAAAAGCGCCTGCCAGCTGCTGACCTTCTCGGAGTTTACCCTCCAGGATTATCGCGGCAAGCTGACCGTGCAGGAGGCCCAGCCTCTGGAGCAGTTCCGCTCTCTGCGGGAGAACATTGAGCTGCTGGCGCTGGGCTCCTACTTTGCCCAGGCGGCGGGAGCGGTAGCCCAGGAGGACGCCCCCAATCCGGAGCTTTTGCAGCTGCTCTGCAACGCCCTCTATGCCCTTGGCAGGCAGGGAAGGCCCCAGCTTTTGGTGAAAGCGGGCTTTGAGCTGCGGCTGGCTTGCCTGGCGGGCTTCACACCGGACCTTTCCGCCTGTGTTGTCTGCGGGGCGGGGGAGCCGGACCGCTTTGACCTGTCCCGGGGCGCCCTCTCCTGCGCCGCCTGCCGGGAGGGGGAGACCGGCATCCGCCTCCCCCTGAGCCCGGGAATGCTCCTGGCCATGCGCTATATCGTCTGGTGCGAGCCAAAGCGCCTGTTTTCCTTCCGGCTGGAGGAGGAGAGCCTCCAAGCCCTCAGCGCCCTCACAGAGGGCTATCTGATGACTCAATTGGAACACAGCTTTTATACCCTGGACTTTTACAAGTCCCTGATGCAATACGGAGAAATGATATGACAGAAGAAACCATGGAAATGACTGAATTATACGAAAAATCCTTACAGAAATTGGAGCTGAATCGGGTGCTGGCCCAGCTGGCGGAATGTGCCGTCAGCGGCGAGGCCAAGGAGCGCTGCCGCAAGCTGACGCCGATCCACGACAAGGAGGACGTCGTCGGCCTGCAAATTCAGACCAGCGACGCCTGCCGCTTGATCGACCTGCGTTCCAGCCCCGCCTTTCAGGACGTGCAGGACGTGCGGATGAGTCTGGACCGTGCAGACCGGGGGGGCTGTCTCAGCCCCAAGGAGCTGCTGCAAATCGCCGGGGTCCTGCGCTGTGCCCGAGGCGCCAAGGAGTATTATGACGGCGCCTGCGCCAATACCTCGCTGGACTGGATGTTTGCCGCTCTGACCCCTAACCGCTACTTAGAGGACCGGATCACCGGCTCCATCCTCTCGGAGGAAGAGATTGCGGACGCGGCCAGCCCGGAGCTGGCGGACATTCGCCGACATATGCGCATTCAGAGCGCAAAGATCAAAGAAAGCCTCCAGAAGCTCATTACATCTCCGTCTTACGCCAAGTTTCTGCGGGACCCCATCATCACCCTGCGGCAGGACCGCTATGTGGTGCCGGTGAAGGCGGAGTTCAAAAACGAGATTCCCGGCCTGATCCACGACGTCAGCTCCTCCGGATCCACCTTCTTTGTGGAGCCCATGTCCTCGGTGAACGCCAACAACGCCCTGCGGGAGCTGCTGCTGCGGGAGAAAAAGGAGATTGAGCGGATTCTGGCGGAGCTCTCCGCCGAGGCTGCCAATCATCGGGAGAATATCGCCCAGGACTACACCATTCTGGTGGACCTGGACGCCATCTTCGCCCGGGCCAAGCTGTCCTTCCGAATGAAGGCTGTGGAGCCCCAGGTCCGGGACGACGGGGTTTTGAATCTGATCCGAGCCAGACACCCCCTGATTGATCCCAAGACGGTGGTGCCCATTTCTGTAAACCTGGGCAAGGACTTCGACACCCTGATTATCACCGGCCCCAATACCGGCGGCAAGACCGTTACCCTGAAAACCGTGGGACTGCTGACCCTGATGGCCGAGTGCGGCCTGCATATTCCCGCCGCCGACGGCAGCTGTGTTTCCGTCTTTGAAAACGTCCTGGCGGACATCGGCGACGAGCAGAGCATTGAGCAGAGCCTTTCCACCTTCTCCGCCCATATGCGGAACATTGTGCAGGTGGTAGATCAGTGCAATGACCGGTCTCTTGTCCTCTTTGACGAGCTTGGCGCGGGCACCGATCCTGCTGAGGGCGCGGCCTTGGCAATTTCCCTGATTGAGTTCTGCCGGAGTCAGGGCAGCCGGGTGGCGGCTACCACCCACTACGCCGAGCTGAAGGTCTACGCCATGCGAACTCCCGGCGTCACCAACGCCGCCTGCGAGTTCGACGTGGAGACCCTGAAGCCCACCTACAAGCTGCTCATCGGCGTTCCCGGCAAGTCCAACGCTTTTGCCATCTCCCGCCGCCTGGGTCTGCCGGAGGAGATTATCAATTCCGCCCGGAACACCGTCAGCCAGAACGATCTGGACTTTGAAGAGGTTTTGGATCAGCTGGAGCAGCAGCGCCAGCAGATGGAGGCTGCCCGGATCGAAGCCGAACGGCTCCAGCAGGAGACCCTGCGCACCCGGCAGAAGTCCGAGGAATACTACGCCCAGATCAAGAAGGAGAAGGAGAAGGCCGAGGCCCAGGCCCGGAAAGAGGCCCAGATGATTATTGACGAGGCACGCCGTACCGCCAACTCCGTCTACGAGGAGCTGAAACAGCTTCGCAAGCAGATGAAGGATACTGCCGACGCCCAGGGCGTCAACGCCCGGCAGGCGGAGCTGCGCCGCCAGCTCAATGAGGCGGAGAGCAAAATCGCTCCCAAGAAGAACGCTCCGGAGCGGCCCAAGCCAAGCCGGGAGATTCGGGCAGGGGACACGGTGGAGCTGTTGAAGCTGGGCACCAAGGCCACGGTGCTGGAGGTGAACAAGGACGGCACCTACCAGCTCCAGGCGGGGATTATGAAGGTCACCGTGAAGCCCGAGGAGGTCTATCTGCTGGAAAACGAGGCCGCCGAGGTCAAGAAATACATCGACAAGACCCGCAAGGAGTTCAACAACAAGGCTCAGACCATGGAGCTGGACCTGCGGGGCATGGACGCGCTGGAGGCCTCCGCCGTGCTGACCATTTTCCTGGATAACGCCTATATGGCAAATCTGACCCCGGTTCGCATTATCCACGGCAAGGGCACCGGCGTCCTGCGGAAAATGGTCCACGAGGAGCTGCGGAAGAACAAGCACGTTAAGAAATTCCGCCTGGGCATCTACGGCGAGGGCGAGGACGGCGTCACCATTGCCGAATTGGCGTAATACCCAGCGAATATTTTTACCGAAAACGCCGAATTCTCCGCATTTTTTCAAGATAACGCTTGACATTTCCCCCGGAACTGTGTATAGTTACTTTACCTTATTTGGGTGTGTGAACACCCCTCATTCGCGAGGTGACGACATGTTCAAAGTAACGAAGGTTGTAAAGTGCGCCTCCGGGCTGCACAACAAGCAGGCAACCTACTTCATTCAGAAGGCCAATGATTTCCGGTCCAGCATCTGGATCGAGGCGGACGACCGCAAGATCAACGCCAAGAGCCTTCTCGGCGTCCTGTCCATGGCCATTGTGACCGGCACGGAAGTGACGATCTCTGCCGAGGGTTCCGACGAAGAGGAAGCCGTCAATACGCTTGCCGCAATGCTGGACGAAGATCTGTTCTGAAGCAAAATGCCCCAAAGGCCGGATCCGGTCTTTGGGGCAAGCTCTATCCGGGAGGTGAGACCCATGACGAAGGCCGAATTGAAGGAAAAAGCCCTGTCGCTGCCCCTTTCGCCCGGGGTCTACCTGATGCAGAACAAGGCGAACGAGGTCATCTACGTGGGCAAGGCCAAGAAGCTGAAAAACCGGGTGAGCCAGTATTTCATCGACTCCGCCGCCCACACGCCCAAAACCCGGCTAATGGTGTCCAAGGTGGATCACTTCGACGTAATCATTGCCGCCTCGGAGTTTGAAGCTCTGGTGCTGGAATGCAGCCTCATCAAGCGGTATATGCCCAAGTTCAACATCCTGCTGAAGGACGACAAGGGCTACCCCTGGCTGCGGCTGGATACGGATCAGCCCTATCCCGTGATGAGCCTGGCCTCCAGAGTCCAGGAGGACGGGGCCCGGTACTTCGGCCCCTTCGGCGGCCGCTATCTGACCCAGAAGGTCATCGATACCCTGCGGCTGACCTTCAAGCTGCCCGGCTGTGGCAAGCAGTTTCCCCGGGAGATCGGCAAGGAGCGGCCCTGCCTGAATTATCAGATGGGCAACTGCGAGGGCTGGTGCCGGGGGACTCCGGACCGGGCGGAATACCGGGAGCGGATTTCCCAGGTGGAGAGCCTGCTCTCCGGCAGCTACAAGCCGGTGGCCAATCAGCTCCGGCAGAAAATGCTGGAGGCCTCGGAGGCCCTGGAATTTGAAAAGGCTGCTCAGCTCCGGGATCGGATGAACGCCATTGAGGCTCTGGGCCAGAAGCAGCTGGTCACCGCGGGCCGCATGGCGGACACCGACGCCATCGGTTATGCCCAGACCGAGGCCAAGGGCTGCTTCGCCGTGCTCCACTATGTAGACGGCAATCTGGTGGACAAGGATTACGAGATTCAGCCCCTTGCCGACGACCCGGCGGAGGCGGTAGCCGCCCTGACCAAACAGTATTATCTCAGTCGGGGGGCTGCACCGAAGCAAATCCTGCTTCCTGTGGAGATGGAGGACGCGGAGCTGTTCGGGGAGCTGCTGAGTCAGACGCTGAACAAGCGGGTCCGCATCCGAGTTCCCCAGCGGGGGGACGGCAGCCGCCTGGTGGAGGCTGCCCAACGGAACGCCCTGGAGGAGGCCCAGCGGATTACGACCCGGGAAGAAAAGCTCCGGGGCACCTTGGAGCTGCTGCGGCAGATGCTCAACCTGGAGGCACAGCCCCGGCGGATGGAATCCTACGACATTTCCAATATTTCCGGCACAGACATCGTGGCCTCCATGGTGGTCTTTGAGGACGGAAAGCCTTTCCGCTCCGGCTACCGGCACTTTAAGCTGGAGGGCCTGGAGGATCAGGACGACTACGCCTCCATGCGCCAGGTGCTGCGTCGCCGCTTCACCCATTATCTGGCAGGGGACAAGGGCTTTGAGACGGCTCCCGACCTGCTGCTTATTGACGGAGGCGTGAACCACGCAAAGGCCGTGCTGGAAGAGCTGATGCCCATGGGAATCTCCGTTCCCATCTACGGCATGGTGAAGGACGACCGCCACCGCACCCGAGCCCTGGTGACCCCGGAGGGGGAGGAGATCGGTATTTCCACCCGGCAGAGCGTGTTCGCCCTGATTGGCGTCATCCAGGAGGAGACTCACCGCTTTGCCATCACCTACCACCGGAAGCTGCGGAGCAGGCGGGTCAAGGGCAGCACCCTGGAAAAGATACCGGGCATCGGCGCCAAACGGCGGGAGGAGCTGCTGAAACGCTTTCACACCCTCTCCGCCATCCGGGCGGCCACGGTGGCCGAGCTTTGCACTGTCCTGCCCCGGGACGCCGCTATGGCGGTATATCAGTTTTTCCACGAGGAGGAATCCACATGAGAGTCATCGCCGGTACGGCCCGTTCCGTTCCGCTTTTGAGCCGGGACGGGCTGGATACCCGTCCTACCACGGACCGGGTCAAGGAAGCGATTTTCAATATCATTCAGTTTGAGATCGAAGGCCGTCGGGTTTTGGACCTCTTCGGCGGCAGCGGTCAAATGGCCATTGAGGCCCTGAGCCGGGGGGCGGCGGAGGCCGTCATCGTGGATCAGAGCAAGGACTCCGTCTCCATCATCCGGCAGAATCTGACCAAGACCAGGCTGGCTGACCGGGCGGAGGTGATCTGCGCGGATTATATGGAGTATCTCGGCCGGGCAAAAGGGAAGTTTGACATTATATTTTTGGACCCGCCCTACCGGGAGAAATTCCTGGAAAACGCCCTAAAACGGATTTCGGAAATTGACATCTTGAAATCCGGTGGTATAATATTATGTGAAAGACCTGCGGATAAGGCCCTGCCTGATGGTTTTTCCGGGTTCACCCGGGGAAAGGAATATCGGTACGGCAGAACGGGAATCACCGTATTTCGGGCAGAAGACTTGTCTGAAACAGAAACAGGAGGAAACAACCATGAATGAACACGGGATTGAAGAGATCATCAGCACCCTGTATGAGATGATACAGGACGCCCGGAGTATGCCCCTGAGCTCTGAAAAGTGTATCGTGGAGCGGGACCGCGTTCTCGACCGGCTGGATGAAATCAGCAATCAGCTCCCCGGCGAACTCAAACAGGCCAAGACCATCGTGGAATCCCGCGGCGAAGTGATCAACAATGCCAAGCGTGAGGCGGAAAACATCCTCAAGCAGGCCCAGGCGCAGGCCCGGCAGATGGTCACTGAGAACGAGATTTACAAGCAGGCCCAGGAAGAGGCCAACGCCATGATGAAGGCCGCCAAGGAAGAGGCGGAGGCCACCGTGAAGGCTGCCAAGGACGAGGCCAACGCTACCGTCCAGGCCGCTCAGGATCGGATTCGCGAGCTCAAGGGCGTGACCAACAAGTATGTAGACGACGCCCTGAAACAGACAGAGCAGGCGATCTCCGAGGCTCTGAACGAGGTCAGAGAGTCCCGGGCCAAGTTCAATGCCTTGGTTGGTTCCCAGAAAAACAACAAGCCCGGAATTCCGGAGAGGAGATAAGCTTTCGCTCCGTGCCCCGGGAAGGACAATCGAATCATAAACGAAATGGGAGGACACTATGGACTATCAGGCTCAGTACAAATACTGGTTGGAGAACGCCCCTGTCTCCTATCGCGATATGCTTCAAGCCATGGAGGGAAATGAGCTTTCCCTGAAGGGCTGTTTCGGCGCGGAGTTGACCTTCGGCACCGCGGGCATTCGGGGCGTTATGGGCCTCGGCTGCAACCGGCTCAATGAGTTTACCGTCCGCCGCACCGCGCAGGGCGTTGCCCGGTGGCTGAACGGCACCGATCTGCCAAAGGTCTGCGCCATCGGCTACGACACCCGCCACAACTCCCGGCTCTATGCGGAAATCTGCGCCGCGGCACTGGCGGAGACGGGCATTCAGGTTCACATCTACCACGAACCCGCCCCCACGCCTATGCTTTCCTATGCGGTGCGTGAGCTGGGTTGCGGCTGCGGCATCATGGTCACCGCTTCCCACAACGCCGGAATCTACAATGGCATTAAGTGCTACGGCGCGGACGGCTGCCAGATGACCGACGAGCCTGCCGCCATTGTCTATCGGGAGATTCAGGACATTCCCTACTTTGTCCTGCCCGAGAAGAGCTTTGATACTCTCAAGACCGAGGGCCACATTCGGGACATCCCCGAATCTCTCTGGGCTGCCTACTATGACCGTGTGATGGCGGAGGGGCTGGACCTGGAGCGGGTGAAACGATCCGGCCTCCACGTCCTCTACACCCCTCTCTGCGGAACCGGCAACAAGCCGGTCCGGGAGCTTTTCCGCCGGATCGGGGTCAAGGCCGACATTGTCACCGCGCAGGAAAAGCCCGACGGCGACTTCAAAACCTGCACCTATCCCAACCCCGAGACCGACGCCGCCCTGAATGAGAGCTACAAGCTGGCCCGGGCGGTTCACCCCGACCTGATCATCGGCACGGACCCCGATGCTGACCGGGTGGCGGTGGCTGTGCCCGTGGGTGGAGAGTTCCGAAAGCTCAGCGGCAATGAGTTGGGCTGCGTCCTGCTGGACTATATTCTCCGCACCCGTACCCGGTTGGAAAATCTCCCCCCGGAGGCCGAGGCTGTCAAGTCCATTGTCTCCACCCCCCTGGCAGACAGGATTGCGGAGCATTACCATGTAAAGATGTTCAACGTCCTGACAGGCTTCAAGTATATCGGCGGAGAGATTCTCCGGCTGGAGGAGTTGGGCCGGGAGGACCGGTTCGTCTTCGGCTTTGAGGAGAGCTGCGGCTATCTTAAGGGCAGCTACGCCCGGGATAAGGACGCCGTGGTGGCCACAATGCTGGTCTGCGAGGCCGCGGCCTGGGCCAAGGAAAACGGAATGAATCTGGCGGACTATATGGACGAGCTCTACAAGCAGTTCGGATGCTATGCCGCATATGTTCAGAGCGTGGAGCTCCAGGGCATTACGGCCGGAGAGGTCTCCAAAGCCTTTATGACCAACATCCGGGAGAACACTCCGTCGGAGGTGGCCGGCTGTAAGCTAACCGCCACGGTGGATTACCTGACGGGTCTGCGCAAGTGCCTGAAATGCGGCATGGAAGAGGAAACCGGTCTGCCTGCCTCCAACGTCTTCACCCTGGAGTTGGGAGAGAAGGGGAAAATCATCCTTCGCCCCTCTGGCACGGAGCCAAAAATCAAGCTGTACTACACCGCTGTGGGCCAGACCTGGGATGAGGCCAACGCCCTGATGGCCCGGTTCAAGGAAGCCATGTCCGGCTTCCTCCCCGCCTGAGCCCATGAACAGTCCCGGGTTTCAGCGCTTTGTCGCTGTGTTTGTGGGGGCGGTGCTGCTCTTGGCTGTGGCGGCAGCCATAGTCACCGGCAGCGAGGATATGATTGGCACTGCCGCAGCTGTGGGCGCCTTCTACGCCATCTATCTGTTTCTCTTTCTCCGCAAGGAAAAAGAGCGCCGGGAAAAGCAGAAAAAATCCGGGAAAAAGGCCCCGGAATCCCCCCTGCTTCGTCGGTGAGCTTAAGAATAGAAACGAAAACGCC
>JAGABH010000170.1 GCA_017614755.1 Oscillospiraceae bacterium
CCCCTGCAGCGGTCCCGGCCCCCGAGACCGCACCGGAAGCGGAGACCGTTTCGGAGTCCGAAGCAGCTCCGGAGGCGGAGACTGCGCAGGAACCCGCCCAGGATCAGCCCGAGGAGGCAGCCAAGCGCTTCTGCGCCAACTGCGGTACCCCGCTGGAGCCCGGTTATCGATTCTGTCTGGAGTGCGGCACCCCGGTGCAATGACTTCGACGCAATCTTTCCAGAGCGGAATCCATGGAGCATCCACGCTCTGATTGAGAAACGCCCGCCTCACGGCGGGCGCTTCTTAGATAGATCGTGGAGTTTGCGTGAAGAATTGAGATTTTTGTAAACCTTTTCGCGCTTCAAGGCGACTGATAAACAGAAGCTGCGAAAAGGAGGTGGTCTCCATGGAGGAAGCGGAATTTGTCGGCTGTTATCGGCGCATGATTGCCTGTTTTTGCCTCACGCCTGAGGAATCTGACGGGCAGCTTGCCGAAATTCTGCGGCGTATGCGCACGCCCGACGCCGAAAAAGATCGGTTTGAAGATATTGACATGCAGATGTATCCCATAGGAGGAGCTGTCCATGAAGACCAGACAGCCAAAGCAGAATTCTGAGGCGCGTCTTTCAGAGTTGGTTGCTGCCGCCAGAGCGGGAGAACAGCAGGCTTTTACGGAGCTCTATGAGACCGCCAGTCAGGAAGTCTATCGTACGACCCGGGCCATTTTGCGCAGTGAGGAGCTGGCCCGGGATGTCCAGCAGGACGCCTTTGTCTTTGCCTTTACCCACCTGGAACGGCTGGACAACCCGGAAAAGTTCCGTCCCTGGCTGCGGGCAATCGCCGTGAATTTGGCTCGCTCCGCCCTGCGGAAGCAGACGCCAATTCTGTTCACGGAGCTGGAAAACGAAGAAGGGGAGGGACTGCCCGAGCGGGCGGATCTCTCTGCGGAGGCTTCCCCCGAGCTGAGCCTGGAGCGGAAGGAAACCGCCCGGCTGGTGAACGAGATTTTGGATGACCTTTCCGACGGCCAGCGGGCCGCCGTGGGAATGTATTACTACGAGCAGATGACCGTGGCGGAGATTGCGGATTCCCTGGGAATCAGTACCGGTACGGTGAAGGCCCAACTGTCCCGGGGCCGGAAAAAGATTGAAGACGCCGTTCATGCCCTGGAAAAGCGAGGCATCCAGCTCTACGGTCTCTCGCCGGTGTCTTTCCTGGTGGCCCTGTTGAAAAGGCAGTCTCCTCCGGTGCGGGAAGGCGAGAAGGAAGTGGCGAAGGTCCTGGTAAAGTCCGGCGTCAGCTCCGGCGCGGAGGCTGCCGTTGTCGGCGGTGCAGGCGCGGCCACGGAGGCCGTAGCCCTCCATGTGGGCCGCTCCTTCTTTGAAACTGTGGCGGGCAAACTGGTTCTGGGCGTGATTGCCGCAGGAGTTGTGGCGGGCGGCGCGGCGGGATACCGCTGGGCAAAGGAGAAGCTGTTTGAAAAGCCGGAGCCGATTGTGCGCAGGGAAGACGTAAAACTGCCGGATACTCCCACGACCCCCACGATGCCTTGGGAGATTTCAGATACCGAGTCGGAAACTGTGGAGCGGCTTTATGTGTCCTTGGAGTCGGAGGAAACCGCGCCGGAGGAAACGGAGCCTCGGCCAACAGAGTCCCAGCCTGCCGCGCCCGACTCACCCCCCGGCGGCACCGTGCGGCCATCGGAGCCTCAGCCCACCGAACCCGCTCCCACGGAATCAACGGAGCCCACAGAATCAACGGAGCCCACCGAAGAACCCCATGAGCTGGTCTCGGGAAGCTGTGGAGACAATCTGACCTGGACGCTGGATCTGAATACAGGCGTTCTGACCCTCTCCGGCAGCGGGGCAATGGAGTACTCATTGGGGATACCTCCGTGGATAGATTACGGTGAAAGCATTACCGCGGTCACGCTTCCGGAGGGGCTGACAAGTATTGGGAATAATGCGTTTTACGAATGCGACGCCCTGAGGAGAGTATCAATCCCCGCGAGCGTGACAGACATTGGAACTATTGCCTTCGCTAATTGCAATTCCCTGGTGGAGATCAACGTAGATCCCGGAAATCTGACCTACTGCAGCCTCGAAGGTGTTTTGATTAAAAAAGAGAAAAAACAACTGGTTCAATACCCCATCGGGAGAGGGAGCTCTTCTTACGCGGTTCCGGAGGGCATTACGAGCATTGAAAGGGAGGCATTTTACGGTTGTGAAGGCTTGGAAAGCGTCACCCTCCCGGAGAGTCTGGGTTATATCGGTTTGGCTGCATTCTGTGGATGCGATAGCCTGGCGTATGTCAACATCCCGGAAAGTGTCGCGACAATAGATGCCTCTGCGTTCGAGAACTGCCCTGCCCTGAAGAGCGTCACGATTCCGATTCAGGTGACATTCATTGGGTCAGGGGCGTTTGGAGGTGATAATATGGATGTTGAAGACGGAAAGGTTGACGGCTTTACAATCTACGGTGTTCCGGGCAGTCGGGCCCAGGCCTATGCGGAGGAATACGGTTTTATCTTCCTGCCGCTGGGCGGCCAGGGCCAGTGAGCTCTTCGCCTGTCTGCGTCCGGGCCAAAGGAATTTGCCCCCAGTAACCGAAATCAATCTGCGAATCCCCCCTGCAACCTGCGGGAACGCCGTCTGAATTCCCTGTACCCGCTGCGATCCGGCCAGAGGGCGGCGGCGCAGTCCCAACAGCAAGAGGTTCCAAAGGGAACCTCTTGTCGCTTGTAAAACAAAAAATTTGAGTCAGTCCCAGCATGAAAACCTGATTCTGCGGCTTACGCAAAAATTTTTTTCAAAAAGTGTAGACCGTTTCGCGTTTCAAAGCGTCTTATAGATAGAAAGCACGAAACGGAGGTGAGCACCGTGGAGGATACGGAATTTGCCGCCTGCTATCGGCGACTGATTGCCTATTACGGCCTTTCGCCGGAGAAAGCCAACAGGCAGTATATCCGAATCCTGCGGCGCATCCGCGCCCCGAGTTGTGAAATTCCCGGCTCGGCGGGAAGAAAGAGATATCAACCCACAGGAGGAAACATCTGTGAAAACCAGACAGCCGAACCCGAAGAATGAGGCGAATATGACCGACCTGGTTAACGCTGTCCGGAACGGGGACCAGCAGGCTTTTTCAAAGCTCTATGAGGCGACAAGCCAGGAGGTCTATCGTACGGCCCGGGCCATTCTTCGCAGCGAGGATCTTGCGCTGGACGTCCAGCAGGACACCTATGTGTTCGCCTATGACCATTTGGCGCAGCTCAGTGATCCGGAAAAGCTTCGGCCCTGGCTGCGCTCCATTGCGGTGAACCGGGCCAAGTCCGTGCTGCGGAAGCAGAACCCCGTGCTTTTTACGGAGCTGGAGACGGAGGAAGGGGAGAGCTTGCCCGAGCAGGCGGACCTTTCCCCGGCAGTGTCTCCCGAGCTGAGTCTGGAGCGGAAAGAGACCGCGTCTCTGGTGAATGAGATTCTGGAGGGCCTCTCTGACGGCCAGCGGGCTGCCGTTGGTATGTACTATTACGAGCAAATGACCGTGGGGGAAATCGCCGACGCACTGGGCGTGAGCCAAAGCACGGTGAAAAATCAGCTGGCCCGAGGCAGAAAGAAAATCGAAGACGCGGTGTATACTTTGGAAAGGAAAGGAATTAAGCTCTACGGTCTCTCGCCTATGCCATTCCTCCTGGCCTTGCTGAAGCGGCAGTCGATTCCGGTGCAGGAGAGCGAGGCTGTCCTGGTCAAGCGCTTGACAAAGGCAGGGCTCACCGCCGGAGCAAAGGCTGTCGCAGTCAGCGGCGGCGCAAGTGCGGCGGTTACAACCACAGAGGCGGTGGCCCTCCATGTTGGCCGCTCCTTCTTCGAAACTGTGGCGGGCAAGCTGGTCCTGGGCTTGATTACCGCGGGTGTTGTTGTCGGCAGTGCGGCGGGCTACCGCTGGGTGAAGAACGGTCTGCATGAACGGAATTCGAACCCGGTCCTTCAAGTGACGACCAGTGACAGCCTGATGGACGACCCCAACGCCCCTACCGTTCCGGTGGAGATCAAAATCACCGGTCCGACCCTTCCGATCGTTCTGGAAGTCCCCACGGAAGCTCCCGTTACGGAACCGACGGAGACCACGGAACCCAGCACCACGGAGACCGAGCCAAAAGAATCCGAGGAGCCGCAGCCCCCGGAGCCCGAGGCACCCGGCGCAAATCCCGACGAGAACAATTCTCAGCCCATAGAGCCGGGTCCTGCCGAGCCGGACGTTACAGAACCGGGCCCCTCTGAGCCGGTCCTCACCGAGCCAGAACCAACGAAGCCGGACGCTACAGAGCCGCCCCATGAGGAGGACGTGGAGCTGTACCGGGCCATCTCGAACCGCATTCTTTCAGACGGCCGCGGAGCCGGATATATCCCCAATGATATGTACACCAAGGAGATGTACGACGACTACTGGGGATGGGTGGATGAGCATTGGGCTTATACAGTGCAGTGCATCTACGACTATGTTCATGCTGTCTACGCTACGGATGCCTATGCACCCTTTGTCGGCAAGGAGACCTATGCTGAGGTCACTGCCAACGAGGGGCTGAAGGTTGCCTACGCCATGTATATCTCTGGCTTCGGCAAGCTGAACGACGAAGGCCTGTTTGTGGGCTCCTACGGGTGGAATTCCTGGAACCTGGTTAACAGCTTTCCCACCCTGGAGGATTTCATTTCAGTTACCAAAACTGCCTACGGCAATAATCCCAAATCATTCTACAATAAAGAGGCCACTGGAAATGAGGGCCTTTCTATTGTGGATTATGCCAGCTACAGGTTTATCGAAAAGTATGCTGAGCTGTAAATCATACCCGTGAACGATGTATTTTATATTTTTCCAAGAATCAAATTGACAAGAACAAATGGAAGAAAGGATAACACAAAAAATGAAAAAACGAATTATCTCTCTCCTTTTGGCCGCAGTTATGCTGGCTGCGCTGCTTCCGCTGCTGCCCCAGTCTGCTTCTGCCGAAGGAAACGCCGCGGCGTACCGCGCCATCGCAGAGCGCATTCTGGAAGACGGCCGTGGAAACGGATACATTCCCAACGACGTGTACACCGAAAGAATGTACCACGACTATTGGGGCTGGATTGACGAGCAATGGGCTTTTACCGTCCAGTGCATCTACGACTATGTCCACAACAACTACGCTACGGACGACTACGCTCCCATGATCGGCAAGGAAACCTACGAAGAGATTTCCGCCAACGAAGGCCTGAAGTGGGCTTACGCCATGCGCATGTGGGGCTTCGGCCGGCTGAACGAGGAGGGAAACTTCGTTGCTGCTGCCGGCGGCGGGAAGTGGGACCTGGTCAACACCTTCCCCACCAAGGAAGACTATATTAACGTAACCAAGATTGCCTACGAAAATGATCCCGAAGAATTCTACTCAGTTGAGGCCACTGGAAATGAGGGCGTCTCTATCGTTGACTATGCCTGCAACAAACTGATTGAAAAGTACAGCGTCATCGATCCAGATCCGAACCCCGACCCCGTGAACGATACCCCCCTGGTTGTCGCTTACAGCGCCTTCTCCCAGAAGTTCAGCCCCTTCTACGCGGACACCGCGTGTGACCAGGACGTCGCTGGCTTCGTTGGCCTGGGCCTGATGACTACCGACCGTATGGGCGGCATCATCTACAACGCCATTGAGGGCGAGACCGTCAACTACAACGGCACCGATTACCTTTACACCGGTCCCGCTGACCTGAA
>JAGABH010000171.1 GCA_017614755.1 Oscillospiraceae bacterium
CACCTATCACCACGCCGTGTGGCCCTCCACCGGCAACTACTGCCGCGGCGGCGCCTTCAACTCCAAGCTGCTGGCGGTGGACAGCGTGGCCATCCTGCCCGCCGAGATGAGTAAGGAGCGGTTCGACTGGCTCAGCAAGATCGCCGGCCAGGTCATCGCCACGCCGGGCTGCGAGTCCAACGTCAAGGAAATCTTTGACAAGACCTGGGAGCTGAAGCAGGACCCCACCATGATGATCTTCAACCAGTTTGCCGAGATGGGCAACCCCCTGTGGCACTACAACGTCACCGGCACCGCCCTGGCGGAGGTCTTTGAGGCGGCCAAGAAGCCCGGTCAGCGGCTGGCGGGCGCGGCCTTCACCTCCGGCTCCGCGGGCACCATGTCCGCCGGCGACCTGCTGAAGGAGCGCTATCCCCAGATGAAGCTGGCGGTGGGCGAGGCCCTCCAGTGCCCCACCATCGTGAACAACGGCTTCGGCGGCCACCGGATTGAGGGCATCGGCGACAAGCACATCCCCTGGGTCCACAACGTCCGCAACACCGACATGGGCATTGCCATCGACGACGAGGACTCCCAGCGCCTGCTGCGGCTCTTCAACACCCCCGAGGGTCAGAAGTACCTGAAGGAAGAGCTGAAGATGAGCGACGAGCAGATTGAGAAGTTTACCTGGATGGGCATCTCCGGCATTGCCAACGTGCTTTGCTGCATCAAGATGGCCAAGTGGTATGAGTTCACCGAGAACGACGTGCTGGTCACCGTTCTCACCGACTCCGCCGTGATGTACAAGTCCCGGGTGGAGGAGCTGAACGAGATGTACGGCGCCTACTCTGTTACCGAGGCGGCCAAGGACCACGCCCTGCATATGCTGGGCCTGAAGACCGACTCCATGCTGGAGCTGACCTACCCCGAGCGGAAGCGGGTTCACAACCTGAAGTACTACACCTGGGTGGAGCAGCAGCAGATGAAGGTGGAGGACCTGAACGACCAGTGGTACAAGCCCCAGGTTTGGGACGAGGTTCACGCCCAAGCGGCGGAGCTGGACAAGCTCACCCAGGCCTTCAACGAAGAGGTCGGGCTCCTGTAATTAAGGATCAGGGATTGGGGAGCAGCGCGGGCAATCTGCCCGCCTCCCGTCCACATCAGCTTCCGTAGCGGCGAACGCCGGTACGCCACAGAACTTGCTCCCCGCCTGTTTAAGAAACAATCATTCGGTGAAAAAAGGAGGACAATCCATGAAAAACATCAGAATTACCCGCTGCCTCGCGCTTTTGCTGGCTGTTATTCTGACCGTCGGCCTGCTGCCCACGGTGGCCCTGGCCGGACCGAGCGACGAGCCCATTTATGAGGTCTATGTTTCCGCAAGCTATCCTTTGGCTGGAGCCCATCCGAATCTTGCCGGCCTTGCCCATTATGACGAAGATCCCTATACGGTGGACGAGGTCCATTTCTTCGAGGTGGACGGAGACGGCAACCCCGTGGGAAAATTCCTGGATGAGAGCTACACCTTTGTGGCGAACCAAACCTATGCCTGCCAGGCAATTCTGAAGGCCAAGGAATACTATTATTTTGACGAGAATATCGAGGGCTGGATCAACTTCCATTACGGAGAAGCGAGCCTTATTTCCGATAAAGAGGCTGCCGTACTGGTCTACTTCACCTGCGCCCCCGGGACGGTCACTGTCACCTTTGACGCCAACGGAAGCGAGGACGCCCCTCCCGCGCCGGTCCAGGTACCCATCGGCGCTACGGTTTGGGACGTGATCCGGAACTTTAATGACGTCAGAATGTCCGATAAGCTCTGGGAGCAGTTCTATGACTGGAGCCTGGACCCCTTTGCCACCGACTTCGGCGCTTACTATCCCTTCAGTAACCCGGTTACCCAGGACTTGACGCTCTACGCCATGTGGATTCCCTGCGTGCGGACGGTGGAGCTTTGGGTGGAGTTGCCCGAAGACTGCCTGGTGAACGATGTGGACAAGCCCACCGTTACCGTTCCGGCCAATGCCAGCTATTCGATTTATGAAACCGAAAACTTCTTCATTGGCCTGGTGGACGGCAACCTGCATCCGGATCTGGTTTATACCATGCCCCTGCAAAAGGGCGTGACCTATTACAGCCGGGTCATCGTATCGGCGCCCGCCGCCGGCCAGTTGCCCGATGTCATCCTCCATGGGGCGGAGGTCGTTAATGTTCGGACCTACTTCGACTGGGGCTTGGAGATCATTTTCAGTGTGACCCCCCAGGCGGGAGATACCCTTACCAAAGCCGACCTCTTCATCAACACCCCCCGTGCCGGCCAGAATGCCATTGTGGCCCACCCGGAGGTGACCTGCCTGACCCCCGGCGTCCATGCCGGCGTGCAGGGCTGGTTCGATTCCCCGGAGCTGGGCACGGAAATCTATGACGGCAATCTGGAGGGCGGCAAGACCTATTACGCCCTGGTCTACGTGGGTGACGACGCCGGAAACTACGTCGTCTCCGCCGATACGCTGCAGCTGAGCGTAGAGGGAAAGAACGCGCAGCTTGTGCGGAAGGTGGACCTGTCGGATACCATGCCCAACTATGTGGGCGCGGTGGTGGCCGTAACCATCCCCACCGCGTACAGCTTCACTGCGGACGTCTACTACGGCGGCGGCAAGATTCGCTCTGACCGGGAGCCTTACAAGTGGGTCACCATTATGGATTTCTCCGGCTGCGAGACCGGCCCCATCACCATGGAGGCCAAGGCGGCTCCCGGCTATATGTTCAAGAGCTGGGTGGACTGTGACACCTATGAAATTTTGAGCAAAGAGCCGGTGATCACCTTCAACCTGGACCGCGACAGACACATCCGCGCCTCCTTTGTGGAGAAGCTGCCTTTTGAGGACGTGGGCGCCTGGGATTACTTCTATGAGCCCGTGGAGTGGGCCATCCATCACGATCCGGTGATCACCGGCGGCGTGGACGCGACCCATTTCGGTCCCAAGCGGAACTGCACCCGGGAACAGATCGTGACCTTCCTGTGGAAGGCCAACGGTGCGCCGGAGCCTGAGACCACGGAAAACCCCTTCTCCGACGTCAAGGAAGGCCAATACTACTATAAGGCGGTCCTCTGGGCTGTGGAAAACCACATCACCGGCGGTGTGGGCGGCGGCAAGTTCGGCGTGGGCCAGACCTGCACCCGCGGCCAGGCCATGACCTTCCTGTGGGCCTCCAAGGGTTCCCCGGAGCCCGAGCCCGTGTCGGAGAGCCCCTTCTCCGACGTGAAGCCCAACGCCTGGTATTACAAGGCGGTTCTCTGGGCAGTTCAGTATCAGCCCCCCGTTACCGGCGGCACCGGCGACGGCAAATTCAGTCCCGACAGAACCTGCACCCGTGCGGAGATTATCACCTTCCTGTATAAGGTGTACGGACCGAAGGGATAATAGCAGGGATCAGGGTGAGCTCAGCGTTCAGAGCCCGTAGGGGCCGGCGCCCTCGACGGCCCGCAAGACCTCCCCTGCTCGCAGGGGAGGGGGACCGGCCTCAAGGCCGGTGGAGGGGTTGCCTCCCGATGCGCATAAACCTCCGATGAAAGGAATCTCTATGAAGAACGATCAAAGCAAGAGGCTGATTGCAAGGAATGTATTATTCCAGGTCTTTTCCATTCTGGATCCGCTTCTGATGAAAACGTTGTTTTCTGAAGAGATGACGCCCGCGTTGAAGGCATATAAAGTCGGTCAGATCAATGCGATCCAATACCTCTGGAAAGCGTTGACGACGATCCCGGCTTTGGGATTGACGGTCGCATGGGCTGCGTTTCTGATCGGTACTGTCATGCTGGACGTGATCTTCCTGCGTCGCGGAGAAACCGCCGTGAGAAAGGCTCTGTGGTTTATTCCTCTTGCTGTGATTCTGTTTGCCGCGTCGGTTTGGTTTTTCCTGCTGTATTTGCCGTGCAGACCGGCATAAGGCAGCGCGGTGCCGCGGCGCACACTGTGCGCCGCTACAATACCTTGTTGAAGGAGCAGAAATATGCGAAACGTCATCTGCGGCCGCTGCGTGAAATGCGGCAGGGAATATGAGGCTGTGCCCAATCTCACCAACTGCGAATGCGGCGGCATCCTCGATATTATCTACGACTACGAATACATCAAAACAAAGCTCACCAAGGAAACCCTGGCGGCCCGGACCACCCCAACCATGTGGCGGTATCGGGAGCTGCTTCCGGTAGAGGAGACCACCCCGGATACCGAACTTCGGGTGGGCTGGTCTCCCCTCTACGAGGCTCCTCGGCTGGCCGGGGCGCTGGGCATCCGAAAGCTCTGGATCAAGGACGACGGGATCAACCCCACCGCCTCCCTGAAGGACCGGGCCTCCGCCATGGCGGTGGCCAAGGCCCGGGAGGCCGGGGCGGAGGTCATCGCCTGTTCCTCCACCGGCAACGCCGCCTCCTCTCTGGCGGGCAACGCCGCGGCGGCGGGCCTCAAGACCTACATCTTCGTCCCCGCCCGGGCCCCCAAGGGCAAGGTGGCCCAGCTGATGACCTTCGGGGCTACGGTGATTTCTGTCCAGGGCAGCTATGAGGACACCTTCGATCTGTCCAGACAGGCCATCGACCGCTGGGGCTGGTACAACCGGAACGCGGCCATCAACCCCTACCTCTCCGAGGGCAAGAAGACCGTGGGCCTGGAGATCATGGAACAGCTGGGCTGGCAGGTGCCGGACTACATCGCCATTTCCGTGGGCGACGGCTGCACCATCGCCGGCCTGTGGAAGGGGCTGAAGGACCTCTACGCCATCGGCTTTATCGATCGGCTGCCCAGGCTGATTTCCGCCCAGGCGGTGGGCTGCTGTCCCATCAATCGGGCCGTGGAGGAGAACGCACCCTGGCGGCCCATGGAGGAAAACACCCTGGCGGACTCCATTGCCGTGGGCGTGCCCCGGAACCCGGACAAGGCCATCAACGCCATCCGAGAGTCCCAGGGCCTCACGGTGGAGGTCAGCGACGAGGAGATCATGGCCGCCCAGAAGCTGCTGGGCACGACCTGCGGCGTCTTCGGCGAGCCCGCCGGCGTCACCGGCGCGGCGGGGCTGAAAAAGCTCTGCGAGCAGGGGAAAATCTCTCCCGACGCCACGGTGGTCTCCGTAGTCACCGGCAACGGCCTCAAGGACGTGGCCAACGCCATCAAGGCCTGCGGCGAGCCCATCTCTGTCCCTTCGGACATGGAAAAGCAGCTGGCGGCCTTTGCGGAGCATAAGATAGCGCTTCGGTAAACCGCGGAGGGAGGC
>JAGABH010000016.1 GCA_017614755.1 Oscillospiraceae bacterium
GGAGCCAGGCGCATCGCCTGGCTCCGGCCTTCGTAATCGTGCCCGTTTGATTTATGCAAGCTTCACAACCAAGGTCACGCAAAAGCATCCGTCCTGAATTTCCGCATAGACTTCGCCGCCCATGAGGGACATCAACCGCTTGCAGATAAACAACCCAAGACCGTTCCCCGGTACCTTGTCAGCGTTGCCGCCGCGATGAAAGCTCCCAAATATCTGCGTCAGCTCCTTTTCGTCCAAGGTACAGCCTGAATTTACCACGGTGATCAGTTCACAGCCGTCCACTTTGTCAAAAACAATCTCGATTCGCTTGCCGTCACCGTATTTGATCGCGTTTTCCATCAGGTTTTGCAGACATTCCGCCAATCGGTCGGCATCGCAGGAAAGAATGCAGTCGTCAAATTCCCGGATGCAAAACTCCGTTCCGGAAAGGCTGAGCTGCGGCGCATACCTTGCGCTGATTTTCGCGACGATCCGGCTCAAAAACGCCTCGCCCCGCGCAACCTCAAAGCGCATGAAATCCTCGCTTGCCGCTCTGGTGATCTCGCTGACGAAACGCTCGATCTCATCGGCCCGGGCATTGATGCTTTCGGCGGCGCCGCGGCACGTTTCCTCGTCGCTGTAAATGCCCTTCGCCAGCGCCTTTGCGTTCAGCTTGATTGCGGAAAGCGGCGTTTTGATGTCGTGGGAAAGAGACAGCAGAAGCAGCTTCTTATCTCGCTGCAGGGAAAGCTCCTTTTGCCTGTCGTCCTCGATCTTCTCACGCAGAAGATTTACGCCCCAGGTGAATCTCCCGAAAAAGCGGCTTTTCTCCTCGTCCAGGGGTACGGCCAGATTGCCTCTGGCGAGCTCCTGGGGCACGTCGGTCAGTCTGCCGAAGGGTTTGATGATGTTCTTCCATACATAGGAGAATATGGCGCACATCAGCAAGCACAGCACAGCCAGAACGCAGTTTACGGCAATCAACATGCCATTCTGATTTCCAAGCGTATATTCGGCGCGGTACAGGGTGCCGTTTGCCTCTATGATCACGTAAGGCGCATCGCTTTTGTACAAATCACTGCCTGTGTACAGTCCCGTGATATGGGGATAGCGATCGGAAGCAAAGCTGCCGGTCTCCGCGAGCTCGTCAGCAAGGCGTTTGGCTTCAACACGATACTGTCCGTCCGCGTTTTTCTTTTGCAGAATGATCAGGATATTCAGGATAGCCCAGAACAGCAGGAAAATCGTGAGCGCTGCGATACACAGCCTTTTAAACGCTTTCATACAAACTTGTACCCCACGCCCCAAACAGTCAGCAGCCGCCTGGCGTTTTTCGGGTCGTCCCCCAGCTTCTGCCGCAGGCGGTTGATATGTACGTGAAGCGTCTGCAATTCCGAATCGCTGTCACTGCCCCACACCGTAGAAAACAGATACTCTTTTTTCAGCGCCTTGCCCTGATTCTCGATCAGCAGCGCCAGCAGATCAAATTCCTTTGCGGCAAGCTCCACAGGCCTGCCGTCTATTTCCGCCGATCTGGCCGCAAGGTTGAGTGTGACGCCGTTGGCGGACAGCATATTCCGCTGATACCTGCGCTTGAAAATGCCCTTTATCTTGGCAAGCAGGATATCGATATCATAGGGCTTTTCCATGTAGTCGTCGGCGCCCAGAACCAAGCCGTTCAGCTTGTCCTCCTTCTCAGTCCTTGCGCTGACAATCAAAATGGGGGTGTCGGCTTTTTCACGCAGCTTTGCGCATACCGCAAACCCGTTTACGTCGGGAAGATTGATGTCAAGCACCACAAGCCTTGCGCCGTACCGCTCGAAAAGCTCTACGGCCAGTTCTCCGCTTTCCACTGCCGACACGGTATAGCCCTCTGCCCGCAAAAAATCGCGCAGAAGCCTGGCAAGCTCTTTATCGTCTTCCACGATCAAAATATCAGTCATTTCTATCACCACACGCAGTCATTGTACCATATACGCGGCGGTAATTCAAGCGTTACCACCCCTGTTCCATCAGCCAGCCGTTCAGTTCTCTTTCCCGGTCGCGAAGCGCCTTGTCGCCGCCCGCAAAATGCCCCATGTTCTTTTCTCCCACGATACCGCCGTCAACCAGATAGAGGACGCGGCTGCACTTGGCGGCCACCTTCGGATCGTGGGTGACACACAGAATCGTCGTGCCGTCACGGTTGAGGGACAAAAGCTCGTTCATAACCTCGTCGGAGCTGGCGCGGTTCAGGGCGCCTGTCGGTTCATCGGCAAAGATCATTTTCGGGGAATTGATCAGGCTGCGGCAGATGCAGGCTCTCTGGAGCTGGCCGCCCGACACCTCGTTGATGTCATTGCTGCCAACGTCCTCGATGCCGAGTTTTCGGCAGAGCTGCCGCCCGCGTTCTTCAATCTGCTTTCGGCTTTCCCTGTTCTTCTTTGACTTTACCGCCGGGAGAATGATATTATCCAGCACCGACAGGTTTTTCATCATATACATCTGCTGGAAGATAAAGCCCATTTCATCCAGGCGAAGCTGGGACAGCGCCTTGTCCGAGAGCTTTGCGGTCTGCCTGCCGTTAAAGACGACTTCGCCTGCCGTAGCTCTGTCCATGCCGGAAACGCAGTAGAGAAGGGTGCTTTTTCCCGATCCCGACGGACCCATGATCGCCACCATTTCCCCCTCGCAGATTGTCAGGTCGATGTTTTTCAGCACGTTGTTCTGACGCTTATTCACAATATAGGTCTTGCAAAGGCCCTTTGTCTGTAAAACTGTATTCATGGTAAACCCCCTATTCAATTGAAGCCGTGTCGCTGGCCCGGATCGTTTTCGTGTAAAGTGCGGTCAGGAAGGTACCGATGACCGCAACCCTGATCAGAATCGCGGGACATACCGCAAATATCTCAAACGCATGAAACGCGATTCCTGTTGACGCGACGCTCCCGATCATGGAGAAGATGAACGTGAGAAGCAGCTTGCTGATCGGGAGAACCGCCCCGGAAGCTATGATGGAAGCAATCACAGCGACAAAGGCAAAGCGCAGCGTATGCTGTCCGATGATAGCGCTGTTTCGGACGCCGACGGCTTTCATCAGCGCAATCTCGCTCTTTTCCTTTGAAATGAAACTGCGCTCCATCAGAATCACGATCAGCGACGTTACAATCACGGTCATCAGCATCATCATCTTTTTAATCAAGTTCAGCGTGCCTGACATTTCGGTAAAGGTTTCCACCATTTTCGCGTTTGTGTAAATCTTATCGCAGCCGGTCACTTCTTTTAACTTCCGGATGTTCTCTTCGATTTCTTCTTGATTAAGGTCGCCATCGAACTCGATCTGCAATCCCATGAATGTGTGGACTTTCGCCAGATTCAGCTCTGCGTTCTCACAAAGCCGGGCCGCCATGCCGTTATTGAGAAATGTCGAGAATGTCCCTGTAATGATGAACTCTTTTTCCGTCCCGCCCAGATTGACCGTAATTCTGTCGCCGATCCCGGCGGCAAGCTCCTCCAGGGCCATGGCAGTCAAAGCCACCTCGTCCTGCTTCATGGGAGCGCTGCCCTGATCATAAACAAACTCTTCTGCAGGCGCGTTTCTTGTGACCAGGTAGGAAATGCCGGCGCTTTTGTCATTGTGCACGGTGGTATAAATGTCGCCCATCGTCACCGTGCATTTTCCGGGCATGCCGTTTTCGGCGAGCATGATTTCCCCTTGTTCCACCAGCGCCTTCCATCCGTCGTTGTCTGTCATTGCTTCCTGCATGGCTTCATTGATCCCGCTGCCGGCGATTTCGCCAAATTCCAGAATGCTTGCGTCTGTTTTGACAGGTATCGCAAACAGGGAGATCGGTTTATCGCTGGAAAGCGTACAGGCCATGTTGGACATAATGGTCATCATCAGCACGCACAAGGTAAAAACGACGGTAATGATTGTAAACTGCTTTGGGGCGCGCAGCACGTCGTTCAACGCCATAAAACCGGTTGCGGGGAGCCTGGATCGCCCGAGCCGCATGACGCCTTTTTTTCCAAAGCGTTCGCCCGTCTGACCGTTTCGCACCGCATCGATCGGCGACATTTTTTTGATCCCTTTTGTGCAGCCGTAGCTGAACAGCAGAATCAGCGCGACCACGGCCACAGAACCCACAAGACCGATCATGGTATTACTTCCGGTGAACACGATATTCCTGGAAATTGACTCCAGAAGATAATTGCTGAGGGGAAGCGAGCCTGCGTATCCGATCACAGCGCCGACCAGCGCAATCGCGGAATACTTGGTGATATAGAGACTGCGGATCCCCCGGTTCTGGATGCCCACCGCCTTCATCACGCCAATCTCACGAAATTCTTCCGAGATGGTAAACCCGATTGCGAAACGCAGCGTTACAAATGCGGCAATCACCAGCAATACACATACCGCCAGCAAAATGTACGCTGTCAGCATATCGTAAAGGAAATAGCCCTTCATCGTGTCCCTGGTGCTTACGGAAATGCCCTCTGTGTCGCCCGCCATCGACAGAACGGAATCCATATCATCGGTTTTGACGTATAAGGTCTTTTCCTTCATAAAGGCGGCGTCATCCATGGCCCCGTTCATTTCATCCCAGTCCGCGCTGTTCAGCATGATATTGGGCGATGATGCGTAGTTGGTGTCATGCGCGGCTGTCTTATAAACACCCGCAAACCGGAAAGAAAAGCTTTCGTCTCCGAAGCGCACGTCCAGTATGTCGCCTTTTTCACAGGAAATACCCTGCAGGAAACTTTTCGTGCAGTAAAAGCTGCCCTTTGGAACAGCCGTGATCTCTGCGTCGTCGCTGTCAAAATACTTGATGCCAAATTCGCGGTCAGAAGAAAAGCTTGTCCCGTTAATCAGGTTTTTCATCTTTTCGCCCTTCAGCTTGAAATGATCCGGCGTCATGTAAAACTGTTCTTCTGTTCTGAGCTCTCTCACGGAATCCAGCTTGCGAAGCGTTTCATCAAGCGTCTGGTCTGTCGGCATACTGATTTTTACGTCGGGAACCTGGGATATGGTCATAAAATGTTCGATCCCGCCGGTCACGGCAACGATATTGTTCAGGCTTGCCGCCGCCAGCATGGAACACAGAATCGCAAACAGCAGAAGAATGACGTTCATGGTTTTCTTCCGTCTCAGGTCCTTTTTTAATATCCTCCAAAACATGAAACACACCTCCAAGCCTTGTGTCCGGTTTTTGTAAGCCGAGTATATCACAGAAATCCTTAACAAGTCTTTAACTCCGGCAAGCGGAATGTATCGCCTGCTTTCCTGATTGGTCCGCCTGGGCATAATAATACTGAACTGCAATAAAACGATGGAATCGTTTTATTGCAGTCTGGTATAAGCTCCCGCAGGGCAAAATGAGAGGCACTCAGATGATCTGAGTGCCTCTCGCGTCGTGTTTTAGTTTGCCAATTCCCGCCCGGTCATATAGCGGTAGAGGTAGGTGATAACATAGCCACGGGTGCAGGGAGTTGCGGCGCTGAACATACCGTCCTCACCTTTCTCCAGGCCCTTCTCGTATCCTGATTGCTTTTGGAGGCTTGATACTACTGTATCGTTTCTCATCCGATAGCATGATGCTATTGCAATTATCCCTGTGGACTACAACATTGGACATAACAAAAAGTGAAAAACAGCGGTGGCATTCCCATAAGAACTGCAAAACAACCACCGCGTTCCGTTGCTTTCCGCGTTTGGGCAGAAAAACACCTGGATTTCGGATGAAATTCAGGCAAACGGGGCCCCGCGAGCCCAGCGCAGCGAGCCGCGTGGGGAAGCGGAGGAACTGCGAAGCGTATTCGAAAAAGCGCCGCTGTTTTTTCAGCGACGCTTTCAGCGCAAGGTCTCTACTATTGTACCGACTCACGCGGCGTTGGACAACAACAGGATCCAGCCGAGCAGAATCGCCACAACCGTTCCGGCCGCCAAAAACATGCTTATTTTGGTCGGCCGCTTTCCCCCGACGTCGGAGCCGTTTTGGTCGATGACTCTTGTGAGCCCCTTGTGAACAGGGAGCGTACTCATCGAGTGATTTACACTAGTAACAACGCTTGAAAGACTGATCATTCCCATTAGATTGACCCTCCTGTTTCATGTGAAAGTGTTTCGGTGCAGGGAATTTCAACTCGCTGCACCCCTGCTTCTGGCACTATTATACACGTGAAACAGAGAGATGGCTATGACAAAAAGTGAAAAAAACGAGGCATCATTTCCGCAAAAACTGCAAAACAACCATCGGTCATGTACCGCCGGCTTCACCTTGGCGACCTATACCCACACCACCACGGCTGCCCAGCACCAGGCAGCGGCGATCCTGGGAAGCCTGGTCAGCACGGGGAACGCATCGGAAATCGTCTTTGACGGTCTCCGGTGCGTTCCGTTTCTTTCCACGTTTGGGTCTAATCTGGGGCAGGCGCTTGACCCAAACGCTGACCCTGACCGCTTTGAGGCCAACGTGGAGGGAAAATACCATTTTTGAGACGGTTTTGAAAAGAAAACACCCGGTTTTCGCAAGAAAACCGGGTGTCAGTGGAGCTACTGGCCGGACTTGAACCGGCGACCTGCTGATTACGAATCAGCTGCTCTACCGACTGAGCCACAGTAGCATATCTGCTTAGCTATGGTATTTTACCACATTTTTTTGCCGCCGTCAATAAGAAAAAATAAGTGATGTGCATTTTGCAAATCTCAAACCGCGTTTTACTGCTTTCTGCCAAACAATTCGCGTATTTATATCTGTTTATGCTTTACTTTTCCGCCCTTTTGCTGTATTCTATAACCGTAAGCAAACACCCCAAAAATATACAGGAGGTAACAGTTATGAAGTATGTATGTCCCGTCTGCGGGTACGTCCACGAAGGCGATACCCCTCCCGAGTTCTGCCCCGTTTGCAAGGTCCCCGGCTCCCGGTTCACCAAGGTCGAAGGCGAGATCAAGCTGGCCGCTGAGCACGTGTTCGGCATCGGCACCAAGCTGGACAACGTCCCCGAGGAGGACAAGAAGTACATCATGGAGCAGCTGAAGGCCAACTTCACCGGCGAGTGCTCCGAGGTGGGCATGTATCTCTGCATGGCCCGGATTGCCCACCGGGAGGGCTACCCCGAAATCGGCCTGTACTGGGAAAAGGCCGCCTTTGAGGAAGCCGAGCACGCCGCCAAGTTCGCGGAGCTGCTGGGCTCCGAGCTGGAGCCCAAGATGACCGCCTCCACCAAGGAAAACCTGAAGTGGCGGGTGGACTGCGAATACGGCGCCACCAAGGGCAAGTTTGACCTGGCCGCCTGCGCCAAGAAGAACGGCCTGGACGCCATCCACGACACCGTCCATGAGATGGCCCGGGACGAGGCTCGTCACGGCAAGGCCCTGGAAGGCCTGCTGAATCGGTACTTCAAGTAAGGAGCAAAGCCATGAAAGCCCCTCAAAAATGCCCTATGTGTGGCGAGGAAAAAAGATGGATTAAAGTTGACCAAGCAAAAAGGGGATTTAGTGTAGGGAAAGCCGCTATCGGTGGCATTTTACTGGGTCCTGTGGGTTTGATTGGTGGTGCACTTGGCAAGGAAAAAGTTGATTTTGCCTGTGGAAATTGTGGTTTTCAGCACGAATACGACAAGTAGCAATCGATAACCCACCGCGGCAGAGTCCCGGAAGGCCTGCTGAATCGGTATTTCAAGAAAGCACCGGCTCGCGGGGGCGAGTTCCTGTGCCCTTCATGGGTATCGCTCGTCCGCTATGATCCTTGCATAATCAAAGCGTTTCTGAGAGGAGAAGGAGCAATCCTTCTCCTCTGCCATGATAAATAATGGATGATTCATTACAAAAAAGGACATTTTCAATGAACAGTATTTTGAACAACCAAACCCTGCGGGATCGTCTGATCCGTGAAGGACTGCTGGAGGCGGAGGCCTGCACGCCCCAGGAAAACGAACGCTATCAGGCTATGCTGGAAACGGGCGACGCTCTGCCGGATGGCATCTTTCGGACAAACGAATCCCCATATGAGTTTCTGCGTATCGTGGGCGGTATGCCGACGCCCGAGGAAGAGCGCAATCTGATGCTGGCCTTGCAGACGTACGACATCAAAACCATTCGTGGCTGGGTAACTTTTATTGGCGTGGTTATCTTGCTTTGTCTGATCATCGCATTCCTTTCTTTGGTGCCTTGACGTATGAAAAACAACACTCTACCACACCGCTGGGCTTATTTGGCCCTGGGCATCGCTGCCCTGCTGTTTGCGGGCGTAATTTACGCCTGGTCGATTTTGAAAACGCCCCTGGGCGAGGCCTTTGGCTGGACCGGGAAAGAGCTGGCCCTGAACTACACTCTGACCATGTGGTGCTTCTGCCTGGGCGGCTTCGGCGGCGGGCTGCTGGGCAAGCGGCTGGGCAGCCGAACCTGCCTGCTGCTGGCAGCCCTGCTGGCCGGGGGCGGCTTTGTTTTGGCCTCCCGGCTCTCCGGCGGCTCCGTGCTTCCCCTCTACCTCTGCTACGGCGGTATGGGCGGCCTGGGCATCGGCCTGGCCTACAACGTCATTATCTCCACCGTCAACCGCTGGTTCCCGGACAAGAAGGGCCTCTGCTCCGGGGCATTGATGATGGGCTTCGGGGCCTCGGCCCTGGTGGTGGGCAAGCTGGCTGCCGCCCTGATAGAGGGGCCCGGCTGGCGGACCGCCTATCTCTGGGTGGGCATCGCTTTGGGGGTCGTCCTGGGCCTGACCGCTCTGTTCCTCCGGGCCCCCGGCCCGGACACGGTTCTCCCCGCGCCCGCTGCCCGGCAGGGCCGGAGCGACGAGGTGGAGACTCTGGAATGCACCACGGGGCAAATGCTCCGCCGTCCCTCCTTCTGGCTGGCCTTTTTCTGCATCGTCTGCCTCTCCGCCGTGGGCAGCACGGTCTTCTCCTTTGCCAAGGATCTGTCCATGTCCGTTGGGGCGGAGGCGGGCTTTGCCACCACCCTGGTGGGGATCCTGTCCATCTGCAACGGCCTGGGCCGTATCCTCATCGGCTCTCTCTTTGACCGGCTGGGCCGGAAACGGACCATGCTGACCGCCAACTTCCTGACCATCCTGGCCGCCGGGACCACCCTCCTGGCCGCTGTTTTGCACTCCCTGCCCCTGTGCGTGGCGGGGCTCTGCCTGACCGGCTTCTCCTACGGCTCCTCCCCCACCATCTCTTCGGCCTTTACGGCCTCCTTTTACGGCGCCAAGCACTTTCCCCTAAACTTCTCCGTGATGAATTTCAACCTGATCCCCGCCGCCCTGACCGCCACCGCCGCCGGGAGTCTGCTGGAATCCTCCGGCGGCTTCACGGCCCCGCTGGCCCTGCTGGCCGGGCTCGCGGCGGTATCCTTGGTACTGAGCCTTCTCATCCGAAAGCCCTGACGGATTTACCGTAAGGCGGTCCTGCGCCGCGGCGCGGAACCGCCTTTTGCACACTTTTCCGCAGTTATTGTCATTTTTTGCCCTGATTTTTTGCAGTTTTTGTCATGTACAAATTCGGCCCCCCCGGCTATAATGAAAAAAACTTTAGAAAGGAGTGTACATGCTGCAAAAAATGTGATATGATTGGGTCCGTGTGGAAAAAGCAAGACGACCCCTCGTACAATTAAGAAATGACCGTATTAAGTGAAAGGACGAAAAAATGAAGAAACGTGCAATTTCCCTGATTCTCGCCGTGCTGCTGATAATCGGCACCCTGACCGTTCCTGTCAGCGCGGCAAGCGCAAAGGACGTTTACAACTACCTGAAAGACCTCGCCACCCACGGCGAGTACGACTCCGCCGACAAAGAATGGTCTGTCTCCTTCCCTCTGACCAACAGCGGCATTCGTTTCGGAATTTTCTATCTGGAGCGCGATAAGTATGTGGAGGCCCGCATTTACGACAGCACCGGCGAAATCACCTGGCGAATCTCCAGCAATCCCTCCCCGGCCTATAATGCCTTTGTCCGTTTTTATGACGAGAATTCCACCGGAACAGTCAGCCTCGCCGCCAACTACAACGGCGCGGACTTTACCAGTTTCAAATCTTTCTCCGGAGATTACAACTTAAAATCCAGCATGTTAAATACGCTGAACTATTTTTTGCCCGGCGTGGTAGAGTTGACCCGGGCATTTATCAACGAAGGAGGCTACAAACTGGCAGATCTTGGCCTCACCGCCTACAAGCAGTGCACAGTTGCCCACGCATTCGATAACGGCAAGATCACCAAGCAGCCCACCTGTGTCGATTCCGGCGTCATGACCTACACCTGTGTCGTCTGCGGCACCACCGACACCGAATCCATTCCAGCCACCGGCAAGCACAAGCCGGACCAAGGTACCGTCGCCTTCTCGCCCACCTGTACCGACGAAGGGTATATGTATTTCTACTGCACCGTCTGCGGAACGATGATCGAAAGCAGACCGATTCCCGCCCTGGGCCACACCTGGACGCTGGACGAAACCCTGTCCGACGAGGACGTGCCTCACGAAAGGACGGCCCGGTTCATCTGCACCCGCTGCGGAGACACCAAGAAAGCGGAGCTTTGCGCCTCCGAAGTCTTCACCGATATGCCCAATCAGAGCCATTGGGCCCATGACGCCATTGACTGGGCCTATTTCAAGGGTCTCACCGGCGGCACCTCCCCCACCACCTTCTCCCCAAATAAGGTCGTTACCCGATGCGAGGTTGTGACCTTCCTCTATACGCTCAAGGGCCGGCCCGAGGCGGAGGCAGAAAATCCCTTCACGGACGTGAAGACCACGGACTTCTATTACAACGCTGTCCTCTGGGCTGTGGCCAACGGCGTCACCACGGGTACATCCAGCACCACTTTCTCCCCCAAGAAAACCTGCACCCGGGCGGAAATCGTCATGTTCCTCTGGGCTGCCGCGGGCCGTCCCGAGCCGGAAAATACTGAATGCAGCTTCCAGGACGTGACGGACAACCATTACTTCCACACCGCCGTCCTCTGGGCTGTAGAAAACGGTCTCACCGGCGGCATTGACGAAACTCACTTCGGCCCTGCGGTCAACTGCACCCGCGCCCAGGTCATGCTCTTCCTCAAGGCCGCCTACCCCCTCCTGACTGCCGAGGAGACCCCGGAGCAGCCCGAGGAGCCCACCGAGCCCGAGGAGCCCACTGAGCCCGAAGAGCCCACTGAGCCCGAAGAGCCCACTGAGCCCGAAGAGCCCACTGAGCCCGAAGAGCCTGTTGTTCCCTGAAAAGGATTGATATTTCCGGCAAAACATGCTATGATACTGCCATGAAATCTTTATGAAAGGCGGCTTGATCTATGTTAATCCAACTTCTTGTAGAGCTTGCAATCGGTGGCCTGTGCGGCTTCGCAGCCAACCGAATCATGAAGGGTAAAACCGACAACATCGTACTGAACATCCTCCTGGGTCTGGTCGGCGGCGTGGTTGGCGGTCTGGTTGGCAACCTCCTCGGCGTTGGCGGCGGCTGGATCACCGGCATCATCCTTTGCATCGTCGGTTCCTGCATCGTGGTCTGGCTCTGGAGAAAATTCGTAAAATAACACGGAACAATCCACTTTACACAAAACCGCTGCTGTATTTCCGGCAGCGGTTTTGCTGTATTTGTGAAAAATTCCCTCTGATTTTTCTCTTTTCCCGTGTCCGTTCCTTGGGCTGGGCGGGTGCGTGTAAGGGGCATATCGCGAATGCGTCCCTGCGGCGGTCCATCCGCGTAAACGCAAAGGTCCCACGCGGCGCATTGGCTGCGTGGGACCTTTGTATGGGTTTAGGTCAAAGCGTCTCCAGGGGCTCCATGGCCTCATGGAGCTGCTTGGTGATCGCGCCGGCAAAGATGCGGTCGGCCTGGATATGAACGGTTTGCAGAGCCGGGGCGCACTGGGCCACAGGGAGATTGCCGTTCATAAACACGTCGTTGTCCAGGATAAACTTCACCTCATTGTCCTTGACGCTGCCCCGCTGGAGCATACCGGGACCGGCATGGAGCTTGACCCGGCAGCCGCCGGACATGGCCATTTCGATATCCTGGCCGGAACGGGCGAAGCTCTCCTCCCGAACGTCCTCATCGGCCAGCAGGCCCAGGTAGCCGGGCTGGAAGAGGTCCCGGAAGGGCACGCCCTCCAGGTCCAGCGCCTTGCGGGAAAAGACGTTGATGAACCGCAGCCCCACCCGCTCAAAATAGGCGGGCTGATAGATGGGAATGAACTGGGCCAGAATCAGGTCCAGCTTGGCGGCAAAGTCCTCCCACTTGGTATAGGCCGGGGTGGCCAGGGCGATGAAGGTATTGGTCAGATTGACCTTCCACTTTCCGTCGGCGGACAGGAACTGGTAGTTGGTCACCCGCTCGCCCTCCTCCACCCGCAAGCTGCCGGGAGCGCCGGACACCTTGGGCTGGGACTGCTCCTGCAAGCGCTTGTACTGAGGGAACTCCCGGCGGATGGCCTCCTGGAAATCCGCAGGCTCCCGGGCGGAGATGGAAAGAATGGCGGGGAAGCGGAGCTGGCAGATGACCTCTACCAGCTGGGGCTTGCTGTAAAGCCAGCGCTCACGGTCTGTAAACATATCGGAAAACCTCCGTATCAGAAGTATCTGTTTATCGCTTAATAACGGGATTATTATAGCACATTTTTCCCAAAAGTCTATCCCCCAAAACATGAAAACGGTCCCCGGAGCTGCTGCTCCGGGGACCGGGTTTCATTTGTTTCGCATTTCATGCCTGCCGCAAGTGCCGGGGGCTTAACCGCCCTCTTCCTCCGTGGGTTCCGGGTCCGTGGGCTGTGGGGGGGGCTCCGTAGGCGGTTCCGTGGGCGGTTCCGTGGGCTCCGTAGGCGGTTCCGTGGGCGGCTGCGTGGGCTCCGTAGGCGGTTCTGTGGGCGGCTGCGTGGGCTCTGTGGGCGGCTGGGTGGGCTGGGTCGGCTCCGTAGGCGGCTCCGTGGGGTTATCGTCAACCACCTTTGCCACCACCTTGTCCCGCTTCTTATAGCGGCTGGTAGTGATTTGGATCTTCTCCTCCTTGCCCGTCGTCTTGTCCTTGACGGTCTTGAAGGTGGCAACCTTATAGCCCGTGTACGGGGTAACAAGCACCTCGCCGTTGCGATAGGTGCCGTCGTTAGGAACTTCTTTTTCGACGGTCTGCCAGTCCTCCTTGCTCAAAACCTCGTAGGAAAGCTCCAATGTGTAGTCCTTCCACTCAGTGCCGTAGAGGATGATGTGAACCTTGCCGTCATGGACAGAAGCCTCGATCTTGATGGGATAGGGGCTGGAGTTCTCGAACTTGAAGTCCAGATAGCCCCAGTAGATGGTGGCGTCCATGCCGTAGGGGACGTAATCCACCAGGAACATATGGGGCTCCCGCTCCACCGTCTTCAGATCCGCCTGAAGGACGGAATAGTAGATGCTGGACGCCACCTGGCAGACGCCGCCGCCGATTTCGGGCTTGGACTCGCCGCCGCCCACATAGGCAATAGCCTCCTTATAGCCCTTCTCCTCGGTGCGCTGGCCCACCACCTTGTTGAAGGAGAACACTTCTCCGGGCAGGATGATGGTGCCGTCAATGGCGGCGCAGGCCAGCTTCAAGTTGACGGTACGGTTGTAGATGTTGGTGTGGGTGGTGTGGGCCTCGCCCAGGATGTCCTTGAACAGGCTTTCCCGCAGCTCGTCGGCGTCCAGCTCCGGCTTCAGTACGCCCAGCGTTACCTGAATCTCCTGGCCGGGCTCGGCAGCCTCCAGGGCAGCCTCCAGCTCCTCCCGGTCAAAGCCGTAGCCGTCTTTGCCGTCTGTCACCTCGCCGGTGGCGGTGTCAAGCTCCGGCTCCACAGGGTCCTTGCAGAAGCGCTTCCACAGAGTTTCCACGTCTACCGGCTCAGGGAGCGAGAGCGCATAGGTCATGCTGGGCTGCATCGCCGCTTCCGGCTCCTCGGCCACCAGGGCCACCGCGTAGGCTTCCGTTACGGCCTTGTAGATTTCGCCGGCGTCCAGCTCCCGGCCAACCGTGCCAACCTGGATGGTCATTGTTTTCCTGGGCGGCGCATCACTGTCGGCAGGGTCGTCCTCGGAGGGCTTGTCCTCTGCGGGGGCATCCTCCAGCTTCACGGAGGAGTCGGCATATTCCGTGCCGTATTCCTCCACAAATTCGTCGATCCTGGCCCGCAGCGCATCTTCGTCGATCCGCAGATATTCCCGAGGATCGATCAGGAAGCTGTCCACACCTTCTCCCTCTCTGCCGACGCCCTCATTCAGATCGGCCGTCAGTTGAACCTGATCCAGGTGGACATCGCTGATCTCTTTGGGAATCGTCAGCACCAGGGGGTCTTCCGTGCCCGCGCCCTGCTTCAACTCAGGATTCAGCGTCAGAACCAGGTCATTCTGCCGGATCAGCATATCCAGCTCGGTAAAACGCTTTTCCACGTCGGCCCTGGGCATTCCCTCCAGCTCCACGGTGGAGAGTGTGTTGTTTGTGGCGTCAGGCTTGTTCCGGCCGTTCTTGGTGAGGAGCAGGATTCCCACCACCAGCACCAGCACGCCGGCCACCGCGGCGAACACAGGCCACAGTCTGCTCAGCGAGGCGCTCTTCTGCTTTGCGGATTTCTTATTTGAAGCCTCTCGATTCGAGATCTTTGCTTTTCCTTTTTCCGCTTGAAATTTTCCCTTTTCCAAGGAGATCCCTCCCTTTTCGGTTTAAACCGATCTATTTCTTTCTTTTTCTTCTTGAAGTGATATTATACCCACCTCGCGGGAAAAATGCAATGACAATTCGTTACGATTCGAAAATTTACATTTTCTCCGGCTGGGCCAGCTTTTCGAAAGCCTCCACCAGGTTGACGGCGGCCTTCAGACTGTTTTCCCCCCGATTCAGCCGCAGCCGAAGGACGGGCTGGCTGGATTTTGGCTGGACAAAGAGCCTTCCCGCCAGGCCCGGGGCGGCACAGAGGGCGGAAACCGTCTCAAAATCCAGCACCAGCAGGGTAAACCAGAGCTCCTGGCCCTTCTGGGTGATATCCACAATGGCCAACTGGGCAGCCCGGGCCCGGAGCAGGGCCACGTCGATCAGGTTCATCACCCCCTTGGGCGGGTCGCCGTAGCGGTCCACGATCTCGTCCAGCAGGTCGTCGGCGTCGGTCTGGGTGCGGATGGCAGCCATGCGCCGATAGAGGTCCATGCGCTGCTCGCCGTTCTCCACGTAGTCCCGGTCAATGTTGGCGGTGATGTCAAAATCCGCGGTGCAGTCTACCGGCTTGGCCTCCGGCCCGCACTGCTCCTCGATCACTGCCTCCTCCAACAGCTTGAGATACATATCGTAGCCCACCGAGACGATGTGCCCCGACTGCTCCGCCCCCAGCAGATTGCCCGCGCCACGAATCTCCAGATCCCGCATGGCGATTTTGAAGCCGGAGCCGAACTCCGCGTACTCCCGGATGGCCTCCAGCCGCTTTTCCGCCACCTCGGAGAGAACCTTGCCCCGCCGGAAGGTGAGATAGGCAAAGGCGTGGCGGCTGGAACGGCCCACCCGGCCCCGAAGCTGATGGAGCTGGGCCAGGCCCAGCCGGTCAGCGTCCTCGATAATCAGGGTGTTGACGTTGGGGATGTCGATGCCGGTTTCGATGATGGTGGTGCAGACTAAAATCTGAACCTCCCCATCCGCCATGCGCTGCATCACATCTCCCAGCTGGTCCTCGTTCATCTTGCCGTGGGCCACCGCCACTTCCGCGCCGGGGTGCCGGGCGGAGAGCCGGGCGGCGCACTGGGCGATGGACTCCACCCGGTTGTGGAGGTAGTAGACCTGGCCGCCCCGGGCCAACTCCCGGCGGATGGCGTCGTCCAGCACCGGCTCGTTGTGTTCCAGCACAAAGGTCTGGACCGGATACCGGTCCATGGGCGGCTCCTCGATGGTAGACATATCCCGCAGACCGGAGAGGGCCATGTTCAGGGTCCGGGGAATCGGGGTCGCCGACAGTGTTAAGACGTCAACGCCCCGGGAAAGTTCCTTCAATCTTTCCTTATGGGTCACACCGAAGCGCTGCTCCTCGTCTACAATCAGCAGTCCCAGGTCCTTGAAGACCACGTCCTTTTGCAGCAGCTTGTGGGTGCCTACGATCAAATCCACCGTTCCAGCCCGGACTCCCGCCAAGGCCCGCTTCTGCTGGGCCGGGGTCCGGAACCGGGAAAGAACCTCGATGTTTATGGGGAAACCCTCAAAGCGGCGGGAAGCCGTGACGAAGTGCTGTTGGGCCAGGACGGTGGTGGGCACCAAGATCGCCACCTGCTTGGAGTCCAGCATGGCCTTCATGGCGGCCCGGAGGGCCACCTCGGTCTTGCCGAAGCCCACGTCTCCGCAGAGGAGCCGGTCCATGGGGGCGGGCGCCTCCATGTCCCCCTTGATTTCCGCGATGCAGCGGAGCTGGTCGTCCGTCTCCGCAAAGGGGAAATTGTCCTCGAATTCCCGCTGCCAGGGGGTATCGGCGGCAAAAGCAAAGCCCATGAGCCGCTTCCGCTCCGCGTAGAGCTTGATGAGGCCCTCCGCCAGGTCCTTGACGGCAGCCTTGGCCCGTTTTTTGGTCTTTTCCCAGGCGTCGCCTCCCAGCTTGTTCAGCTTGACGGGACTGTCCTGGGCGGCGCCGATGTACTTATAGATCAAATCCATCTGGGTGGCGGGCACATAGAGCACGTCCGTCCCCTGATAGGCAATTTTCACGTAATCCTTGACGGCCCCGTCCACCTTCATCTGCTCCATGCCCACATAGCGGCCGATGCCGTGGTACTCGTGGACAATGAGATCGCCGGGGCAGAGGTCTGTAAAGGAATTGAGCTTCTGCCGGTTGGTGGTCTTGCTCTTGGCCCGGGGCTTTCGGGCGGTCCGGGTCAGGAGCTGGCCCTCGGTCAGCACCGCCAGCTTGACGGTGGGGTACTCCATGCCGCTGGGCAGGGAGCCGTCGGTAAGGTAGATTCCCCCCGGGGCGGGCCACGCCGAGGCCGGGAACGCCATAGAGACGGGAATTTCCTTGTCCCGGAGGAAGGTCTCCAGAATTTCGCCCCGGCGGCGGTTGCCGCAGAGAACCAGGGTCCGGTAGCCGTTCTTCTGGAAATGGGCCAGGTCCTGGGCGGCCACATCCAGATTGCCGCCGTAGGAGGGCAGCTGCTTGGCCACCAGGTCCAGCAGGGCCCCGGGCTGGAGCTCCGGCGGGTAGGCCGCCGAGAGGAAAGCGTCCAAAAAGAGGGCGGGATGGCCCGCCAGGCCGGCGCAGAGCTGATCCCAGCCCTTGCCGAAATCGCAGAGTTCCCCGGCCAGAACGCCCCCCTGGAGCAGGGAGTCCAGTTGGAGGCCCAGGTCCTCCTCCCAGCCCGCGGCGGCCCGCCGCAGGTTCCCGTGGTCGCAGAAGACCGCAACGCCCCCCTGGGGCAGATAGTCGGCGGCAGTGGTGAATTCCGGATAAATCAGGCTCAGATACCGATCCCCCGCCCCGAAGAAGCTGCGGTTGCTCAGGGTCTCCATATCCGCCTCCAGGGTCTGGATCAGGGCCTCATGGCGGGTCTTCCGGCGCTTTTGCCGGGCAATGACCCGCCCGATGTCCTCACAGAGGCCCTCGATGCCGCCGGGGTGGAGCATGGGCAGGGTCTCCGCCACCGGCAGAAGAATGGCCTCCTCCAGATTCTCCACCCGACGCTGGGTCAGGGGATCGAAGAGACCCATGGCGTCGATCTCGTCCCCGAAAAATTCAACCCGCAGGGGATTCTCCATGGCGGGGCTGTACACGTCCAGGATGCCGCCCCGAATGGCGAATTGGCCCACGCCCTCCACCATCTTGCAGCGGGTGTAGCCGCAGCGAAGCAGGCGGCCCGCCAGCTCCTCCAGGTCAAAGAGCAGGCCCGGCCGCAGGGTGATTGCCGCCCCCAGCAGGGTGCCTCTGGGCATGGTCCGCAGGGCCAGCGCCTCCCAGGAGGCGATTACCAGGGGCTCCTGCCCCAGAGCCATCCGATAGAGCAGCCGCAGCCGCTTCTGCTCCCACTGTCGGGAAGCGGCTGCGGTGTCGTAGAAGGTCAGATCCCGGCCTGGCAGGATAGGAAAGGTGTCGCCCAGAAAGGCCGCCAGCTCCTCCTGGGTCCGGCGGCAGGCCAGCTCGTCCTGGCAGAGCACCAGAATCGGCGCCTCCAGCTCCCGCCGCAGGCCCGCGATCAGGTGGGAGCGGTTGATCTGCGCCGCCCCGGAAACGCCCACGGGCTTTCCCCGCTTTAGGGTTTTCAGGATCGTTTCATATTCTGTAAGATTGTGTAAAGCAGAAAGCAGAAGGTCCATACCATGATTCCTTTAAAAATTTCTCCACGCAGCAACGCGGAAAGCGGCCTTGCCCCTTTCCGTCACATCCTCATATCAGGGCCAGTATAGCACAATCCCCGGAAAAAATCCACCGCTTTTTCCGGGCACAGGCCGGAAATACTTGCAAATCCGGCCTGTACATGGTAAAATATTTTGGATCTATGTGCCGCACCGCCTCCCCCGTGCGCAACCACAGGTTGCGTGGGCAGGATGAAAACGCAACCCCGGGGTGGTTTACTTTCGGTGCGGCGGAAAATATAATCTGGAACGTAAGGACCCCGGAGTCCGCCTCCCAGGCGGCCCGCCGGAGAAAGGAACAAGAGATGTCCTGGATCGGAGAAAAAATCAGCCGACTCCGCACCGATTCCGGCATGACCCAGGCAGAGTTCGCCGAGCAGATGGATGTGAGTCGTCAGACAGTCTCCAAATGGGAGCTCGGCGCCGCCCTGCCGGAGCCGGACAAGATCGTGGAGATCAGCGAGCTTTTCCACGTGAGCACAGACTACCTGCTGAAAAGCCGCCCCGACGGCACGGCGGAAGGCAGCCTGGACCGATTGGTTTTGCGCTTCCTGGGCTGTGCCAGAGACATCGACGCCATCTCTCAGGACCTGATCGGCATAGTGCGAGACGGGAAAATCGACGAAGGAGAATCCGCCCGGCTGGAGGAAATCACCCGGCAGCTGGACGGCGTATCCCAAACCGTCGAGGCGCTGCGCAAGCACCTGGAAGCCCGGCGGCACTGAGCTGGACGATCTGCCTGTGATCCACCAAATCGGACAAAGGGGGCCTTGAACTTGCTGAATCAGAACGGCAATGCTTCGGAGCGGACGCTGGACGCTCTGCTGCGGGAGGTGCCGGACCGGATGCTGCGCGTCCTGGCGGACGGCGGCTTCGAGCGGGCGCTGGAAATCCTCCGGAACGCAGAGAACCCGGACCCTGCCTGGGTTCGGGACAGAGCCCGAAACCTGCGGCTGAAAAGCCGTCTGGCCGCCGCGGAGCTCCGGGAACAGACCCGATGCCTGGAAGACGCCCTGGCGGCCTGGCACGCGGACGGCGGAAGCGACCCGGTCAAAGAGTCCCAAGCCCAGCTGACCCTGCGGCAGATGGCGGCGAAGGCCGGCGAGATGGATCGCATGAACGAGCAAATGACCGCGCTGATCCGGCAGACGGACTATGCCGAAGCCCTCGCGGAAACGACGGACCTTCGGCAGGCGATTCTGCGCTTCAGAGATTACGGAAAGGAGGCGGCTGAATGAAACTGTTTAAAAAAGTAATCCCCGGCCTGGCGCTGCTGGTCGCGGGCGTAGTCGGAAGGCTGCTGCTTTCCGGTGCGGAGACCTCTGTGCTGATCAACTCCGGAATGCGGACCTTCCGAATTCTGGTGTGGATTGCCCGGGGCGCGATGCTCATCGGCGGCGGGCTGCTTTTGGCAGGCTCCTTTCTGCTGCTGCTCCCGCTGCTGCAGGAACGCCGACGAGTGCGGGCCTCGGAGGAGCTGATTGCCCGGGCCAAGGCTGAAAGCCGCAAGCGGGCTCCCCTCTCCACCCGGAGCGGGGCTTACAACGAGGACGAAATTCGGGACTGCCTCATGCAGTTCTTCGACAGCACCCCCGCAAAATTCACCCCCTATCTGGAGAGATATCAGTCCCAGCTGGACCGGATGAACAGTTATCAGGCCCGGCTGAATCGAATGCTGCGGCAAAACGGCGCGGACGATCTGACGGAGGCGGAAGCCCTGCTGGACAAGCTGGAGCAAAACGTCTTCGGCGTGATGCGAAAGGTGTTCAATTGGCTCACCATGTACGACGCCTCCACCCCGGACGATCCTCTGATCCACAATCTGGAGGAGGCAGAGGCTCACAACGAAAAGGCCCTGGAGCAGGCCGGCAGACTCTGCGCCACCATCACCGACTACATCAACAACCAAGGCAGCAGAATCGACATCACCAATTCTGTCAAGAGCTTTACTGAACTTCTGAAGGAGGAAATTAAATGAAACGCTTTCTTGCCATGCTTCTCGCCCTTGTTCTTTGCCTCACCCTCTTTGCGGGCTGCGACAAAAACACCGGGGACGACGGGATCAAGGTGATCCCCTACGACGACGCCGTCAAGGAGCTGGACGCCCTGCTGAGCCGGGTCCAAGTCAGCTCCGTGGAAGCTCCCATCGATATTTCCTACGACGACGTCTCCCTCCAGGACGCCCTGGCCGACATCAGCACCTTCCCCCTGACGGTAAAGGGCACCGGCTCCATCAACATCGAAATCGCCGCCGACACAGAGATGTCCAGCGAGGCCCCGGACGACTGGATGAACGTGCTGGCCACAAAGTTTAACAAAGAAAACCACCAATACAACGGCAAAAAAGTCACGATCTCCGTCCGGCAGATCACCGGCGGCGAAGTAGTCACCTATATGCGGGCCGGCGCCTATCGCCCCGACCTCTATGTTCCCAGCCACGCTGCCTGGGGCAAGATGCTGGATGCCGCCGGCATCGAGACCATCACCCTCTGCGACCGGCTGCTGGGCAACACGGCCGGCATCCTGATTTCCGACAAGGTCTATGACGGGTTCGTCGCCAAGTACGGCGAGGCCAACATGAAGACCGTTGTGGAGGCCACCATCAACGGCGACCTGACCTTCGCCTACACCAACCCCTATACCTCCAGCACCGGCCTGAATATGCTGACCATGATCCTCAAGGCCTTTGACCCCGCCAATCCCCTCTCCGAGACAGCCTCCTCCAAGCTGCAAGAATATCAGAAGACCGCTCCCCCCACCGCCTACACCACCGCGGTTATGAAGAACAAGGCCGCCAAGGGCATCATCAACGCCATGGTCATGGAGGAGCAGGCCTATGTGCTGACCAAGGAGCTGTCCAGCTACATCTTCATCCCCGCCGGCATCCGCCACGACCACCCGGTCTTCACCTTCGACTATGTGAGCCAGGAAAAGCAGGAGGCCGCCAAGCTCTTCATCGACTACTGCCTGACGGACGAGGCCCAGAAGTTGGGCTACGACAAGGGGTTCAATCGGCACAACGACTACCAGGGCGAGGAACCCGGCCTGGACGGCTACGACTATCTGGAAGCCCAGTCCCTTTGGAAGCAAAATAAGAACGGCGGCAAGCCCGTCATCGCGGTCTTTGTGGCCGACACCTCCGGAAGCATGAACGGCAGCGCCATCCACAGCCTGCAGCAGTCCCTGATCGCCACCGCCCCCTACATCGGCAGTGAAAACTACATTGGCCTGATCTCCTACTCCGACACTGTGACCGTCAATCTTCCCATTGACGAATTCACTCCCACCCAGCAGGCCAAATTCACCGGCGCGGTTCGTTCCCTCTCCGCCAGCGGCGCCACCGCCACCTACGACGCCACTCTGCAGGCCATCCGGATGCTGCTGGATAAGCAGAAGGAAATCCCCGACGCCAAGCTCATGCTCTTCGTGCTCACCGACGGCGAACAAAACACCGGCACCTCCTACGACCGGATTCGCTCCATCGTGAAGACCCTGCAAATCCCCGTGTACACCATCGCCTACAACTACGCGGGCACCGCGGATATGAAGGAGCTGTCCGAAATGAACGAGGCAGCCCCCCTGGAAGCCAACACCCAGGACATTGTCAACCAGCTCCGCAACCTCTTCAATACCCAGCTGTAATCCCGCGCTAAAACAAAACGGCCCGGCTCCGGTTTCGGAGTCGGGTCGTTCTTGCGTTGTTTATCTGCCGTTAAATTTGGCGGCAGCACTTTGCGGACCGTTTTGGAGCAGTTCCAGGACGGCAGCCGCGGCATTCTCCACGGCAGGGCCCAGGTTCTTCTCCTCTTCGGATGTGAAGGCAGAAAGCACCCAGTCCGCCAGGTCGTAGTCCGGGTGGGGCTTGGCCCCCACGCCGATCCGGACCCGAGGAAACTCCTGGCTGCCCAGGTGGGCAATGACAGATTTCAGGCCGTTGTGGCCCCCGGCGGAGCCCTCGGCCCGGACACGAATCTTCCCCACCGGGAGAGAGATATCGTCGGAAATCACCAGGATGCGGGAAATTGGGATCCGGTAGAACATGGCAGCCAGCTGCACCGCCTCGCCGGAAGCGTTCATAAAGGTCTCCGGCTTCAGCAGCAGGACCTTCTGCCCGGCCAGGGTACAGGCTCCGGTGAGCCCCCGGAATTTGGCCCGGTCGATCTTGCAGCCCGCCTGCTTCGCCAGCAGCTCCGCGGCCCGGAAGCCCACGTTGTGGCGGGTCTTTTCATACTCCCGTCCCGGGTTCCCCAGACCGACAATAAGCCAGTCGAGTGTAGGTTTTTTGAAAATCATGTCCGTTTCGTTCCCCTGTTTCCTATCGCCTGTCGCCTGCTGCCTGCCGCACAATTCTCACCTTGCGCCGATGATGCAGTCGGAGATAGAGGTCTCGTCGGTGATGTGCTGGATGGCCTTGGCAAAGGTGGGAGCCACGGAGAGCATCTTGATCTTCGTGCCGGCGTAATCCTCGGGCAGGGGGATGGTGTCCAGCAGAACCAGCTCCTTGATGACGCTGTTCTCGATCCGCTCCCAGGCCCGGGTGACCTTGCCGGTGGCGGCGTCTGCCCGGTTGGAGAGCACGCCATGGGTTGCGCAGGCATAGACTTCCTTGGCTCCGCCCACCTCGATGAGGGCCTTGGCGGCGTTGCAGAGGGAACCGGCGGTATCCACGATGTCGTCCAGCATGATGCAGGTCTTGCCTTCCACGTCACCGATGACGTTCATAACCTCGCAGACGTTGTCCTTGGGACGGCGCTTATCCACGATGGCCAGATCCATATGGACCCGCTGGGCGAAATTTCGGGTGCGGGCCACGGAGCCCACGTCCGGGGAGACAGCAACAAAATCAGAGTGGTCGAACACGGCGGGATCGAACTTGTCCATGTAGTAATCCACGAACAGGGGCAGGCCGGTCAGATGGTCCACAGGGATGTCGAAGAAGCCCTGAATCTGGGCGGCGTGCAGGTCCATGGTCAGAACACGGTCCGCGCCTGCGGCGGTAAGCATGTTGGCCACCAGCTTGGAGGTGATGGGATCGCGGCCCTTGGCCTTGCGGTCCTGCCTGGCATAGCCGTAGTAGGGGATCACGGCGGTGATCCGGCCCGCGGAGGCACGGCGCAGCGCGTCGATGTTGATGAGCATTGCCATCAGGTTGTCGTTGACCGGCTTGCAGGTGGACTGCACGATAAAGCAGTCCTGGCCCCGGACGGTCTCCTCCATCCAGACGCAGATTTCGCCGTCGGCAAAGGTGCTCAGGGAGTTGTTGCTCAGTTCAATCCCAAGCTCCTTGCAGATGGCCTCTGCCAGAGGACGGCTGGTTTTCCCACTGAATACTTTGACTGGTCTTCCGTTTGCGATCATTTTTCTGTCTCCTTGTTTCTCCTCGTGTTTTTCGGTTGTTGATTGCTTCGGTTCCCTTATATGATTCAGCCCGGCGGTATTTTCGGGCTCAATCCTCACAGTATTCTTTTATGCGGCCACATTATAACAGATAAAAGCTGTTTTGTACATACCCAAATTCGGATTTTTTCGTGGAAATTTCAGGGTTCGCAGGCTTTGAATCCCGCCGGGGAAAACCGTACTTTTTCCTTGCAATGCGGCCGCCTTTATGGTAGAATGTATATAAGTATATGTATAAGGGAGATTATGCCTGCGCTATGACAGAGATCATCAACGAAAAGACCCTGGCAGAATACGAAGCCTTTGTGCAGGGCCACCCCAAGGGGAACTTTGCTCAGAGCTCCTACTGGGCGAAGCAGAAATCCGCGTGGACCTGGCGCGCCATTGCCTGCCGGGGAGAGGACGGGAAAATCAAAGGGACTCTGTCCGTTCTGATTCGGAAAATGCCCGGCTTCGGACGGGCTATGATGTACGCCAGCCGGGGCCCTGTCTGTGATATCGACGATTACGCCACCATGGACGAGCTCTTCGCCAAGGCCAAAGAGCTGGCCCGGGAATTTAAGGTCTACGTCTTCAAAATCGACCCGGATATCCCCTCTTCGGAGACCGCCTTCACCGACTATATGGTCAAATACGGCTTTGAAGTCAAGGCCGGCGGTGCGAAGTTCGAGGCCATTCAGCCCCGCTACGTCTTCCGGCTCTATCTGAACGGCCGTTCCGAGGAGGAGCTCATGGCCTCCTTCCACCAGAAGACCCGCTACAACATCCGTCTTGCCATGCGCAAGGGCGTGCAGGTGGAGATCTGCGGCAAGGAGGCTGTTCCCGAGTTCGGGCGGCTGATGCTTACCACCGGCGTCCGGGACGGCTTTGTCACCCGCCAGCCCCAGTATTTTGCCGACATTCTGGACAATCTCGGCGAACACGCCCGGCTGTATATGGCCTTCATCGACGAGGCCCGGGAAGAAGGCTCCACCCAGCGCAAGGCCATCGCCGGAACCCTGGCCATCTGGTACGGAGATAAGGTCTGGTATCTCTACGGCGCCAGCTCCAACGAGGACCGCAACTATATGCCCAACTACCTGCTCCAGTGGGAAATGATCCGCTGGGCGGTGGAAAAGGGCTGCCGGGTCTACGACTTCCGGGGCGTGCCGGGGGACGTGGGAGAGGATCATCCCCTCTACGGTCTGGTGAAGTTCAAGCGGGGCTTCAACGGGGACTACACCGAGTTCGTGGGCGAAATGGACCTGGTTTTGAGCCGTTTCTGGTTCAAGACCATTGAAAAGACCACCTCGGTCTACGGCAAGCTCCGCTCCAAGGTCTACAAGCTGAAAAACCGGGGGAAGTAAGCACAAATCCGCCGCTTTCCCTCCATCCAAATGATACAGAGGTGCCGATATGAAAGCATATGTCGTTGAGCGGGATGCGCTCATTCACAACATCCAGGCCCTGCGCCGTTTTGCAGGACAGGCCGCCGTCTGGGCCGTGCTCAAGGGCAACGGCTACGGCATCGGCCTGGTCCCCTTCTCCCGAATCCTCCACGAAAACGGGATCACTCACTTCGCCGTTACGGAGATGAAGGAGGCTGAGGTCCTGCGGGAGAACTATCCCGATGCGCCCATCCTGATGATGCGCTCCACCGCCGACCCGGCAGAGATCAACCAGCTGATGGATCTGGGCGTCATTCTGACCGTGGGCTGCTATGAAACCGCCGTCGCCATCAACGGCATTGCCGCCGAACGGGCCGCCATTGCCCAGGTTCACATCGCCGTGGACACCGGTATGGGCCGCTACGGCTTCCTGCCCGACGACACGGACAAGATCATTTCCGTCTTCGAGTATATGAAAAACCTCCAGATCACGGGGATTTTCACCCACTTCCACAGCGCCTTCTCCAGTGAAAAGGCCACAAAGCAGCAGTTTGAGCGCTTCTCCGCCGTGGTGGACAAGCTCCGGACCGCCGGCTACGACACCGGCATGGCCCACTGCTGCAACTCCCACGCCTTTGTGCGTCACCCGGAGATGCACATGGACGGCGTCCGGCTGGGCTCCGCCTTCCTGGGTCGGCTGAGCTTCAAGGACAAGCTGGGTCTGGAGCAGGTGGGCTACGCGGAATGTTCCCTGGAGGAGATTCGCTGGATTCCCAAGGGCCAGACCATCGGCTATGACGCGGGCTTCAAGGCCCGGCAGCAGATGCGGGTGGCCGTCATCGGCATCGGCTGGTACAACGGCTTTGCCGCCCAGCGGAAAAACGACCTCTTCCGGGTCCGGGACAGCATCGGCGGCATTTTGCACCACCTGAAAATGCTGCTCTTCCCCGGGAAGATTCTGGTCTCGGTAAACGGCCACAAGTGCCGGGTTCTGGGCCACGTTGGCATGGTCCACGCGGTGGTGGACGTGACCGACGTAGACTGCGCCGTCGGCGATAAGGTCATGGCCGCCGTCAATCCCCTGGCCGTCAAGGGCCTGCGGGTACAGTATCGCTGACGCGATATGAAGTATCTCCTTCGGAGCTGCTTCATATTCGGGCCGCAGTCCGGCGGGAATTCTTCGCATTGCCGCCGGGCAATCCTTCATCCAATACGCAAAGCGCATCGATAAAGAGGAATACCTATGACACTGGAAAGCCTTAGGCCCGGGCAGTCGGCCCGGATCGAAACCGTGGGGGGAGAGGGCGCTCTGCGGCAGCATTTTCTGGATATGGGCGTCATCCCCGGGGCCACAGTCCGGGTGATGAAGCTGGCCCCTCTGGGAGACCCGATGGAGCTTCGCATTCACGGCTATGAGCTGACCCTCCGGCTGGCGGATGCGGCAAAGATCGGCATCTCCGGGCCCACCGACAAAGCGGAGACCCTTGCCTCGGCGCGCCGAGCCGAGAAGCAGGACCACCCCGGCCTGGGCGAGGAGGGCAAATTCCATCCCAAGGGCAGCGGTGACCCCCTCCCGGAAGGCACGCTCCTGACCTTCGCCCTGGTGGGCAACCAGAACAGCGGCAAAACCACCCTGTTCAACCAGCTCACCGGCTCCAACCAGCACGTAGGCAACTTCCCCGGCGTCACCGTGGACCGGAAGGACGGCTCCATCCGCCACTTCCCCAACACCCGGATTACAGACCTGCCGGGCATCTACTCCATGTCCCCCTACACCAGCGAGGAGCTGGTAAGCCGGAACTTCGTCCTGGAGGACAAGCCCCGGGGCATCATCAATATCGTGGACGCCACCAACATCGAGCGGAATCTCTACCTGACCATGCAGCTGTTGGAGATGAACGTCCCCATGGTCATCGCCCTGAACATGATGGACGAAATGACCGGCAACGGCGGCATGGTGGACGTGAACGCCATGGAAGCCCTGCTGGGGGTCCCGGTGGTCCCCATCTCTGCGGCGAAAAACCAGGGCATAGACGAATTGGTCAAGCACGCCGTTCACGTGGCAAAATATCAGGAACGTCCCCTGCGCCAGGATTTCTGCGGTTCAGACGATCACGGCGGCGCCGTACACCGCTCTTTGCACGCGGTCAGCCACCTGATTGAGGATCACGCCCGGGCGGAGGGGCTTCCCCTGCGCTTTGCCGCCAGCAAGCTGGTGGAGGGCGACAACGACATCTGCAAGCAGCTGAAGCTGGACAAAAACGAACTGGAGCTGCTGGAGCACATCGTTCTGCAAATGGAAAACGAGCGGGGGCTGGACCGGAGCGCCGCCATCGCCGATATGCGCTACGCCTTCATTCAACGGGTCTGCGCCCAGTGCGTCACCAAGCCCCGGGAGAGCGCGGAGCACCGGCGCAGCCAGCGGATTGACCGCATCCTCACCGGCAAATTCACCGCCATCCCCACCTTTATCGCCATTATGGCCCTGGTCTTCTTTTTGACCTTTGCTGTGATCGGCCCCTTCCTGCAAGACCTGCTGCAAAACGGCATTGACAAGCTGGCCGAGGCCGTGGCCGCTGCCATGGCCGAAGGAAACGTGAATCCCACCGTTCAAAGCCTGATCCTGGGCGGACTCTTTGACGGCGTGGGCAGCGTTCTCAGCTTTATGCCCATCATCATTGTGATGTTCTTCTTCCTCTCCCTGCTGGAGGACAGCGGCTACATCGCCCGGGTGGCCTTTGTCATGGACAAGCTCCTGCGGAAGATTGGCCTGTCCGGGCGCAGTATCGTGCCCATGCTGATCGGCTTTGGCTGCACAGTGCCCGCCGTCATGTCCACCCGGACTCTCCCCAGCGCCCGGGACCGGAAAATGACCATTCTCCTGACCCCCTTCTTCAGTTGCACCGCCAAGCTGCCCATCTACAGCTTCTTTGCCGCCGCCTTCTTCCCCCGCTATAGCTGGGTGGTGGTGACCGGCCTGTACCTGCTGGGCATCCTCATGGGGATTCTATCCGCCCTGGTGTTCAAAAAGACCCTCTTCCGGGGCGAGGCGGTCCCCTTTGTGATGGAGCTGCCCAACTACCGGCTCCCCAGCCCCCGGAACGTGCTGCAGCTGCTCTGGGAAAAGGCCAAGGATTTCCTCCAGCGGGCCTTCACGGTAATTCTGGTCGCCACGGTGGTGGTCTGGTTCTTTAAGAGTTTCAACTACCGCCTGGAGCTGGCAGACAATCCCCAGGACAGCATCCTCGCCAAGTCGGCGGGCATTCTGGCGCCTGTCTTTGCGCCTCTGGGCCTGGGAGACTGGCGGATTGTCACCGCCCTGATCTCCGGCTTTATGGCCAAGGAGAGTGTGGTCTCCGTGCTGGAGGTCTTCTTCGGCGCCGCCGGCGGCATGACCGCCGCCCTCAGCTCCCTCTCCGCCCTGGTGCTGCTGGTCTTCTGTCTGCTCTACACCCCCTGCGTCGCGGCCATCGCCTCGGTCAAGCGGGAGTTGGGCCAGCGTTGGGCCTGGCGGGTGGTGCTGGGCCAGTGCGTCATTGCCTGGATCGTTGCCCTGCTGGTACGGCTGGCGGGGATGGCCCTGGGGGCCGTTTAGGAGAACGCCATGAACTTCTGGGACTGGTCCATCCTGGCCGCCGTGGGACTTATGGTCCTGCTGGCGCTGCTGCGAATGAGAAAAAAGAAAAAATCGGGCTGTCCCGGCTGCTGCTCCTGCTGCACCGGAGACTGTCCGTCTGCCCCGAAAAGATAATCAATTTTTCCGCAGAAGACAATCGATAAAACACGAAGCAAAAAACATTCAGTTGGAGGCAACCATGTCTGAGCATCCCGAATTCCACCGGCAGACCGAAGAACGGCTGCTTCGCTACGCCGCTGTAACCACGCAATCCAAGCACTTTGACGGGACCTGGCCCACCACCGCCTGCCAGCGGGACCTGGCGAAGCTCCTCTTTGCGGAGCTTCACGAGCTGGGCGTCCGGGCCGCCTATGACGAGGCCCGCTGCGTGGTCTATGGCTGGCTTCCCGCCGCCCATGTAGAGGAGGATCGGCCCATTGCCCTCATCGCCCACATGGACACCGCCCCGGACGTGAAGGGCCGGGACGTGAAGCCCTGGGTCCTGCGGGCCTACCCCGGCGGAGATATCCTTCTGAATGAGGCCGAAGGGATCGTTCTGCGGGCCGCGGACTACCCCAATTTAGCGCAATACATCGGGCAGGACCTGGTGCTCACCGACGGCACCACCCTCCTGGGGGGCGACGACAAGGCCGCCATTGCCGCCCTGATGACCCTGGCGGAATACTACGCTTCCCACCCCGAACAGCCCCACAGAACCGTCTGCCTGGCCTTTACCCCCGACGAAGAGGTGGGCGGCCTGGCCCGGGACCTGGATTTGGAGCGGCTGGGAGCGCGGTTTGCCTACACCATCGACGGCGATCATTTGGGCTGGTATCAGGATCAGACCTTCAATGCCTGCGAAGCCGCCGTCACCATCACCGGCCGGAGCGTTCATCCCGCCACCGCCAAGGGCATCATGGTCAACGCCACCGATCTGGCGGTGGAATTCCTGAACGCCCTGCCTCCCCTGGAGAAGCCCCAGTTCACCGACGGCGTAGACGGCTTCTACTACGTCACCTCCCTGCAATCGGACTGCGAGCGGGCGGTAATCCGCCTGATTGTCCGGGATTTTGACCGGAAGCGCTTTCAGGAGCGGCAGGACAGACTGCTGGAAATCGCCCACGCCATCAACGAGCGCTGGGGCCAGAAGCGGGTGCTGGTGGAAATCCACCAGCAGTACCGGAATATGGGCGACGTGTTGGAGCAGTTCCCCTTCCTGGTGTCCGACCTGGAGGCTGCCATCCGGGCCGCCGGGCTGGAGCCCAAGTCCGAACCCTTCCGGGGCGGCACCGACGGTTCCGCTCTCAGCTTCCGGGGGCTGCCCAGCCCCAACCTCTCCGCCGGCTACGAAAACGCCCACGGGCGCTTCGAGTTCGTCCCTGTCCCCTCCATGGCAAAGAACGTGGAGATTTTGATCCGTCTGACGGAAAAGTAAAGTCCCCGGCGACCATTCCCGGAGCTATCGGCTTTGGAGCGCCGGCGAAAATGATATGGAGGAAATCGAACATGGAAGCACAAGCATTCCTGGGCGCTCTGCACGTGGCGGAGCGGCTGAAGGACGCCACCCGGCACTGCGAGACCTCCGGCGGGCGGCGTGAATCCGTAGCCGAGCACAGTTGGCGGCTGGCCCTCATGGCCTACTGGCTCCGGGACGATTTTCCGGAGCTGGACCTGGACAAGGTGATCCGTATGTGCCTGATCCACGACCTGGGCGAGGCCTTCACCGGAGACATTCCCTCCTTCAACAAGACGGCGGCCGACGAAACCCGGGAGGAGGACCTGCTCTCGTGCTGGGTTCGGACCCTGCCGGAACCCTTCGCCGGGGAGATGGCCGCCCTCTACCGGGAGATGGCCGAACGCCAGACCCCGGAGGCCAAGCTCTACAAGGCTCTGGATAATTTGGAGGCTGTGATCCAGCACAACGAATCCGACTTGGCCTCCTGGTCAGAAAATGAATTCACCCTGAATCTGACCTACGGCTACGACAAGGCTGCCTGGTCCCCGGTGCTTCTGGCCCTGCGGGACGCGGTTCGCGCCGATACCGAGGCAAAGATCGAAGCCTTCCTCCATCGCCCTTAGCCGCGCACCTCTGTGCGCCGCCCCAGACATAAAGGAGAACTGATATGCTCATCGTGATCGCCGGAGAACGCTGCACCGGTAAATCCGCCCTGGCCAGGGCCATTATGGAAAAAATCCACGCGGAGTTCTTCGCGGGCCGGGACTATGTACGGCTGGCCCCCACAGAGCCGGAGGCAGTGGATCGGTTCCAGTGCCTGCTGGCGGAAAAACAGCGCTCGGAGGACTATTTGATCTTCCTGCTGCCAGAGCCGGATCTCTTCGCCCTGGTCCCGCCGGGGAGCTTTGTAGTTATGTGCCGCTGCCGTCTGGAAACCAGCAAGGCCCGTTTCGCCAAGCAGATGCCGGACGGAGAGCTCTCTCCCTCCATCGCGGCCATGCTGGAGCGTCAGCGGGGCTGCTTCAATCATATCCCCCACAGCCTGACCCTGGACACCGACGGCGCAGACCTCTCCCTCCTGGCCGTGGAGGTGCTGGAACAGGCAGAAGAACTGCGAAAGCAAGAAAGCAAAGTATGAGAAAGCAACGCGGAGCATGGCAGGTCATGCTCCGCGTTTTTGAACGGTCAAAGAACATTATTTCGGAATTGATTCGGACTGGTGTCTGTTCCGATCAGCAACAATCGTTCTGAGATTATTCGTTATTCTTTCATCATTCAAATTGCAATTTGAACGATACCATAACTTCCAATTTTCAATTCTCAACTGTCAACTTGCTTATGCCGACCAGGCGTGCGTGATATCTGCCCGGAGCTTTTCCAGAATCCGTTTCTCCAGCCGGGAGATATAGGATTGGGAAATGCCCAGCCGGTCCGCCGTCTCCTTTTGCGTCAGGGGCCGCAGACCTCCCAGACCAAAACGCATTGCCACAATCTCCCGATCTCGGGCCGGGAGCCGGGCCAGCGCGGAGCGCAGCAGCTCGTGATCCACGCTCTCCTCCAGTCCCCGAAGCACCGTGTCCCCGTCGGTGCCCAGCACGTCGGAGAGCAGCAGCTCGTTGCCGTCCCAGTCCGTATTGATGGGCTCGTCCAGGGAGATTTCCCCCTTCTGGTTGGAAATCTTCCGAATGTGCATCAAAATCTCGTTTTCCACGCATCGGGAGGCGTACGTCGCCAGCTTGATGTTCCGGTCGGTTTTGAAGGTGTTGATTCCCTTGATCAGCCCGATGGTGCCGATGGAGATCAGGTCTTCGATGTTCACCCCCGTGGACTCGTAGCGCCGGGCAATAAAGACCACCAGCCGGAGATTCCGCTCAATCAGCAGCCGCCGGGCCCCCCGGTCCCCCTGGGCCAGCAGCGCC
>JAGABH010000172.1 GCA_017614755.1 Oscillospiraceae bacterium
CGGGCAGACGCCGTGAGACCTCCTCCAGCACGTCGAAGCGCAGCGGAGGCGGCACCAGAACGCCTTTTTCGTTGCGGGTACACTGGGCGGCGGTGAACTTGTAAGCGCCGTGAGAGGTGCCGATGGCAATAGCCAGGGAGTCGCAGCCGGTCTTGGACACGAATTCCTCCACCTCCTCGGGGCGGGTGTAAGAAGCGGCGTGAGCGGCCACCTTGACCTCGTCCTCGATGCCGGCCAGGGTGCCCAGCTCGGCCTCCACCACCACGCCGTGGTCGTGGGCGTACTCCACCACCTTGCGGGTGATCTCAATGTTTTCCGCGAAGGGCTTGGAGGAGGCGTCGATCATAACGGAGGTGAAACCGCCGTCAATGCAGGACTTGCAGGTCTCGAAGTCGGGGCCGTGGTCCAGATGCAGGGCGATGGGAATCTCGGGGCACTCAAGCACAGCGGCCTCCACCAGCTTCACCAGGTAGGTGTGGTTGGCATAGGCACGGGCGCCCTTGGAGACCTGGAGGATCACGGGGGCCTTTTCTTCCTTGCAGGCTTCGGTGATGCCCTGCACGATCTCCATGTTGTTGACGTTGAAAGCGCCGATGGCGTAGCCGCCGTCATAGGCCTTCTTAAACATATCAGTTGTAGTTACCAGAGGCATAGTACACACTCCTTCTTTTGAATTTTTACCGGCTCCATTATATCATACTTCCGGGGAAAAACAAGTCTATTTTTCATGTGGAAGCGGGGGAACTCCGATCTCCAGGCGGAAGGCGGTGTAGCAGTCATCCATTTGGACCGGGCTGCCGCAGTGGTGGGAAAAGAAGGCCACAGCCTCCAAATTGACCGTCGGAACACCGATGTGCAGATCATGCAGGCCGTCTGCCCGCAGGCAGGACACTGCCTGGCCCAGCAGCTGATCGCCAAACCTGCGGCAGCGGTACTCCGGCCGCAGCCACAGGACGGAGAGGCCTTTCTCCGTGACGGCCGTGTATCCGACAGCCTCCTCGCCCAGCATGGCGATCCATACCCGATCGCTCGGTGCGGGCCTCCAGTCGGCGTCATAGAGAGCTTCGTCGCCCGCACCGGCGTTCCGGAACCAGAGGTTAAATTTTCCGCCCTGTTTCCGCCACCAGCGCTGCCTTGCCTGGGTAGAGATGTACTCGGAGAGATGGGAATTGTCAAACAGAAAAACCGGCCGAAATTCTCCCCCCTCATATTCCAGCAGGGAGACGGCGGTGTTGTCGCACTGCGAGGCGTTGTGGGGCAGGCCCAGAATCCGGTGCAGTCCCCCGGAGAGAACGCAGCCGTGGGTAAAGACGGCTACGCTCTGTCCCTCATGGGCCTGGGCAAGCTCCCGCAGGCCCTGGGCGAATCGCTGAGAGTATAGCTGATAGCTTTCCGCCCCGAGGCAGACCCAGCGCTCCGGGTCCCGGGAAAAGGCGGCTAATTCCTCGGGGCAGGCCCGTTCCAGCCAGCCGAAAGGACGGTCCTCCCATTCTCCCACACGGACCTCCCGAAACCGGGGGTCGGGACGCAGGGGGAGGCCTTTGGGCAGATAGACAGCCTCGGCGGTCTTTCGGGTGCGATAGAGGTCGCTGGCATAGACCGCATCGATGGGGACGTCGGCAAACCTCCCTTTCAGCGCTTCGATCTGGGCCAGACCGTTTTGCGTGATCCGGGAGTTGTATTGCCCGTGCATCCGGCGAAAAATATTGCCCTCGGCTTCTGCGTGTCGAATCAGGTACAGCCTTGTCATGTCACAGCACCGTCACGTAGGCTTCCAGCTGCTTTTTCATCTTCTCCACAGCGGCAGCGGCAGCCTCGGGCCAATCCACTTCGGCCTGTTCCCGCCAGGCGCCGATAATAGAACGGGAAGCGCAGACCGCTGCGCCGTGGCCCAGCCGGTCAAAGGCATAAGCCGCGTGCTTGGCAACGCCCCCCTGGGCTCCGTAGCCGGGAACCAGGAAGAAAAGGGTGTCATAGCGCTTCCGGAGGGCCTGAATGGCCGTGGGACTGCTGAGTCCCACTACAGCCCCTACCTCCCCGTAGCCGCAGCTGCCGAAGAGCTCTGTGCTCCAGCGCAGGGTCAGGTCTGCCATAGCGGTGTGGATGACCCGTCCGCCGGAGACCAGGTCCTGCACCTCGGGAGAGGATTTGTTGGAGGATTTCAGTACCACGAAGAGGTTTTTCCCGGCTTCTTTCACATAGGGCAGATAGGGACGGATGCCGTCGCTGCCCAAGTAGCCGTTTACCAGCAGGGCGTCGCAGGGGTAGGGGTAGTATTTCTCTTCCCCGATGGTCAGCCCACCGAAAACGCTTTCCGCGTTGACGGCGGCGATGTGGCCAACGTCTGTGCGCATGGTCTCCAAAATCACGTAGTAATTCAGCTTCTTTGCCAGGGCCAGTACCTCCTGCATGGCCTTCACGCCCTGCCAGCCCAGGGCCTCAAAGCAGGCGCTTTGGACCTTCACCGCCGGGACCGCCTTTTTCAGCCCCTCCAGCAGTCCCTTGCAAAAGAGAACATAGCTCTCCGCCAAGGCCTCCGGGCCCGTTCCCAGCCGGGTCTCGCATTCGGCCAGCAGCTCCGGGGGAATCAGCTCCGGCACAGGGTCCAAACCAACCACAATGGGGGTTTTGAGCTTTCGAATTCTGCTTTGCAGAACGTCGATGGACATGAAAAGCACCTCATTTCCGATTTTTTCAAGTCATCCGCAGGGGGGCGAACTCAAGGCGTCACGAACTATGACTATATCGCCCCTTTTTCTTCATTATACCAAACAAATGTAAATAATAACAGCTTTTTTTCTACAAAAAACGGGAAAACTATGCCGGAAAGGAGGCGAAAAATATGACAATCAAAGGATTTGCCTGGGGCCTTGGTCTTGGCATGGTGGGCGGCGCGGTGGCGGCCACAGTCCTGCCCAAGCAGCCTAAGGTGAAAGAGGCGGTTTCCAAGGCGGCGGACAGCGTGGAGAATGCCGTGGAAACGGCAAAAACAGCGATGATCGGGGAGAATTGACTTTCGTAGTACCGGCAATCTGCCGGTCAGAGATCTGAGCCTGTAAGGACGAGCACCTGTGCCCTTCATGGGCATTGCTCGTCTGCGTTTACCCAGAGGCTCACGTAACGGCGCACTTAGGCAGCGCCACGGGGAACGCTCCCGTAGCGGCGCACAGCTGTGCGCCACGGGTAACGCTCCCACTTCTGCAAAAATGTCACAACAGCCGGTTCGGAAGCTCCGAACCGGCTGTGCGTACTTCAATCGTTTAGCAAATTACGGATTCTGTTTCTTGGAGGGCAGCCTGCGGTAGCGAATCATCCGAAGCTGGCCGTCCACATCCTCTATCTCCGCGTGTCCCTCGCCTATGAAGGCGAACTCGCCGGCTTCGACCCAGGCGTCAGCTTCCTCTACGGTCAACTGCGTCAGATCCAGATCATCAGGAAGCGTTGAGGGGTGGTAAACATTGTCGATTATTGCATAGACTTTGAAGTCCAGAGAATAGACAAGCTTTCCGTCAACCTCCGTGGACGTGGCGTCTGCGACAGAGCCAACGGCAAAGTTGTCATAGGGATCGCCGAAGGCTTCACCCGCCGAGAGGATGCCGTCCTGGAAGGTAATATAACCGTCATTGTAGGTGGAGCCGTCCTTTGGAGAAATGGTTTTGCCGAGGGTCCGAGCCAGGAAGTCGTTATAATGCTCCAGTGGCGCGGAGAACGTGCCCTGAAAGGTGTAATGATGAAAGGCAAACCAGACAAGCTTTTCTTCCGTATTCAAATCGTCGCTGTCCTGAACGTTCTCCAGGGCGAAAACCGACAGCAGCGAATTTACCTTTGTTTGGAGGTCGGAACGCGCAGACGCATTTGTTTCGCTGGGCTTGGTTTCGTGTTCAGACGTTTCAAAGGGGTAGACACGCCCATCTACGCCCTCACAAAGGAACCAAATGGTTGAAACGGTATCGCCGTCAGCGCCGGCCCAAGATGCTTCTGCTGGCTCATAGTCATAGTCCATTTCGATGTTTTCTGCGGAATACTCATTCACGAACGACAGGTCCGCAGGATCATGGCAGACACCGGTCTCTACACCAATCATCCGGTAGACCGGAGCGGCATCCTGGCTTTCGGTGTAGCGCAGCACGATTTGCTCGCAAGTGGTGCAGCCACCCTTGGAAACTCCGCAGGATATTCCGTGTTTGCTGCCGTCCAGCACGGTGGGCACTCCGTTCAGGCCAAATGCCTTGTTAAAATCTACGCTGAAGAGAAGCTTGCCATCATTCCAGTCGTCAAAGACGAACAGACCAAAATCCGTGCATAACGCGGTCTTGTGGCTCAGATGATAAGCCTGGACGCCGCTGCCGATTTCTCTGGCGGGATCAAGCCCTTCAACGGCAAGCGCTTCCACCGGCGTGGCCTCAGACAGGGGACGCAGAGTGGCAATATCCAGAGGGCTGTACAGCCCGCCGCGCCAGATCACCCAGTTTTCCGGGTCAACGTAGAAGTAGGTCTCCCATTCGGCATAAGTGACCGGGAAGGAGCCGACGTCTGCCTTGACGCCGTCGGCATCGTATTTGCAAGCGCTGTAATGGAGAACGTGATTCTGCTTTTCCTCCTGGGAAAGACAAGCAATTTCACCGCGCAATTCTTCAAAATCCACGTCGTCGTCGCAGCTCACGCAGTAGTAGCAATTGTCGTGGACACCCACGCCGCTTGCCCGGACCACCGCATCCTTGGGAGAGATTGCAACGATAAACCCGCCGTCCAGGTTGTCCTGGGAGGTGCTGTCCAACAGCGTCCAGCCGTCCTGGGAATGGAACGATACATGAAAGGTAAGATCCGTCCGATCCTGGTTTTGATAATTGACCGAATAGACGTCCCAAAGGTCAAATCCAAAAAAGTCAGCGTCGCAAGAGCCGAGGTACAGCCGGTTCGCGGTAACGCCGCCCAGCTTCGTGTAATCATTGCCGCCGTATTCGACGGTGAAGAGAGTTTCCGTTTCACCGGAAGCCACGTCCATTTTCAGGATGCGCGTTTCATCCTGCCAAATCCGGGTCTGGCCGTTGGAGAAGAAGGGGTGGAAGCCCTCGGGAGCTTCGATGCCAGAGGGCATTCTGGCGTACAGGTAATCGTAGTCGATCTTGGTAAAGTAGTTGCTGGGCAAATCCTTTTCCAGCGCCCGCATGGTTTCTTCCAGATCCTCCCAGGGACTGTTGAGGGTAGTTTCTGTTTCGGATACGGATTCCTCCGTCGCCGTGGATGAAATCGTAACAGGCTCAGATGACGCATTGGCGTCGGTTGGATGAATGGCGGAGTAGTTTTTGATCAGGTAAAAGCTGCCAACGCCAAGAACGACAACCAAAATTGCCGCGGCGGCAACGGAAAGGCCCCGCTGCCAGCTAAATCTATGTTTGGATTGCTTCACTTCAATGATCTCCTTGTCTGCATTTGGTTTCTGCATATGATGGACCGAAGGAGTCAGCAAACAATTCTTGTCTTCATACAAGTCCATTAAATCCGTAATTTTGTATTTCATGGTCTGACCTCCTTTTCCAGTCTTTTGCGGAGGACCTCCCGGCCCCGGCTGAGCCGGGATCGGACGGATACCGGGGCCAAATCCATGGCCTCTGCGATTTCCTCCACAGGCTGCAGATAGAAATAGTAACGAAGGAAGATGTCCCGATCCTTGGGCTTCAAGCTGTCTACGGCCTTTCGTACCGCCGCGGCCAGCTCCGCCCGGATTGCTTCATCCTCCAGGCCGGGGCCGTCGTCCGGCAGTTCAATCTCGTCGATATCCATAGGCAGCTCCCGTCTTGCGCGAAGCCAGCTCTTTGCCCGGTTCCTGGCCACGGTTCCGAGCCATGGTTTGATTTTTTTATCGTTTACTTCCTCAGCGTGCTGCCAGAGAGCCAAAAACACGTCGGAGCAGAGCTCCTCCACGTCGGCCCATCCGCCGGTGCCTTGGATCATATTGGACAAAATGGTGCAGACGTAGGACCGGTATCGTGTTGTCAGCTGATCCAACGCGTCCTGGTCGCCCCGCTGCAGCCGTTCCATAAGTGCGGCGTCTCGCATCGGCTTCATCTCCCTTCATGAATAATAACGCAGTTGATCAAGGAAGTGTTGCAGAAGATAAAAAAATATTTGGCGAAAGTTGCAAAATGAGGACTTTCGGCAAAGGCAGCGAGGTTCAGAGTTCGGGGTTCAGTGCATTGCTGGTTTCCAATTGTCCATTGCCTGATTCGAACAACGTATCGTGAGGTTGTGTTTTCCTGGTTCTTAAATTGCAACTAACCTGAAATTGTTTATTTTTCGAGCATCCGCCGTATCATACTACACATTGAGGATAAAAGCAAATCATTTTTTGGGCAAGAAAAAGGACCGGAGGCCCCGGTCCTTTTCCATTCAAATTGATTTCGTCTGCACGCTTTGGCAGGTTTATTCTGCCCGGAAGGGATACCACTTTTCGCCGTTGTGCTCAATCCACAGGTCAGCCATGGAGCTGCCGCTGTACGTGGATGTGACGAGTTTCGTGTTGTATTCGGAGGAAATACTTTCCAAATAGTCCTCAGGTTCTACACAATGATAAACGGGGTCGAAACAAATCTTTGCATCCACGTCAAGAATCAGGCATTGGGTGAAATCTCGTTCTTCATCCCAGAAGATAATCAGGATACAGTTTTCACTGCTGCTGAATTTGCAGCTTGTTCCTCCTCCGCTGCCCTGAATCTGTGTGAAGCCCTGACGGTCAAGAACCTCGTCAAAGTCCAGGTAGAACAGAGGGGCGCCGGTGGTCCCGTCGAAGCCAAAGAGGCCGAAGTAGTTGTAAAAGATAACGTATTCCGCGTCGTTTCTCAGAATGTTGATGCCGACGCCTACCTCTCCGCCGGTGTCCAGCCGTTCCATGGGCATGTCGCGCAGAAGAATGGGTTTGCTCTTTACTGCCAGGGTGTCCAGATCGTAGCGGGTTGTGTAGAACCAATACGCAGCCTCTTCCGGGTCCTGGACAGGACCACGGAAACCTGGGCCGCCGAAATTTCATAACGGTCTGCAATTTCGGTGCGGGTGTCGAAGAAATAGTAGCGCCGCAGAAAAATGCTCCGGGCTTCCTGGCTCTGGGTGCGAAGGAAACGATCCACCGCCTTGCCCAGCTCCTGGACCATGACGCTGCTTTCCACATCGCTCCGGCCTGTGACCTGCTCCAACTCGTCCAGAGAGACGGTGATGGCAGAGCCGCCCCGTTTCTCCGCACCGGACTGGCGCAGCCTGTCCAGAGAGATATTCCGGACGATCTGGGTCAGGAAGCTCCCAAGGGAGTCCGGCTTTTCCGGCGGCAGCCGGTTCCACAGCCGGAGATAGCTGTCGTTGACGCACTCTTCCGCGTCCTCGCTGTTTTTCAGAATCCGGCTGGACAGTCCCCGGCAGATGGACCCGTAGGAACGGTCCGTTTCTTCAATGGCCCGTTCGTCCCTGGCCCAGTACAGGCTGATGATCTGATTGTCCTCCAAGGCAATCCTCCTCCTCTTTTTTCTCCTGTTTGCGGTTCTTCTCAGCGGCGCACGCCCGCCCTGAAACCCGCTTCACCCCATAAGACGGAAAGGGCAAGAAAAGTTTGCAGAGGAAGTATAGCTTTTTCTTATTTTTTTCAACTGCTTTTTTTTATGCTTGTATGGGCCTGTAATCCATGATAGAATGAGCAAAAAACAAAGGAAGATTCCGCCATGTCTTTTTTCGGTTCTGAACTGTCTTTTTCGCCGGTTGAAACAACCCTTCCGGGCGTCACAAGTCCGCAGACCCTCTATGCCTCTCTTTTGGACTGCTGGTGCGCGGAGACCTGCGCCCCAAGGATGCGGGAGCGATGGAGCCCGGAGAATCCCACCCTGGGTCAGTGCTCCATTACGGCCTTTCTGGCCCAGGACCTTTTCGGCGGCATAGTCTGGGGCATCCCGCTGCCTGATGGGGGCTTCCACTGTTTTAACGAGGCCTGCGGCGGCGTCTTTGACCTGACTTCGGAGCAGTTCGGCGGCGGGATCCTTGACTATGCCGACGCTTCAATCCAACACCGGGAAGACCATTTCGCCAAGCGGGAGAAATACGAACGCTATCTGCTGCTCAAACAGCGGCTGCTGGAGCGGATGAAATAAGAGGAGTATTCTATGAACGATACAGCCTGTGACGTTTCCGTCGTCTCCTGCACCGACTATGAGCCGGCGCGGGTACGGTCTGCCCTGGAGGAATTGATTGCCCGCGTCGGGGGTCTTGACTGGGTGCGGCCGGGAATGCGCGTCGGCATCAAGGCCAATCTGGTCTCCGCAATGACGCCGGACTGCGCCGCGACAACCCATCCCGCACTGATCGACGCACTGGCGGCTATGCTCCGGGAACGGGGGGCGATCCCTGTGGTGGGCGACAGCCCCGGCGGCCTCTACAACGCTGCGCATTTGAACAAGGTCTACGCCGTCTCCGGCATAGACGGGACCTGTGCGGAGCGAAACCGGGACTTTTCCACCCGGGAGATTGCTCTGCCCGAGGCAAAGGTCTGCAAGACCGCCGCAGTAACCGGCTGGCTCCTGGACTGCGATGAAATCATTAACTTTGCCAAGCTGAAATCCCACGGTATGATGGGCCTGTCCGCCGCGGCGAAAAATCTCTTTGGCACCATCCCCGGCACCATGAAGCCGGAGTATCACTTCCGTTTCCCGAACCCGGCGGACTTTGCTGATATGCTGGTGGACTTGGATGAGTTCTGGAAGCCCCGGCTGCACCTGGTGGACGCGGTAGTTGCCATGGAGGGCAACGGACCCACGGCGGGCACCCCAAAGCACTTGGGCTGTCTGCTGGCAGGGGAGAACCCCCACCGAATCGACCTGATCTGTACTGGGCTCATCGGCCTGGACCCGGGCACAGTTCCCACCCTCCTGGCCGCCTGGGAGCGGGGGCTCTGCCCGAAGCGCCGGGAGGAAATCACCGTGGACGGCGACTGGCAGGCCTTCAAGGCAGGAGATTTCAAGACTATCACTCAGCGCAGCGGTCTGCAATTTCAAAATGCCATGGGCGGCGGCAGAAGGGGAGCGCTGTACAGTAAATTCCTCTCCCGCGCCCTGGCCGCCCGGCCCGGGGTGGAGAAGCGTGAATGCGTGGGCTGTCGAAAATGTGAGCAGGTCTGCCCCGCCAAGGCCATCACCATGAAGCGAGGGAAGCCCTTGATTGAGCGCGCCACCTGCATCCGCTGCTTCTGCTGTCAGGAGTTCTGCCCCAAGGGGGCCATGAAGGTCCGCAGGCCGCCTCTTGCAAGAATTCTGGTGCGTTAGTGTTCACGTTGCCCCAGGGGACAAGCATCGTCTGCTTGTTTTTCCTTAACGGGGACGGGGCGAAAAAAGATATGAGGGATAAATTGCTTGCAATTTTATGCTTCATACTTTATAATGTACCCCGAATACGCCGCACTGCGACATAAAACGAAATCAGTAAAGAGAGATGAAAATACATATGGGCATTTCTGCGCAGGCGCCCTGGCTGAAATTCTACGGTGAAGCCCCGGCCCACCTGGACTACCCGCAAAAGACAATCTATCAGATCGTGCGTGACACCGCCAAGCTCCATCCAAACCAGGTGGCCTACGAATTTATGGGCAAGGAGACCAGCTATTCCCGATTTATGGAGCGGATCGACCGTACAGCCCGTGCCCTGATTGCGCTGGGTATCGGCAAGGGAGACCGGGTTACCATCTGTATGCCCAACAGCCCCCAGGCGCTGGATACCTTCTATGCGCTGAACCGCATCGGTGCGGTTTCCAATATGATCCATCCCCTTTCCGCTCCCACGGAGATTGCCTTTTACCTGAACTTTTCCCATTCCAAGGCGATTTTGACCCTGGATCAGTTTTACCCCAAGCTGGAGGAGATTCGGGATCAGCTGGAAAACCCGGTGAAGATTCTGATTGCCTTCGTCCGGGACGAGCTGCCGGTTCCGCTGAGTCTGCTCTATCCTGTCAGCAAGGCGGCCCGGAAGATTCCCAAACTGCCCAAGGACGGGGATTTCATTCTGTGGAATGATTTTCTCCGGGCGGGAGCCCGGGTGAAGGAGCTGCCCCCTGACGATATGAGCTACCGGGAAGGCGCTTCCATCCTCTATTCCGGCGGCACCACCGGCACCACCAAGGGTATTTTGCTGTCTTCCGCCAACTTCAATGCTACCGCCCTGCAAACAATTGCCGCCTCGGGACTTCCCACCATTGTGGGCAAGAAGATGCTCTCCGTTATGCCTGTTTTTCACGGCTTCGGCCTGGGCATCGGCATACACACCGCCCTGGTGGGCGGCGCCCGGTGCATCTTGGTGCCGCAGTTTAACGTGAAGACCTATGCCCAGCTCCTGGTGAAGAAAAAGCCCAATCTGATTCCCGGCGTGCCCACCCTTTTTGAGGCCCTGCTCCGGACGGACCTGTTGGAAAAGGCCGACCTGAGCTTTTTGGACGGAATGTTCTCCGGCGGAGACTCCCTGTCTGTGGAGCTGAAGCGGAAGGTGGACGACTTCCTGAAGGCCCATCATGCCAAGATTCAGATTCGGGAGGGCTACGGCACCACCGAATGCGTCACCGCATCCTGCCTGACGCCCAAAGACTATTCGCGTTCCGGCTCCATCGGCGTGCCCTTCCCGGACACCTTCTATAAAATCGTCAAGCCCGGCACCGAGGAAGAGGTGGACCCCAATCTGGAAGGGGAAATCTGTATTTCCGGCCCCTCTGTTATGATGTGCTACATCGACAACCCGGTGGAGACCGACCAGACCCTGCGCCGCCATGCCGACGGAAGAATTTGGCTCCACACCGGCGACCTGGGCACCATGGACCCGGACGGCTTCGTCTATTTCCGCCAGCGCATCAAGCGGATGATCATTACCTCCGGCTACAACGTCTATCCCAGCCAGCTGGAGAACATCATCGACGGCCATGAAAAGGTCCTTTACTCCTGCGTGGTGGGTGTGAAGGATACCTATAAGATGCAGAAGGTCAAGGCCTTCGTGGTTCTCCGTCCCGGCATCGAACCTACCGACGGGGTCCGGGAGGAGCTGATGGACCACTGCCGGAAGAACATTGCCAAATACGCAATGCCTTATGAGATCGAGTTCCGGGAGGAGCTTCCCAAGACGCTGGTGGGCAAGGTGGCCTACCGGGTCCTGGAGGAAGAGGCCAACGCCGGAGTAAAAGCATGAGTGGAACAATGAACAATCAACAACCGAAAACCGAAGTACTGCCGGAATCTTCCCCGGAGACCAAGTCTCGAATCTGGGAAATCGACGCCATCCGAGGCTTTTTAATCCTCTGCGTCATCGCTTCCCACACGCTTTTCTATGTCTCTGGGGTGATGGGGAGATTTACCCTGCCGGATATTGTCCAGTTTGTGATGCAGCACGGCGGAATGCTGTTTGTGGTTCTCTCCGGCCTCTCCGCCACCCTGGGCAGCCGCAGCTTCCGCCGGGGCATCCTGGTTTTTGCCTTCGGCATGGTGCTGACAGTGGGCTCCATCGCTGCTGTTGCCTTGCGAATGATGAACAACACCATGATTATTCGCTTCGGCGTGCTGCACCTGCTGGGCTTTGCCATGATGATATATCCTCTGCTGAAGGAGCTGCCTGACCGGGTCCTGCTGCCTCTGGGGCTTTTGATTGTTGTCGTGGGGCTTTGGTTTCAGTTGAAGCCGGTGTTGGTGTCCGCAAAGTTTTTATTCCCCCTGGGTCTGCGCTATGCCGGGTTTACCTCCGGGGACTATTTCCCGATTCTGCCGCATCTGGGTTGGTTCAGCCTGGGCATCGTTCTGGGCAGACTGCTCTATCGGGAGAAATCCACCCGTCTGCCCCGGGTAAATACAGCCAATCCTGTGCTTCGCTTCTTCTGCTGGTGCGGAAGAAACTCCCTCTACATCTTCATCCTGCACCTTCCCCTGGTGGGCGGGATTATGATGCTGCTGTAAAAGCGGGGCGGCCCTGTTTCGCGACATTGCAAGCTTAGCCGTCAGTCTGAGATAAAAGGCGTTCCTGTTTTGCGGGTGGCCAACAGCCGCCCCAGCGGGCGATGAACAAGGAGAGCAATATGTCGAAAGAGAGAAAAGAAAAAATCCGCCGCGGAGATCGGCGGGACGGCATCTGGCTCCGCAGAGAGCCTGCCATGAATCAGTTTATGGCCTACCTGTATCCAAATCGGGCGGATAACGAGGCCTATATCAATGAGGAGATTGACCTGCGTCCCATTGAGAATTACCTGGCCAAGAAGAACGCCGGCCTGACCGAGGACAAGTATACATATTTCCACATTATCTGCGCCGCCGTGGTAAAGGCCTTTGTGCTCCGGCCCAAGATGAACCGCTTTATTTCCGGAAACCGGATGTATCAGCGTAAGTATTTGTCCGTGGCTTTTGTGGTGAAGAAGAAGTTTTCCGACCGATCCGAAGAGGGCCTTGCTTTCCGTAAGTTCGATGAGACCTCCACCATCGACAAGCTCCACGACAGTCTGCTGGAAGAAATCCACACCCAGCGCAAAGAGGGAGCGGTGGACAATTCCACCTTCTTTATGGAAAAGCTGCTGAAGCTTCCCCGCTGGGTGCTTCGGCTGGTGATGAAGGCACTGTTTAGTCTGGACAGAAAAGGGAAGGTCCCCTATGACCTCATTAAGGACGACCCCAATTACTCCTCCATCTTCCTGACCAATTTGGGTTCCATTGACCTGAACTGCGGCTATCATCACCTCTGCAACTGGGGCACCTGCTCCTGCTTTGTGGTGATCGGCAAGCGGCACCTGGCTCCGGAAAGCCACCCGGACGGCAGCGTAACTGCCTACCCCGTTCTGAATATCGGCGTCACCTTGGACGAGCGCATTGCCGATGGCTACTATTACGCCAAGACTATGAAGCTGGTGAAGCATCTGCTGGCGCATCCGGAGCTTTTGGAGCTGCCTGCGGGGGAGGAAGTGGACTACCTGCCAAAGGATGACAAGCGGTTTGCAGCTGAGAATTGAGAGTTGAGAGTTGAGAAGTGATATTATGAAACTATCCCTGATCGTTCCCATGTACAACGAGGCGGACATTATCGAAGCTACCGCCCGAACCTACCATGAATATCTGTCCGGAAAGTTTCCGGACCATGAGCTGATCTTCGTAGACGACGGCTCTGCGGACGACTGTGGGCCAAAAGTGGAGGCCCTTGGCCTCCCCGATACCCGGGTCATCCGTTATACCCCCAACCAGGGAAAGGGCAACGCCGTAAAGACCGGTATGTTGGCAGCCTCCGGCGACCTGCGGATGTTCCTGGACGCGGATGTGGCCTATGGTACCGACGTCATTGGTCAGACTGCCGCGCTTTTTGCGGACCATCCTGAGGCGTCCATGGTGATCGGATCCAGGCCCCTCCACCCGGAGGGCTACGCGGGCTATACCGCCATCCGGAAGCTGGCCTCCAAAACCTATATCAAGGTCCTGAATGTGGCGGGGGGCTTTCGCCTGTCCGACTCCCAGTGCGGCTGCAAGGCATACCGGGGCGATGCCGCCCAGGCCATCTTTGCCCGCACCGAGACCAAGGGCTTTGCCTTCGACTTTGAGACCATCCTCTGGGCCCAAAAGCTTGGATTTCAGATTCTGGAAATGCCTGTCACCGTGGTAAACCACCGGGATTCCAAGGTCAGCGTGGTTCGGGACACCTTCAAGATGCTGAAGGAGCTGCGGCAGATCAAAAAGCGGGTCAAGCGGGGATCGTAGGACGGCCGGACCGCTGGCCGCCGCTTTCCACACCGGTGCACGAGAGCCCGGCTGCGGCGCGCAGCTGTGCGCCACGGGAAGCATTTGAAGTCCCGTAATGACACGAAAGGAGTTGCCCATGCACCCCATCAAGCATTTTCGCACCATCACCAAGCACCGCCACATGGTCATGGCCAGCTGCTTCCGGGTGGGGCTGATCCGGCAGGGCCTCTGCCACGATCTGAGCAAATATTCCCCCACGGAGTTTTGGCAGGGGGCCAAGTATTACCAAGGCACCCGCAGCCCCAACGCCCGGGCGCGGGAGGCGGAGGGTTGCTCCACCGCCTGGATGCACCATAAGGGACGGAACAAGCACCACTATGAGTACTGGTCCGACGTTCCGGTGGGAGAGCATACTTACAAGCCGGTTCCCATGCCTGCCCGTTATCTGGCAGAATCCGTCCTGGACCGGATTGCCGCCTCCAAGGTCTACCGGGGAAAGGATTATACCGACGGCGACGCTCTGGCCTATCTCTACCGGGAACACGCCCAGGAACTGCTCCATCCGGATACCTTCCAAAAGATGGAGTTTCTTCTGACTTTGCTCCGGGACAGGGGAGAGGCGTTCCTGTTCGCGTTTATCCGTCAAGTGGTGCTGAAAGACGAGCCCTTTGAGAAATGGGAGACACAGGTTGGAAGTGAGAAGTGAGAAGTAAGAGGTAAGAAGTAGGATGTAAGAAGTAAAGGTAAGAGCCCGCAATGCTCCCGCCTGCACCCGTCTGGACCTGTAGGGACAAGCATTGCTTGTCCGCCTGCCCACCGAAAAAAGAAAATGCGCATTGTCCCGCAGCGGGGGAGACCCGCCGCATGGAGACAATGCGCTTTGCCTATATTCTCATGCTTCGTTCTTTGTCTTGCTTGATTTTCCGCAGCCTGCGGATATCGTCTCCCAGGAAGTACACCACCCGATAGCTGCCCAGGAGGCGGGAGGCGATCTGACCGCCATAGCGGGCCTCCAGATCCTGCTCGTTCAGATTGGTGGAGATCACCGTGGCCTTCCGATCCAGAAGACGGGAATTGACAATCTCATAGAGGGCGGCGGTGACAAACTGGGTGGTCATCTCCGTGCCCAGATCGTCGATAATCAGCAGGTCGCAGTCCCGGTAATCCCGAAGACTGTCCGGCTCGGCCCGTTCAAATTTGACGGCTTCAAAGCTGGAAAACAGCTTTCCCGCGGTGGCGTAAACTACGCTGTGACCGCTTTCGGCTGCTTGCCGGGCAATACAGGCCGATAGAAAGGTTTTTCCCAGGCCGGTAGCGCCGGAGAAGAGGAGGCTTTTGACTCCCGGCTGAAACTCATAGGCGTATTTTTTGCAGTAGTTCAGGTTTTTCTGCATCAGGGTCCGGGCGGAGGTCCCCAGCTCCGGGTAGAAGCGTTCGGGGTAGAGCTCCAGAGAAAAATTCTCAAAGCGTTCCTTCCCCGTGGGCAGCAGGGAAGCCAGCTCCCGCTTCTGTTCCTGGCGGCAGAGCTCCCGGAGGCATTCACACATTTTGGAGCCCGCGTAGCCGGTGCCGCCGCAGAGGGAGCAGACCGGGCTGTCGTCCAGATAGCCGTCCGGCAGCTCCGCTTCGTCCAGTATCCACTGGCGCTCCGCTTGCAGGGCTTCGTTTTCTGCCCGCAGTCTGGCAATTTCTGCGGCAGGGTCCCCCTCATGCCGGAAAATCAGTGCGGCCACCTGGGCGGCGCTGTCCCGAAGGGCCCGGTCGATCTCCCGCAGCCGGGGTCTCAGGCTGTAGGCCTTTGCAAGATGGTCCTCATATTCCGAACGCTTGCGTTCGTTTTCTTGCCGAAGCCGAGCCTTTGCCCGGTTCAGAACGGTGTTTGTATAGGCCATCGTCTGTGTCTCCTCTCGTAATGGGCGGGCTCATTGCACAAATACATTTTGCATTGTGTATAATGATTTCGCAAAAATCTGCCCGTTCAGTCCTCCTCCAGCATCTGCCGGGCTGCATCCAGCATTCCCGGGCTGGGGGTCTCGCCGTGGCGCTGGTAGCCGCCCTTCCGGCCGGCGGGTTTCCGGTCCAAAGCCCGAATCTGATCGGCGTTATAAAGGCCCTGGCTGTTCCAACGCTCTAAAATGCCATTCATGTATTTCCAGGTGAGGCCGCCGGTGTTTTCACAGGTTTTTTCATAGGCCAGGCTGACGGCGTCGTTGGCAAAGCCCATTTCCGCCCAGCTCAGCAGATAACGCTCCTCTGCGGGGGTAAGGCGCCGTCCGGTGATGCCCAGCAGACCGCACAGCTCTCCCAGGCGGGAGTGTCTGGCCGCTTCGCTCTGAATGAAGGCCGCGGCTTTTTCCAGCGTGTCAATGCCGAGATCGGCCCAGCGATAGGCTTCCTTTTCCATCATCCGCATGGACGGCATTCTGCCCGCGCCTCTGGCCCGTCCCCGATCCACGCAGTAGTGAATCAGCACGTTCAGAACCTCCACCGGAAGCCCCAGGTATTCCCGCATGGAGAGCAGGATTTTCAGCTCTTCGTTGCTCAGAGCCCGGCCCAAGCAGCGTTGTACCTCACCAACGAAGCGCTTGAAGCCGCTGCCCGGGTTGTCCATTTGCCGCCGGATGTCCTGTTCAGTGTACTCCGGATGCTGGGCCGACTGCTGATAACGGGGATACTTGCCGGCGTCCAGACCCAGCTGCCGCAGCAGGGAAGCCGCGCACTCCAGCCTTGCTTCCGTAAAGCCGGTGGCAACGTCGCTGAGCTCCGCCGCCCGGCAGAGATAGAGCAGGGCGCTGTCGCCGTTTCCGGCGGCCAGCAGTTTGCGGACAGTTTCCACTGACATAATCACCTCAGGCATCCGATTCACCTCCTATTGACAGTAACCAACATTATACCACAAGTCTTATCCCGGGACAAGCTGTGGAACTGTTGAAACTTCGCACAAAAAACCAAGTCAATATTTGTCGCCCGGCCACATTTTGTGGCTGAGACAGGCAAGCTCCCCAATTTACGGAAAATTTGTTATTTTTTCATTGAATCTTCTGAAAAAATGTGATATCATGCACAGAGCAAACGCAACTTGCGAAAGATTCAAAAGGAAAGTGAGCAATCAGAATGGAAGTTAAAACCACAAAAAACAAGGCGCTTTGGCTTGTTCTTGGCATTATCCTGGCCCTTGCTGTGCTGGCGGGCCTCTACTATGGCGTCCGCGCCATTGTCAATGCCTCCAAGGAATCTTCGAATCCGACTTCGATTTCGACTTCAGATCCGACCGTGAATACCACCGTCGGCGCCCAGCCCTCCGAGAACGGGAATACGACCGAGCCGATCACCAGTGAAAATGCAGGCACGCCTTCCAAGACAGAATCCCCTGAGATTACCGCGGTCAGGGCCAAGAAGGTCTACACGGAGGACAATCTTTCTGCTGATGATCCCAGTCAGGATGAGACGATCGCGACCTGCGGCGACTATACCGTCAACAGCCGTGACGCTCAGGTCTTCTTCGCCATGCAGTATTACGGCTTTATGAACAACTACGGCGATTGGGCCATTTATTTCGGCCTGGACGCCTCTCAGCCTCTGTCCGAGCAGCTCTCCACCGTCAGCGACCTGTCCTGGGAGCAGTATTTCCTCATGGCCGGTATGGATGATTTCCATAATTACGCCGCGCTTGCCACCAGGGCAAAGTCCGAGGGTTATACCATGGAGGCGGGGGAAGAGGCCCAGCTCAGCGAGGTTCGCGACGGCCTGATGGAGCGCTTTGCCGAGGCTGGCTATGATTCTGCGGATTCCTACGTACAGGCCAACTTCGGCACCAGCGTCCGCTATGAAGACTATGTGCGCTACCTGGAGCTCTACTTCTATGCCATGTCCTATCAGAACAGCCTGTACCGGGCCATCAACCCTGAGGACAGCGAGCTTGAAAGCTATTTCGACGAGCACCCCGACTTCTTCGTGGGCATTGGAAAGGACCAGACCAACGTGAACGTCCGACACATTCTGATCAGTGTGGACGTGGCGGAGGACGCACCTCAGGCAGACGTGAAGGAAGCCAAGGATGCCGCCAAAGCCAAGGCGGAGGCTCTGCTGGCCGAGTATCGGCAGAACCCCACAGAGGAGCATTTTGCGGAGCTGGCCCGGGCCAACACGGAGGATCCCGGCTCCCAGGAAAACGGCGGCCTCTATGAGGACGTCTACCCCGGCCAGATGGTGGAAGAATTCAACGACTGGTGCTTTGACGAAGCCCGTAAGCCCGGCGACACCGACATCGTGGAGACCTCCTTTGGCTACCACATCATGTACTTTGTTCAGAAGACTGACGATTTTTACTGGAAGGTAAAGGCTTTAGAGGAAATCCGTTCTGACCGTATGTTCGATGTGATTGAAGAGCTGACGACGGCCTACCCCATGACTACCTTCTACGAGAAGGCCGTCCTTGTTCCGCTGCCCAAGCAGTATACGAACTGACAATCCTGTGTACCGGGAGTTGAGGCTATGCTTCCAGAGTTGTTTTGCGGGAAGATGCAGGCCCTGCTGGGGCCGGAATACGAGCTGTTTCTCCGTTCCCTGGATCGTCCCCGGGCCCTCGGTCTGCGCCTGAACCCCTTGAAGATTCAACGGCAGAGAGAAAAAGAGTTTCTCGATCAACTGTCGAGCTTCAGCTTGTCCCCCGTCCCCTGGTGCTCCACCGGATATTATTATAATCCGGAAAGCCGTCCCGGTCTGCATCCCTGGCACGCCGCCGGCGCCTACTATCTCCAGGAGCCCTCCGCCATGGCTCCGGCGGAGCTGCTGGACCCCCAGCCCGGGGAACGGGTGCTGGACCTTTGTGCCGCCCCCGGCGGAAAGACCACCCAGCTCGCGGGAAAAATGGCGGGCAGGGGACTGCTGGTCTGCAATGAAATCCACCCCAAACGGGCGGCTGTTCTCTCCTCCAACGTGGAGCGGATGGGAATTGCCAACGCCCTGGTGCTGAACGAGCACCCGGCCCGGCTGGCCGAGCGTTTTGCCGGGTACTTTGACCGGGTTCTTGTGGATGCCCCCTGCTCCGGCGAGGGAATGTTCCGCAAGCACGATGCGGCCGGGGCTGATTGGAGCCCGGAGACTGTCGCCATGTGCGCCCGGCGGCAGGCGGAGATTTTGGACAACGCCGCCGTTACCCTTCGTCCCGGCGGTAGACTGGTCTATTCCACCTGTACGTTTTCCCCGGAGGAGAACGAGGGCAGTGTGGAGGCCTTCCTGGACCGGCACCCGGACTATTTCGTGGAAGCGGTTTCAGCGCCGCATTTTGCCCCCGGCCGCCCGGAATGGTCAGACGGAAATCCCGCCCTGGCCCGGACTTTCCGTCTCTGGCCCCATCATCTGCTGGGAGAGGGGCACTTTGCCGCTGTGCTGCGGCGGAGCGGCGACGAACCTGGCACGGAGCTCCTCACAGAGCGGAACTCAGAGCTTCCGAAGCCCGTTGCCGAATTGGTTAATGAGTTGGGGATTGAGCTTCCCGTCGGGAATCCGGTTCGATTCGGAGAACGTGTTTTCCTGACGCCAAAGGAAATGCCCGCGCTTCGGGGTCTGAAGGTTCTTCGGCCCGGCCTGGAGCTCGCGGAGCTGCGCAGGGACCTGGCAGTCCCTGCCCATGCGCTTGCCCTTTGGTCGCGGGAGGCCGTTTCCTGCCATGACCTTCGCGCCGACGACCCCGCCTGTGCCGCATATCTGCGGGGAGAGACGCTGCCCACCGAAGCTCGGGGGTGGACCCTGGTTCGGGTAGAGGGTCTGAGCATGGGCTGGGGAAAGGCCTCTGTTGGGGTTTTGAAGAATCACTACCCCAAGGGATTGCGAATTTTTTGAAAAAACAGAAAATAATGTTTGACAAAAGGCCCTTTCGTCGTTATAATATTACGTGCATGACTATGAGATTAGGAGAGTCCGATGCTGCTGAACCTGTCTGTACTCAAAGATAATCCAGGCGGCTCGATTCCCTTTGCGGTCGTTCTGGACCTGGGCGATCTGACATTTGGCGGGTGTTGTCCCGTCACCGAGCCTGTCATGGCGTCCGGAGAAGTTCGCAACACGGCGGGCGTCTTCGTGCTCAGCGGCACGGTCCACACGACGCTGCACGGTTCCTGCGACCGCTGCGCACGACCGGTGGAGAAGCCCGTAGAGTTTCCCCTGCACGCCGTTTTGGCGGAGTCTCTATCCAACGACGACGGAGACGAAGACCCCTGGCTCTTCCTGCTGGAGGATGGCTGCGCTGATCTGGACGATATCGTGACTACCACCTTCGTCCTGAGCATGGACAGCAAATTTCTCTGCCGGGAGGATTGCAAGGGTCTGTGCTGCCGGTGCGGCAAAGACCTCAACGACGGTCCGTGCGACTGTCAACCCGAGTCGGACCCCCGCCTGGCTGTGTTAAAGCAGCTGCTCAAGAAGTAAATCATTGCCTTAGAGGCATTCAGACCGAGGAGGTGTCACCATGGCTGTTCCTAAGAGAAAAGTTTCCAAAGCAAGACGCGACAAGAGA
>JAGABH010000173.1 GCA_017614755.1 Oscillospiraceae bacterium
GGCCCTTCCCAGGGCGGCGGCTCCTTCCCCGCCGGCGGCGGTTCCAACGCCTCCGGCGGAGTCTTCCCCTCTGGGTCGAGCTATGCCCCCTCCGGGTTCACCGCTGTTCCTTCCGACGACCAGTCGGCATCCGATCCTGCGGCGCTGCCGAGCGGGATGAATGGGTACCGCCAGGAGGAGGCCAAGATTTATGAGCAGTACAGCGTGGCGGAGCAGCAGGTGCTTTCCGTCACACCGCAGGAGACCATGTCCGTTACAATCAGCGTGGACGAGCTCGATATTCTCTCCCTGCGGGAATCGCTTTCCGCGGAGATCACACTGGAGGCCCTGAAGGGCCAGAGCTTTACCGGCACCGTCACGGCTCTGGGAAGAACCGGGACCAACGAGGGCGGCAACACAAAATTCAGCGTTACGGTTTCCCTGCCCAGACAGCAAAATCTTCTGGCAGGCATGAATGCCTCTGTGAAAATCACCACGGCCCAAACGGAAGCCGCTGCCGCAATCCCGGTGAACGCTCTGGTAGAGGAGGGCAGCAGGACTTACGTGTACACGAGCTACAACGAGAGCACCGATACCCTGGGCGGACTGACGGAGGTGGAAACTGGCATCTCCGACGGGATCACGGTGGAGATACGCTCCGGCCTGTCGTCCGGGTCCACCGTCTGGTATCGCTATGCCGATTCAATGACGTATCCCTTTTTCTCGCGGTAGCGAAGAGCAAAAAGAATCCACTTGTTGAAATCCTGCCGGTCTTGTGATCACTGCAAAAATCGACACGACGGACTTTACGCCCGGCGATCGGACGGTATCCTCCGAACGCAGCCAGAGAGAGTATGCGGAAAATGAAGTAATGGTTCAGTATGTTGAAATAAAAGCCTTCGCTCCGTAATGATTCTCCTGTTAGTGCAACCCTCACCCGTAATTTGCGCCACCCCTGATGGACTTCCTATCAACGGAGTCCTTAGACCCCGGAAAAGCGAGACATCCGGTCGGACGGCTCGCTTTTCTGCGTTTGGGTATTTGAAAGATGGATTCGAAAGGCGGCTTCAAGGCCCCGGCGGGGCCTTGCCAAGAGCTGTCTAATGCCCCGTGGCCTTGTACAGCATCTGCACCACCTCGGCGCGGGTGCTCGGCTTGTCCGGCGAGAAGTGCGTCCCGTCTGTCCCTGCGGTGATTCCGTTGTGGTAGGCCCATTCCACTGCATCACGGTACCATGCCGTTTTGGGCACGTCCACAAAGGGCAGCTTGCCGTGCTGGGCCTTCTCCACGCCGATCCGGACCGCCTCGCGGAATTTGTCCATGGTGTAGTCCGTCCCGCACTTCTTCCAGTAGCTTTCCGGGTCCTTGTGCCCGGAGGCGCAGCCCTGTTCTCCGGCCTCCTTGTGGCTCACGATGTTGTCAATCTGAATCGTTGGGTATTCCAGGCAAAGCGCCGCGCAGTATTCCACGGCCAGCTCATAGAGAGCCTTGCAGTGCGCCTTGTCGCCGTTGTAATCCTCGATCATTTCAAAATTCACGTGCAGCACGCCGCCGGCCACACGCTCACCGTTTTGAATAATCCGCCCGTCGTAACTCCCTTTTGCGCCAAAGCCGCCGCCCCAGCAGGGCATGGTGGGCCGCAGAGTTTCGCAAACCGCATAGCTGCCGTCGGCAACCTGGCCGATAAATGCGTGGACGCAGGCGTCCACGCCGGAGCGGTTCCAGAAGTTGCCATAGATGTTTTTGCCGAGGATTTCCAGCATACGGTTGGCTGTGACCGGTTTTCCTTCATCTGACAGGCCTACGGTCTGGCCTGCCGCCGGCTGCACAAATCGCTTCAGGACGCTTCCGGCCGTGTCCGTGGAGTGCACCGTGATTCCGGTGGGCTCCATGACGGTACCCTGGAACTTCTTGTAGCAGTCGTTTTCGATCAGCCAACAGCTGAGCTTTCTCATTTCGCACCATCCTTTCTGTCCATATTATGCGGCTTGCCGCTTGGACGCTCGCCTTGGAAGGGCTCTGATTGACGTTTTTTGCATAAACTACTGTTTTTGCCGGGCGAATTTGATATAATGCAAAATAACGACAGGGGACGGTTCCTTGTGCTGGGCGCTGGAAAGATTTTTTCCTGCTCTAAGCGGATCAATTCTCCGATGTTTTCCGGCAGAAGCAGTCAATTCCCCGGAAAAACAGCACCCGGGAGGGCTTTGGCTCTCCCGGGGAAGAAAACAAATAAGCGCAACCGGCGGGCTGGTTTCAGCCCGCCGGTGTTTTGCAGTACGGGGCACCGGGCTCGAAATTCAAAGCCCGCGGCGCGGGCGTAGGCGTGGGGCAAACCCCTGATTCCTGAAAATCTGAAAATTTCCCATTGACAAACAGTGTGTTGCGTGTTATAACTGTATCACAACAGTTAATACAGATAGCACAGTTTATACGGAAAGGAGCGTGTGCCTTTGATCAGCCTGAACTATCGGGACCCCCGGCCTATCTACGAGCAGCTGGAAGAGAAACTTCGGCGGCTGATTCTCTCCGGGGCCATCGCCGAGGGGGAGAAGCTGCCCTCGGTTCGGGAGCTGGCAAGCCAGCTTGCCATCAATCCCAACACCATCCAGCGGGCCTACCGGGAGCTGGAGCAAAACGGCTTCATCTACTCGGTTCCCGGCAAGGGTTCCTTTGCTGGAAAGCTGTCCGGTGTAGACGAGGGCCGCCGCCGGGAGCTGCGGGAAAAGCTGCTGGCCATTTGGACGGAGCTGCTGCAATTGGGGGAAGACCCGGAAGAATTGCGAGCGTTTTTAGGAGGAAAGAGGAAATGATTGAAGTACGAAATCTGCGGAAGACCTTTGACGGCTTCGCGGCCCTGGACGATCTGAACCTGACGGTCCCGGAGGGGGCGGTCTACGGTCTGGTAGGGCCCAACGGGGCGGGCAAGTCCACGGTGATCCGCCATATCACCGGCATTTTCCGCCCGGACAGCGGCAGCGTTACCGTGGGGGGGCAGCCCGTCTATGAAAACCCTGCCGTGAAATCCGGCATTGCCTACATCCCCGACGACATTTTTTACTTTCCCTCCGCCAACCTGACGGAAATGGCGAAGTTTTACAAGGGCATTTACGAGGACTTTGATTGGAATCTCTGCGAAGAACTCCGCAAGAGCTTCAATCTGGACCCCAAAACCCAGCTCCGGCGCTTTTCCAAGGGAATGCAGAAGCAGGCGGCTTTCCTGCTGGCCATTGCCTGTCGGCCCAAGGTTCTGGTGCTGGATGAGCCGGTGGACGGTCTGGACCCGGTGATGCGCCGTCAGGTCTGGGGTCTGATGCTTCAGGACGTGGCCCAGCGGGGCACCACGGTGCTGGTCAGCTCCCACAATCTGCGGGAACTGGAGGACGTCTGCGATCACGTGGGCATTCTCCACAAGGGCAAGATGCTCCTGGAGCGGACCCTGGATGAGCTCCAGGACAACGTGGTGAAGGCCCAGATCGTTTTCCGGGAGGGCAGCGACCTGCCCAAGGAGCTCAAGGTGCTCCATCGATCCAACGTCGGCAAGGTGGAGACTGCCATCATCCGCGGCAGCCAGGAAAGCGTCAGCGCGGCCCTGAACGCCATCAACCCGATCTTCTTCGACCTGGTCCCGCTGACGCTGGAGGAGGTCTTCGTCTATGAGCTGGGAGGTGTGGACTATGAAGTCAAAAATGTCGTTCTTTAATCCGACGCTGCTGAAAAAGAACATCAGCCGCTTTGCACCGGCCTGGGGCATCTTCGTGGTGCTGCTTTTGCTGGTTTACCCGATGGGCGCCCTGCGAGGCGTCGATAGATACGAGGAGACCGAGAGGTACCTGATGGATATGACGGCGGCCGGCCCCTTCTTCGCTTTCTTTTCCGCCCTTCTCTTTGTACCCATTCTGTTTAAGTACCTGCACAAGAGCCGGGCGGCCTATATGATCCACGCCTTCCCCCTGACGCGGACTTGCCTCTTTGTGACAAACCTGGTTTCCGGCCTGGCGTTTTTCCTGGTTCCCGTGCTGCTAATTTCACTGCTGAACATTGGCATTTTTGCGCTGCGGGGCATCCACGGCTGCACCGGTCTGGTCTGTGCTGTACTGGGGAAATGGGCGCTGGAATACCTGCTCTTTTACGGTCTGGCCGTATTCTGTATGTTCCTTTCCGGCAGTCAGGTCATCTCCATCCTGTCCTATGTGGCGTTGAACTTTGTCCTTCTGATGGTTCCCGCAGTATTCCTGGCAGTGGTGGACCGGTTTTTCTATGGTTTTAATAAGGTCTTTCCGGACTGGCTCCTGCGGCTGAGTCCCCTTGTAGGCTTGGTAGAGCAGGATGTTGAAGAAAACATTGGCCTTCTGTCTTTCTATGCCTGTGTTGGCGTGGGCCTGATGGGCCTTGGCTGGCTGTTCTACCAGAAGCGCCACGTGGAGCGGGCCGGAGACGCCATGGTCTTCTCCTGGGCCCAGCAGATTTTCCGCCTGGTGCTCACATTCTGTGTGGGTCTGTACCTGGGCTTTGGCTTTGCCACCCTCGACGATGCTTACTTTCTGCCCGTGACCATGATCGGACTGTTCCTGGGCTGGTTTGGCGCCACCATGACGCTGGAGCGAACCGTCAAGGTATTCAAGCTGAAAAAGGCCTGGCTGGGCTACGGAATCTTTGTGGCGGCCCTGCTCCTGGTGGTAGGAGCACTTCATTATGATGTCCTGGGCTGGCAGCGCCGGGTCCCGGAGACAGATCGGATCGAATCCGTGGAGGTTTGGACCGGAGTCAGAAGGGCACCGAACTCAACGGACTCAGATTTAATTACCCTCACAGAAGCGGATCAGATTGAAGTTGTTCGACAGTTCCATAGCCGGATGATATCTGCGAAGAATTCTGGGTATCGGAATCTCGACCCATTTGAGGACGACAGATACGGCCTCCACATTGAGTATCATCTGAAGGACGGCTCAACCCTTTGCCGCAGTTACAATTGCCGCCGGAGCTCTGATCTGGAAGGACTCGCGGAGCTTTTCATAGATGGCAAAGCCGCCGTGGAATGGTACGAAAAAAGACTTCCCCTGAAAATTTCCCGCGGGAGTGCCGATATCCGTGTGAAAGACCCGGAATACGGACTCTATTTCTATCAAGAGGAAACCCGCTACTGCTCGGACGGAGACGCACTCCGAGCGGCTATTCTGGCAGATGCCGCGGCGGGCAGACTGCCCATGGGAAGGGGCGACATCTATGAAATGTACTTCGACACCGGAGACATCTATATGGTGAATTTAACAGTGGTCAGTGCCGAAGAAGGGCATCGGGAATACACTTTCTGGATTCCCTCCAATGCCACCCAGACGCTGGCACTGTTTGGAACCGACAGCCAGGAGAATTTCAGGGATGGGGGAGTGATTACCCTGGATGCGGAACAATCCTGGTTCTCCGATTATGAAATTCGCGGGAATCAGGTGCTCCTGACCTGTATGCTGACGCTGGAGAACGAGTCAATGACCACGCAGATCGGCAGCCTCTATGCCTGTTTTCCGCAGGACGTGGGGACGCTTGTACAAGAGGAACGTCTGCCCGGTCTCCTCGACTCCGAGGGAGAAAAGGAAATCCCCCTGGACGCTCCCGAACCAACTTTGTTGAGCCTTGGTTCCGGTCAGACGGTACTTCGGGTTGTGTTCATGGGAACGTATGCGGGAGGCACACAGAAGCATGACCGCCTCCTGCCGGAGCTGTATTGGTATCGCTTTGACAACAGCGATGAAGAAATAATCCTCCCGATTCAATGACGGTACAGCGTTTTCCGACAGCATTTCCGAAAGAAACGCAATATAATGGACGCACATGGGAAACCGTGTGCGTCTTTTTTTCCGCAGGTCGGGATTCGCTGGGCCGATGTGGGCGAATTTCTTGACTCTTGCGAGTTCGGTCCCTGCGAAAACAACACAAAGGAGTGACATTGATGCAATACACAAGCCTCTTACAGGACAAGCGGCTGACCATTCTGCTTTCGGGGGAGATCGACCACCACTCCGCCCGGCAGACCATGGAGGCCATTACATCCAAAATCGACGTCTATCTGCCCCGGCGCTGCGTGCTGGACTTTGCTGCCGTGAGCTTCATGGATTCCAGCGGCATTGCCATCGTGATCCATACCCTCCGCGCCATGCAGGAGCTGGGGGGCGAGGTCTGGCTGGCCAATATCCCGCCCCAGCCCATGAAGGTTCTCCGGGCTGCGGGGATTGAAAAATTAGTGCGCCTGGGCGCGGAAAGGAGTCCCGCATGAAACAGGAAAACGAAGCTCTGGTGCAGTTTCCCTCCCTGTCCGCCAATGAAGCCCTGGCCCGGCAGATCGCCGCGGCCTTTGCCGCCCAGATGGACCCCACCCTGGACGAGCTGGGAGACGTGAAAACCGCCGTCTCCGAGGCGGTCACCAACGCCATTGTCCACGCCTACCCGGACCGGATCGGCCCCGTGAGCCTCCGGCTCCGCCGCTTGCCGGGAAACATCCTGGAGATTCTGGTGAAGGATCGGGGCTGCGGCATCCCGGACGTGGAAAAGGCCCGAGAGCCCATGTTCACCACCGGCGGCGCGGAACGCTCCGGCATGGGCTTCACCATCATGGAGAGCTTTATGAACAGCTTTGCCCTCCGCTCTGTTCCCGGCAAAGGCACCACCGTGCGAATGCGAAAGAAGCTCACCGGCCGCGGGAGCGCTGAGTAAATGCGGAATGCAGAGAACAAAATACAAAATGCGGCGGGTTTCGCGTTCAGAGTTCAGTGTTCAGAGTGTGTAGGGACAAGCAGTGCTTGTCCGCAGCATGCACAAGGTCCGGTAGCGGCGCAAACCGGTGCGCCACGGGATCAGCTCGTAGGGAGCGATGCCCACATCGCTCCGGTCATTGCCGCAGGGAATGACGCCGCCGCGGCAGGCGACACCGGAGAATGCCGCCCTACGGCCATTGGCAGCCCGCAGCCCGCAGAGGCTTCCCCGAAGGCCGCCTCCCAGGCCTTCCCCCTGGGGGGAAGGTGTCCCAGTGTGCGCACTGGGGCGGATGATGGGGCGTATCGACAAGGGGCTGCCTCCGACGAACCGCACAGCGCAGCCAGCTCCAGCTCATCCGTCACGGCTTCGCCGCACCACTTTCCCCTCGAGTGGAAGGCTGAGGCGAACGCCGCTGCAGAGGCGGGTGGAGGCGGTGAGGTTACAACGGCCCTGATTGCCCGTTCCCAGGCCGGGGACAAGGCCGCCCTGGAACAGCTTTTGACGGAAAATTCCGGCCTGATTCGAGCGGTGGCCCGGCGGTACTGGGGCCGGGGCGTGGAGGCGGAGGATCTGATCCAACTGGGGAGTCTGGGCTTTTTGAAGGCTGTAGCGGGCTTTGACCTGGGCTTCGGCACCCGGTTTTCTACCTACGCGGTGCCGAAAATCGCCGGGGAGATTCGCCGTTTTCTCCGGGACGACGGCGCCGTCAAGGTCAGCCGCACCCTGAAGGAGCGGGCTGCGGCCGTTCGCCAGGCCCGGGAACGGCTCAGTAAGGCCCTGGGCCGGGAGCCCGTCCTGTCGGAGCTGGCAGAGGCGTTGGACCTGACGGCGGAGGAAATTGCAGAGGCGGAGACAGCCGCCGACCCCGTGGCCTCCATCCAGCAGCCGGCGGGGGAGGGAGGCCTGCCCCTGGAAGCC
>JAGABH010000174.1 GCA_017614755.1 Oscillospiraceae bacterium
CCTCCACGGCGGTCAACACCGCGGGCGGCCGGGGCGCCGTGGTGGTGCTGGACAACTACGGTACCCTCTGGTGCGGCGGCCATCCCATCCCCCGGCTGCTGGACGGGACCCCCGGTCTGACCGCGGAGGACGAGGCCGGGCAGAGCGTCACCGTCAACGATCCCCAGGCGGTGTACGCCATTCTGGTGACTCCCGGCAGCTACTCCTTCGTCTACGACGAGACTGCCGACAAGTGGCGGGGCCAGGAAAGCCAGGGCGACCTGGACGGAAGCGTTTTCGCCCCCCTCCAGGCGGAGGACGAAATGCTGATCCTGGTCCAATACAGCTATCCCTTGGCCCGCAGTCTGCTCCGGGAGCTGGTCTTCATGGGCAGCTGGGTCTGCGTCTTCCCCGACGGGAAATACGCCAACACCGCCAAGCTCCGGGCCGGCGACGGCCTGACCCCGGGAGAGGACTACGGTTCCATTGACCAGTCCAACTACTGCGACCAGGGCGGCACCGTATTCGAACCCTGCGGCGAGGACGGCACCCTCTGGAACGTGACCTGGTCCGACACTGCGCCGGCGGGGGGCTACTGGGTTGACACCACCGAGGATCAGCCCACCGTCCGGGTCTGGTCCCAGAGCCAGAGCCTTTGGCTGGAGGTGAGCCCCTACGTCAAATGCTCCGTTCCCGGCATCGGCAAGGGGCTTCGGCCCGGAGACAGCGTGAGCCTTGACGGCCGCTTCGACACCGCCGAGGGCGGTGAGGACGAGGTGGAGTCGATCTGGTGCGGCAATCACATCCTGGCGGACGTCTTCCATGACCCCGGAAGCGCCGGCCGGGCCGAGGGAACCCGCGACTATCTGATTATTCCCGGCCTGATCTCCCAGCGTTGGGAGATCGAAATGACCTGGCATGACCGAAGCTGGCTCAGCGCCCGGCGAGGCTTCCCCGTGATGGATTTCGTGGTGGAGGCGGGAAACCGGCTCTGGGGCTGCCGCTTCGGAGACGGGGTCAACGAGCTCTACGGCTCCAAGCTGGGAGATTTCCGGAACTGGTACGCCTTTGAGGGCCTGTCCACCGACAGCTACTGCGTCGCCCGGGGGCACGACGGCCCCTACACCGGCGCGGCGGTGCTGGGGGGCTGTCCCCTCTTCTTCCGGGAAGACAGCCTGGAAAAGATTTTCCCCTCCCCGGCGGGAAACCACAGCGTCACCACCGTCAGTCTGGAGGGCATCGAGCAGGGCAGCGCCAAGAGCGCCGTGGTGATCCGGGATCGGCTCTACTACAAGTCCGCCGGCGGAATCTACTGCTACAACGGCACCCTGCCCGTCCTGGTCTCCCAGGCTCTGGGGGATCTGTCCTACCACTGGGCCGTGGCCGGCGCCCTGGGCAGCCGCTACTATATCTCCATGGCGGGCCCCAACGGCAGTCCCTATCTCTTTGTGCTGGACACCCAGACGGGATTCTGGTACAAGGAGGACCTGCTCCGCTTCCGCACCGCCTTCTGCGACGACGGCCTGCTCTTTTATTCCTCGGAGGTAGGCGGCTCCCTGTACTGCATCGGTTCCGCCGACGACAGCCAGAATGTGGAATGGTGGGCGGAGACGGGAGATCTGATTCCCCGGATGGCGCTGCGCCGTTACGTGACCCGCATTCAGGTGAAGGCCAAGCCGGACCAGGGCTCGGAGCTGCGGGTCTATATCAGCTATGACGGCGGCCCCTGGCAGCAGCAGGGGGAATTCCCGGATGGCCAACTGAAAAGCCTCACCTTCCCGGTTTTCTCCCGGCGAAGCGGCAGCGTCCGCCTGCGGCTGGCGGGTACCGGCGGCATGGAGCTCCACAGCATCAGCTGGCTGACGGAAACAGGAAGCGACGTATCGTAATTGACAAGTGACCTGTGACAATCGACAAGGAGAGAGGACGTGTTTGTGGATGGAACATTTTGAGCTTCCGGCGCGGCCGGAGGGCACGACGCAGGAGCAAATTACCCAACTCTGGGAGTATCTGTTTCGGTTGGTGGAGCGGCTGAATTCCACAGCGGAAGCCGCCCGGAGGGATTAGAATGAACGAAGAAGCCATTTTGAACGCCCTGCAGGCCATCGCCTTTTCCGACTACACCCAGTACATCTGGATTGAGGACGGCCAGGTCCGGGTGAAGGACACCCGCCTGCTCACCGACGGCCAGCGCGCCGCCATCGCCGGAATCAAGGACACCGGCAAGGGGGTGGAGCTGAAGCTCCACGACAAGCAGAAGGCCCTGGAGCTGCTGGTAAAATACCTGGGCTTCTTTGAGCACGCGGAATCGGAGAACACCATCCGGGTGGAGTTCTCCGGCGTCCCGGAGGAATGGGCGGAGTAAGGCAACTGACAGGTGACAATTAGAGATATATTTCAAATTGCCATTTGAAATATTTAAATCAAATCCCGAAGGGATACCTTTAATTGTCACCTGTCACCTGTTAATTGTCAATTAAAGAAAGGACTCATTATGACTACCCTGAAAATCGACCCGCCCAATGAAAAGCAGCGCTTGATGCTGGCGGCCCGCACCAAGCACGTGGGCTTCGGCGGGGCCCGGGGCGGCGGGAAATCCTGGGCGGTGCGAACCAAGGCCAAGCTGCTGGCCCTGCGCTATCCGGGGATCAAGCTGCTGATCGTCCGCCGGAGCTATCCGGAGCTCATCAACAACCACATCAACATCCTTCGGGCCGAGCTGGCAAGCCTTGCCAAATACCACGACAAGGACAAGGTGCTGCGCTTCGACAACGGCTCCACCATCCACTTTATGTACTGCGCCAAGGACGGGGACCTGGACCGGATGCAGGGCGTGGAATACGACGTGATTTTTCTGGATGAGGCCACCCAGCTTTCGGAATTTCAGATGAAGACCGTCTCCGCCTGTCTCCGGGGCGTCAACGACTTCCCCAAGCGCATCTACTACACCTGCAACCCCGGCGGCCAGGGCCACAGCTACATCAAGCGGATCTTCCTGGATCGGCGCTACGAGGCGGGAGAGGATCCGGCGGATTACAGCTTTATTCAATCCCTGGTGACAGACAACCGAATTCTGCTGGAATCCCAGCCGGACTATATCAAGCAGCTGGAGGCCCTGCCGGAAAAGCTCCGGCGAGCCTGGCTGGAGGGCGACTGGGACATTTTTGAGGGCCAGTTTTTTGAGGATTTCCGGTCCGCCCCGGACCCGGCCAAATGCGCAGCGGCGGGGATCAGTCCCGCCGAGGCAAAGGCCCAGGGCCGCTGGACTCATGTGATCCCCGCCCGGCCCCCGGCTCCCGGCTGGAAGCTCTACCGCTCCTTCGACTGGGGCTATTCCCGGCCCTTCTCCTGCGCCTGGTGGGCAGTGGACTTTGACGGGCGGCTCTACCGCATCCTGGAGCTCTACGGCTGCACCGGCACCCCCAACGAGGGGGTCAAATGGACCCCGGACGAGGTCTTCCGCCGAATCCGGGAGACGGAGGACAGCCACCCCTGGCTGAAGGGGCGGCAGATCGACGGGGTAGCGGACCCGGCTATCTGGGACGCCTCCGGGGGCGAGAGCATCGCGGAGACAGCGGAGCGCTGGCGGGTCTACTTCACCCCGGGGGACCACAAGCGCATCCCCGGCTGGATGCAGTGCCATTACCGGCTGCGTTTCGACGAAGAGGGCCTGCCCATGCTCTATGTCTACGACAACTGCGCCGCCTTTTTGCGGACCATTCCCCAACTGGTCTACGACGAGCTTCGCCCCGAGGACCTGGACAGCGCCGGCGAGGATCACGCCGCCGACGAATGGCGCTATATGTGCATGGCAAGGCCCATCACGCCCCAGCCCCCGCCCACGGAAAAACGGGCCTCCCTCTTATGGGGAAACCCGCTTCGCAGTTGACAATTATCACCTGTCAATTTGCGCAGCTGGCTGCGCCAGCGGTGCGGCCACCGTGGCCGCCAGGGGGAAGAGGATCATCCCGGCAAAGCCGAAGACCCGGTAGCCGATGTAGAAGGCCATCAGGCTCATCAGGGGGTGCAGGCCCAGCTGCTTCCCCACCAGCTGGGGCTCCAGGGCGGAACGGGCAATGGAGGCCACGCCGTAAAGGGCCAGCAGGCCGAAGCCCAGGCCGGACTGATCCTGCAAAAAGGAAATCAGCGCCCAGGGGATCAGCACCGTCCCCGTGCCGAGGATGGGCAGGGCGTCCAGCACCGCGATCAGCCCGCCGAAGAGCAGGGGGAAATCCACCCCCAAAATCCAAAAGCCCAGGGTCAGAATCCCGAAGACCAGCAAAATCAGCTTTGCCTGGGCCCTGCACCAGCCCCCAAAGACGGCCTTGCTCCGATCCCGGACCCGGCGCAGCCATTCCTGCCAGGAGGCGGGGAGACGACGGCGCAGCCAGGTCTTGACCTGGGGCAGGGCCGTCGAGGTCATATAGGTGGCAATGACGGTGGTAACCAGGCTCAGAAACAGCTTCGGAACCCCTGTGATAACCCCGGAAACCAGCCCCGAGAGAAAGCTGTACAGGGATTCCAGCAGGCCCGCGCCCCCGGCAAAAATCTCTCCGATCCAGCGGATCAGCGGCACCGACAGGGACTCCGGCGCCCGCCGGGCCATGGCCTCCAGAGACTCCCGCAGACCGGTGAGGGTGGGCTGAAGCTGATGGAGCAGCTCCGGCAGCTGGCTCACCAGCCGCAGCAGCTCCCCCCAGAGCACCTGGCAGAAGAACCAAAGCACCGCCCCCACCGCCAGAAAGACCCCCGTGACGCAGAGGCCGGACCGGACCCACCGGGGCAGCCGAGTCTTTCGGCCCAGGGCCTTCACTCCGGGCTCCGCCGCCAGCGCCAGCAGATAGGCCAGCAGGAAGGGCAGCACCAGGGGCAAAACTGTGATGCCCAGCACCAGGCCCCCAAGCACCATCCCCGCCGTCGCCGCGGGCTTTTTGTAGCGTTCCAGCTGCATCCCGATCCCCTCCCCGGTTTTATACCATTCATTATATCCGGGACAAGGCCCATTCATACGGCAGAGCAAGCAGGAAGAAGGAAAAAGGAAGAGGTAAGAAGTGACTGGCTTCTTACCTCTTTCGATCATTGCAGGAGGGGTGGGATGGGGACTCCGTCCCCTGCGGGCTGCAGCGCGGGCAATGGCCGCCCTACAGACGGGTGCGGACTTCTTACTTGTCACCCGTCACCTGTAAATTGTCAATCGATTCCGCTGCCTCTTCCCGGGCTACCTTTTCGATGGAGATGACCTTGCTGCCCTCTTCCAGGCGCATGACCCGGACGCCCTGGGCGGCCCGGCCGTAGATGTTGATATCGGAAATCTGCATCCGGATGATAACGCCGTTGTTTTCAATGACCATCAGGTCCTCGTCCCCGGAGACCACCTGGACTCCGGCCACGGGGCCGGTCTTGTCGGTGAGACCGTAGGCCTGCATACCCTTGCCGCCCCGGCTCTGGGGCTTGACTCTCACGCCGGTCTCGTCCGGCTTCAGGAAGGCGTCCAGCTCAGTCCGCTTGCCGAAACCGTTTTCCGTGACGGAGAGGAGGGTCTTGCCGTCCTCATAGATGCCCGCGCCCACGATGTAATCGTTTTCGGCCAGGTCGATGCCCCGGACGCCGTAGGCCGCGCGGCCCATGCAGCGGACGTCGGACTCATGGAAGCAGATGCCGATGCCCTGCCGGGTGGCCAGGAGAATCTTCCGGTCGCCGTCGGTGCGCATGACGGCAATGAGCTTATCGTCCTCATCCAGGGTGATGGCCCGGATGCCGGCCTTACGGGCGGTGTTCAGCTCCGAAAGCTGGACCCGCTTGACGGTGCCCTTCCGGGTGACCATCATCAGATACTCGTCCTCGGAGAACTCCCGGAGGGTGACGTAGGCGGTGACGTGCTCCCCTGCCTCCAGGGGCAGGACGTTAATCATGGCGGTGCCCCGGGCGGTTCGGCTGGCCTCTGGAATCTGATAGCCCTTCTTCCGGTGGCACTTGCCCAGGTTGGTGAAGAACAGAATCACGTCATGGGTGGAGGCGGCGAAGATGTCCTTGACGAAATCCTCCTCCTTCAGGTTGGCTGCGTGGATGCCCCGGCCGCCCCGGCGCTGGGAGCGATATTCGGTGACAGGCATACGCTTGACGTAGCCCTGCTCGGAGACGGTGAAGACGCAGTCCTCCTCTTCGATCAGGTCCTCGATGTCCAGCTCGTCCTCCACGTCCTGAATCTCGGTCTGGCGCTCGTCGCCGAACTTGTCCCGGATCTGGGTGAGCTCCTCCCGGAGGATGCCCTTGACCAGGTTGATATCCGCCAGAACGGCCTTGTAGTAGGCAATCTTCTCCTCCAGCTCTTTGTATTCGGCCTCCAATTTCTCCCGCTCCAGGCCCTGCAAAGCCTTCAGACGCATATCCAGGATGGTCTGGGCCTGAATCTCGGTGAGACCGAAGCGCTCCATCAGACGCTCCTTAGCGTCGTCGTAGGCGGCCCGGATGATGCGGATGACCTCGTCGATGTTGTCCTGGGCGATGAGCAGGCCTTCCAGAATGTGGGCCCGCTCCTCCGCCTTTTTCAGGTCATACTGGGTCCGGCGGATGATGACCTGCTCCTGGAAGGACAGGTACTCGTCCAGCACGTTCCGCAGGGTCAGGCAGCGGGGCTGGCTCTGATCGTCCACCAGGGCCAGCATATTCACGGAGAAGGAGGACTGCAATGCCGTCTGGGCAAAGAGCCGGTTCAGCACCACCTGGGGATTGGCGTCCTTCTTCAGCTCGATCACGATGCGCATACCGTTCCGGTCGGACTCGTCCCGCAGGTCGGAGATGCCCTCCAGCCGCTTGTCCTTCACCTGCTCGGCGATGTTCTCCACCAGCTTCTTCTTGTTGACCTGGTAGGGCAGCTCCGTGACGATGATGCGGACCCGGTTCTGGCCGTGCTCCTCAAACTCGGTGCGGCCCCGGACCAGGATACGGCCCCGGCCGGTGGCGTAGGCAGCCCGGATGCCGGAGCGGCCCATGATAATCCCCTTGGTGGGGAAGTCCGGGCCCTTGATGTACTGCATCAGGTCGGAGAGCTCCGCCTCGGGATTGTCCAGCACGCAAAGGCTGGCGTCAATAACCTCCCGCAGATTATGGGGCGGGATGTTGGTGGCCATGCCCACGGCAATGCCGCTGGAGCCGTTCACCAGCAGATTGGGGAAGCGGGAGGGCAGAACCTTGGGCTCCTTCCGGGTCTCGTCAAAGTTGGGGACCCAGTCAATGACCTGCTTATCGATGTCCCGGAGCATTTCATTGGAAATGCGGGACATACGGGCCTCGGTGTACCGGTAGGCGGCCGGGGGGTCGCCGTCGATGGAGCCGAAGTTGCCGTGGCCCTCCACCAGGCAGTAGCGCATGGAGAAGTCCTGGGCCATGCGGACCATGGCGTCATAGACGGAGGCGTCGCCGTGGGGATGGTACCGGCCAATGACGTCGCCCACGCAGGTAGCGGACTTGCGGAAGGGCTTGTCGGAGGTCAGGCCGTCCTCATAGAGGGCGTAGAGAATCCGCCGATGCACCGGCTTGAGACCGTCCCGCACGTCCGGCAGGGCCCGGTCCACGATAACGGACATGGAATACTCCATAAAGGAGGTTTCCATCTCCTTCACCAGATCGTTGGTGATAATCGCCTGATTGGGAAACAAAATGTCCTCAGGCTTGTAGTCTCGGTTTTTTGCCATCGCAAATTCTTCCTTTGCTTGGAATTGCAGCACGAGTCACTAGTCACTATTCATTAGTCACCAGGGATGCGCTGTTCAGGTTTTTGGTTATGATTGATGCGTTCGAATTGTTGCTGTAAGCATTTTTCCAATCTCAGAACACAATGCAAGAGCCGCTGAAGTCTGGGATTTTAAAAGCAAATTAATACTGACACACAAGCCCTGCGAAGCTGATCAGAACGTCCAAAGCGTTCTTCTCTCGGAAGCATTTCTGATCACTTATAGATTTCTTTTGCCAACAGCATTGCTTTCTGCCAGCTAATCTATTCCTTGCAGTCTTTCCTTGTATTACCCAGCCCTGATGACCGTTGACTAACGACTGGTGACTGGGCACTGGTGACTAAAAATCGAGGTTGACCACGTACTTCGCGTTCACTTCGATAAACTGCTTCCGCGGCTCCACTTCTTCGCCCATCAGGACGGTGAAAGTCTGGTCGGCGGCCAGGGCGTCCCCCAGGGTGATGCGGCGCAGAGTCCGGGTCTCCGGGTTCATGGTGGTCTCCCACAGCTCATGGGGGTCCATCTCGCCCAGGCCCTTGAAGCGGCTGATATCCACCTTCACATTGGCGTTTTCGCCCTTCAGCTCCGCGGAAATCGCGTCCCGCTCCTCGTCGGAGTAGGCCACCCGTTCCGTCTTGCCCCGGCGCAGCTTGTACAGGGGCGGCACGGCGGCATAGACATAGCCGTTCTCGATCAGCGGCCGCATATAGCGGAAGAAGAAGGTCAGCATCAGGGTCCGGATATGGGACCCGTCCACGTCGGCATCGGCCATAATGATGATCTTATGATAGCGCAGCCGGTCCAGATCCAGCTCCTCGCCGATGCCGCAGCCCAGAGCCTGGATCACCGGGGCCAGCTTTTCATTGCTGTAAATCTTGTCCGCCCGGGCCTTTTCCACGTTGAGCATCTTGCCCCACATGGCCAGAATGGCCTGGAACCGGGAGTCCCGGCCGCCCTTGGCGGAGCCTGCTGCGGAATCGCCCTCCACGATGTAGAGCTCGGTCAGGGCCGGGTCCCGCTCGTTGCAGTCCTGGAGCTTGCCGGGCATCCGCTCCCCCTCCAGCACGGACTTGCGGCGGATGTTTTCCCGGGCGCGGCGGGCAGCCTCCCGGGCTCGGTTGGCCATCATGGCTTTGTCCAGAATGGTCCGGGCCACGGCGGGATTCTCCTCCAGGAAGACCCCAAGCTGCTCATTCACCACGCTGTCCACTAAGGTACGGATGTAGGCGTTGCCCAGCTTCTGCTTGGTCTGGCCCTCAAACTGGGCCTCCGGCAGCTTCACGGAGATCACGGCGCTGAGCCCCTCCCGGCAGTCTTCGCCGGAGACCTTGTCCTCGCCCTTGATGATGCCATATTTCGTGCCGTAAGCGTTCAGCACCCGGGTCAGGGCCGTCTTGAAGCCCGTCTCGTGCATACCGCCCTCGGGGGTGTGGATATCGTTGGCAAAGGAGACCAGAATCTCGTTGTAGCCGTCGTTGTACTGCATGGCGATTTCCGCCACCGCGTCATCCTTCCGGCCGGACATATAGATGGGGGTCTCGTGGATGGGGGTCTTGTTCCGGTTGATATAGGTGACGAACTCCCGGATGCCGCCCTCGTAGCGCATGGTGTCGGAGGGGCCGTCCTCGGTCCGCTTGTCCTCGATGGTGATCCGCAGACCGGCGTTCAGGAAGGCCTGCTCCCGCATCCTCTTGTGGAGGGTCTCGTAGTCGTAGACCAGAGTGTCGAACATCTCCGGGTCCGGCTTGAAGGTGACGGTGGTACCCGTGTCGTCACAGCTGCCGATCACCGTCATCTCCTGGGTGATATTTCCCCGGGAGAACTGCATCTGATAGACCTTGCCCTCCTTGTGGACCTCTGCGGTCAGCCACTCGGACAGGGCGTTGACCACGGAGGCGCCCACGCCGTGGAGGCCGCCGGAGACCTTGTAGCCCCCTCCGCCGAACTTGCCGCCGGCGTGGAGGACGGTGAAGACCACCTCCAGGGCGGGCCGGCCGGTCTGGGGCTGGATGTCCACAGGGATGCCCCGGCCGTTGTCCCGGACGGTGATGGTGTCGCCGGGATTGATGGTGACGGCGATGTGGTCGCAGTAGCCCGCCAGGGCCTCGTCGATGGAGTTGTCCACGATCTCATAGACCAGGTGGTGCAGACCGGATTCCGAGGTGGAGCCGATATACATACCGGGGCGCTTCCGCACCGCCTCCAGACCCTCCAGAACCTGAATCTGCGAGCCGCCGTATTCAGATTCTACGTTGGTGTTCAAAAGTTCTTCGTTCATATTTGTCGTTCCTTTAACTGGAATTTGCTTTTCTGCTTGTCGAGGGCGCCGCCCCCTACAATCGTACCAAACAGCTTTTCTTTATTTCTGGCGCAAACCGCCAGAAAATAATACCCCGTATTGGAATAGCTGAAAAAGCTGAGTCGGGTTGGTTTTCGACCGGGATTGTTCCGTTCCATCTATTGCAGCCTTCTGTGTTCGATTACTGTCGAGTTGAACTGGACCAGATAGACCCGGTTCAGACCGTATTCGGAGGTGAGAATAAAGGATTTCGGCAGATTATCGGTCGCTGTTACCACCTCGCCGTTTGCTTCGGCCTTAGACAGAAACTCTCTTGTTCTTTTTTCATAGCTGCAATTATCCAAATCGAAAATGCCCACAATGGAGCTGTCCCGGAGGGCCATATCGTTGCCGATGGGAATGTACATCTACAGCAACCTCCCCTGTTCGATCCGGATTGTTTTTCCGATATGGGTCACCTTGTCCTGCTCGCAGCAGGTGATAAAGACCTGGCCGCTTTGGATGCGGTTGAGAACAAAGTCCTGGCGGCCCGGGTCCAGTTCGGAGAGCACGTCGTCCAGCAGGAGCACCGGCAGCTCCCCGGTATCCGCTTCGAACAGGTCCCGCTCCGCCAGCTTCAGGCTGATGGCCGCGGTACGGGTCTGGCCCTGGGAAGCAAAGGCCTTCATGGGCAGGCCGTTCAACGCCGCCTCAAAATCGTCCTTGTGGGGCCCGGAGAGGCACTGCATGGACTCCACCTCCGCCCGGTAATGGCTTTGCTGGTGGTCCTTCAACCGGGCGTAGACCTCCAGAGCCGGGGCCGTGGGGTCCGTGACCGTGGAGACGGTCTGATAGCTCAGGCTCAAGGCCTCGCTGCCGCCGGAGAAGGCTTCGTGATGGGCGGCGGCCCGTTCCTCCAGCTGCCGCAGGTACTTGGCCCGGGTGGTGATGAGAATGGCTCCCGTCTGGGCCATGCGCTCGTTATAGTCCGGGATCAGCTCCAGCATTTCCGGGCGGTCTGTCCGATCCCGCAGGGCGGCGGCTTTTTGAGCCAGCAGCCGTTTGTACTCCTCCAGAGCCTTGGCGTATTTGGGCCGGAGCTGGCAGAGGGCGTCGTCCAGCAGCTTTCGCCGTTCCGCGGCGCCCTTTTTCAGAACCAACAGGTCCTCGGGACAGAACAGGACGGTATTCAGCACCCCGTCCAGCTCCTCCCGGGAGGGCTTTTTCACCCCGGACAGGAAGAGCTGCCGGGGCCGCCGGGCCGCAAACAGAACAGCCCGAAGACTTTGTTCCCGACCGTAGGATTCTACCCGGGCGCTCAGGTCCGCAAACTCCGCTCCAAAGCGGATCAGCTCCGCCTCCTTCCGGGTCCGGAAGGCCGAGCCCCGGCTCAGATAACAGATCGCCTCCAACAGATTCGTCTTCCCCTGGGCATTCTGGCCCACAATCAGGTTGACGCCGGGATCAAAGGCGCAGTTGAAGGCTTCGTAATTACGGAAGCCGTTCAGTGATAACTCAAGTATTTTCATACGGTTTCAAATCGAGAGTTGAGCGTTGAGAATCGAATGTGTTTTGCAGATTGCAGCCTGCAAATGAGGGCGGATGTGGGCATCCGCCCCTACGAAGCCTTCCACGTACCTGTTCAGCAGGGTCGTGGCGGCCGCTGCGGAGAAAGAGCTGCTGAATAATCCTTCCACTTTCAATCTTCGACTATGGATTCTCCTGGGTAACCAGGTATTTGCTGCCGTCAAACCCAACCACGTCGCCCGGCCGGAGCTTCTTGCCCCGCATGGTGCAGACCTCGCCGTTGACGGTGACTTCCTCGTTGAGAATGAAATTCTTTGCCATACCGCCGGATTCTACCGCGTTGGCCAGCTTCAGAAAGCTCTCCAGCTTGATGAACTCCGTCGTGATGGGGATTTTGACCTCAGACGGATTAATTCTTCGTACTCTGACCTTCATTATACAATCCTCTCAGTTTAGTCTGACCGGCTGAATCAGATATGTAAAATCCGGGTCCTCCGGGGTACAGGGCACCAGCAGGATCGGAGAAAGACCGCCGGAGAGCAGGAGGGTGACCTCCTGGGTGGGGACAGCCTTCAGGGCTTCCAGCATATAGCGGCAGGAGAAGCCGATCTCGGTGTCCTTGCCGTCGCCTGCCAGGCGGCAGCCGTCGGTGGCGGAGGCTACGGTCGTGACGGTACGGAATTCCGCGCCGTCTTTGGAAAACAGACAGCGAACCGGGCTCTTATACTTCTCGTTGACGATCAGGCCCACCCGCTCCACGGTGGCGGTGAGCTCCGCCACGTTGGCAGTGAGAGAAATGGGCGTGGATTCCGGGATGAACCGGCGCCACTCGGCAAACTTGCCCTCCAGCAGCCGGCAGATCAGGGTGGCGTTTTCCACAGAGAAGGAAATGTGCTTCTTTCCCAGGGTGAAGCGAACCTCATCCTCCGTGTCGGATAGGATTTTTTCCAACTCCTTCAAGGCAGCGGAGGGAACAACAAAATTCATGGGCGCGAAGGCCGCGCCCTCTTCCCGATAGGCCCGCTTTGCCATACGGTAGCCGTCGATGGCCACCATGGTGATGGTATCTCCCTGGGCCTCCACCAGACAGCCGGTGTAGATGGGATTGGCGGTGTCGTCGGAGACCGCAAAAATCGTGCCGGAAATCAGATTCCGCAGGGCGATCTGGGGCAGCCGAACGGCGTTTTCCTCTTCCACGGCGGGAAGCTGGGGATATTCGTCCGCGGCGGAGGCCATGATCTGGAAAGAGGCAACCCCGCCCTTGATGGTGACCCGGTAGTTCTCGTCCACTTCAATGGAAACAGTCTCGTCCGGCAGCTTGCGGATGATGTCTGCGAACATCCGGGCAGGCATCACGCATTCGCCGGTTTGACGGATATTTGCCTCCATGCAGACGGTGATTCCCGTTTCCAGGTTGTAGCCCGTCAAACGGAGGTCATCCCCGGCCGCGATATAGATCCCCTCCAAAAAGGCCAAACTGCTCTTGGGGCTGACCGTCCGGGAGACGATGGAAATGGCGTTGCCCAGGGTGGTTTTTTCACAGATGAACTTCATCACGAATCTCCTTTCCCTTCTCTCTCTTAGAGAGATAGAGAGAATAAATTTTAGTAGTAAGCATCAGTAGAGGGTGTGGATTGGGGAAAAGCCCCGGAATCCAATTTATTGCGTCGGTTTCTATCCACAGGGTATGTGGATAGAAAGGACGTTTTCCACAGGCTGACATGACAGGAAAAACAAGGGTCTGATTTTCCACAGAAAGATTTCCACTTTCCACATGGGCTGTGGAAAAGAAGGGCCGCGGATTTTACAGCTTTGAGTTGATGTTCGCCGTGATATCCCGCAGGTTGTCCATGGTCTCCTTGTCGTTCTTGGCAATCAGGGCTTCCACCTTTTGCAGGGAGGAAATGACGGTGGTATGGTCCCGGCCAAATTCCCGGCCAATGTTTTTATAGCTCTGGTGGGTCATCTCCCGAATCAGATACATGGCGATCTGCCGGGGCATGACGATGTTGTTGGATTTCAGCCGACCCCGGAGCAGGTTCTCCTCCACGCTGTAATAGCGGGAAACCTCGCTGATAATCAGCGCCGGGGTGGGCAGGTTATGGCCGGAATCCATATACATATCCTTGATGGCCCGGGAGACGTTGGAAAGGTCCAGGGGCATACCGTTCAGCTCGTGGTAGGCCTTGATGATGTTCACCGTGCCCTCCAGGGAGCGGACGTTGTTGGTGATGTTCTCGGCAATGTAATTGCAGATGTCGTCGGGCAGGTCCATGCCCAGGGAGTTGGCTTTGTTCTGAATAATGGCCATGCGGGTCTCATAGTCCGGCGGGATGATGTCGCAGATCAGGCCCCCCTCAAAGCGGGTGCGGAGACGGTCTGCCAGCAGGGAAATCTCATTGGGCGGCCGGTCAGAGGTGACTACAATCTGCTTTCGGCCCTCAAAGAGCTCGTTGAAGGTGTGGAAGAACTCCTCTTCCGTGGAGGCCTTGCCGCCGATGAACTGAATGTCGTCCATGAGCAGCAGATCGGCGTTCCGGTATTTCTTCCGGAATTCCACGTTCCGGTGCTCCCGCAGCGCAATAATCAGCTCGTTGGTAAACTGTTCAGAGCTGATATAGACGATGTTGAAGTCGGGGTAATTTTGCTGAATGCGGTTGGCAATGGCATAGAGCAGGTGGGTTTTTCCCAGGCCCGAGGGCCCGTAGATGAACAGAGGGTTATAGGCGGAGGCCGGCTTGTCGGTGACTGCCAGGGCGGCGTTGTAGGCGAAACGGTTGGAGGGACCCACCACGAAGGAATCAAAGGTGAACTGGGGATTGAAGCGGGGCTTCCCCGCTCGTTCCTTGGACTTCTGGAAGCTCTCCAGCTCCTCTTCGCAGATTACGTCCACGTCAAAGTCCTGATTTGTCAGCTCCCGAACCGCGTCCCGGATATAGCCCAGGCAGCGGCGCTCAATGAAGTCTTTGCAGAATTCTGAGGGGGCGTAGACCGTCAGCTTCTGCTCGTTGATTTCCAAAATGTAGGATTGATCGAAAAAGGTGGAGACAATGCCGGGGGTTAAGCGTTCGTCCAAATAGGCGATGACCTTGGCCCAGATGTAGGCGTTGGAATACATGAAAACACACCTCCGGAGTGTGGAAAAATGAAAAGATTACATCCCTATTATTATACCATAAAATCTACCGTTTTACAAGTCTTTTCGCTGGAATTTCTTTATAATATTGTATGGGTGATTTTTAAGAGGAAAATGAAAACAAATGTTTGATTTTTGACGAAGATTGTTGTAGAATTGAATCGGGGTGAGTTTCATGGCTGAACATGAAAAAAGAAATGAAATTCTGCGATATTTGCAGTCCTACATTGACGTACACGGCTACGGGCCCTCGGTCCGGGAAATCTGCGAGGCCGTTTGTCTGAATTCCACCGCGACGGTCCACTATCATCTCCGGCGCTTGGCGGAGCAGGGCTTCATCCGGATGGACGACGGGAAAAAGCGGGCAATTTCCCTGGCAAAAGATAACGCTGCCGGGGCGGATACGGATCAATCCGGCCCAGTGATTCCCATTGTGGGCACCGTGGCCGCCGGTCAGCCGATCCTGGCGCAGGAGTGTATCGACGGTTATCTGCCCTGGGAGGGCGAACCCGGCTGGTTCGCCCTGCGGGTCAAGGGCGAAAGCATGAAAAACGCCGGAATTCTCCCGGGCGATCTGGTCATTGTCCGGCCCCAGCCCACGGCGGAGAACGGCGAAATCGTGGTGGCACTCTTGGAGGACGAGGCCACGGTAAAGCGCTTTTCCAGAAAGGGCGGCCACATTCGTCTGCTGCCGGAGAACGAGGCCTTCTCCCCCATCGACGGGGATGACGCCTCCCTGCTGGGCGTTGTCCGGGCAGTGGTCCGGGTGTACGGGTAAATCGATTGGCATCAAGCATCAGGCAATCGTTGAATAGGCAATCGTTAAATCGGCAATAGGAGAACGACTGATTCAAGCGAAGTTTCTGTCTCCTGTTGCCTGTTCAGCTGTTGTCGAAAGGCGATTGCCTTTTTCTAATACTGTTTCACGTGAAACATGCAAATTTCTCCCTGTTTTCTCTTGCTTTTTCCCGAGAATGTGTTATAATCAGGTAAAATGTGTACGGAAGGAGAGTTTGTCCGTGAAGCTTGTAGCCATTGTCAATCAAAAGGGCGGCGTGGGCAAGACCACCACGGCCGTGAATCTCACCGCGGCGCTGCGAGCAAAGGGAGCCAAGGTGCTGCTGGTGGACTTCGATCCCCAGGCCAACGCCACCTCCGGCCTTGGCATCAGCCGCCACAGTAAATATACCTCTTATGATGTCATCATCAACGGCGTTCCTGCCAAGGACGCGATTATCGAGACCAAATGGGGTGACATCCTTCCCTCCTCCTCGGCTCTGGCCGGGGCCGGTGTGGAGCTGGCGGATATGGAGCGCAGAGAGTTTGTGCTGAAAATGGCGCTGGAGCCCGTGGTTGAGAACTACGACTATGTGTTTATCGACTGTCCGCCCTCGCTGGAGCTGCTGACGCTGAACGGACTGTGTGCGGCATCACAGATTTTAATTCCCGTGCAGTGCGAATACTACGCACTGGAGGGCCTTTCCGATCTCATGTCCACCATGCGGGTGGTAAAAAAGCGGCTGAATCCGCAGCTGACGGTGTTCGGCGTGCTGCTCACCATGTACGACGGCCGGACCAACTTCTCCAGCCAGGTGGCCCAGGAGGTTCGCCGTTTCTTCCCCGGCCGTGTCTATGCCGCGGCCATTCCGAGAAACGTCCGTCTGGCGGAGGCCCCCAGCCATGGAATGCCCATCACCGCCTACGACAAGCACAGCAAGGGCGCAAAGGCTTACTTACAGGTGGCGGAGGAAATTCTCCGCGGCCCGAGAAAATAGGAGTACGATTATGAAAAAGCAATCAGGGTTGGGGCGAGGGCTGAGCGCCCTGCTGGAAGATCCAAATCTGGAATTTACCCAGCAAAAGGGCGGAGTCAGCTCTGTTCCCATTCATAAGGTAGAACCGAATCCCTTACAGCCCCGCAAGGAGTTCGATCCAGAGGCCTTGCAGGCCTTGGCGGATTCCATCACCGCCCACGGCATGATTCAGCCGCTGACTGTGCGGGAACTGGCCGGAGGCTATTATCAGATTATCGCCGGCGAGCGCCGTTGGCGGGCCGCCCGGCAGGCCGGTCTCCAGGAGGTTCCTGTTCTGGTGATTGAGGCCGACGACAGAAAGGTCATGGAGCTGGCCCTGGTGGAGAACCTCCAGCGGGAAGATTTGAACCCCATGGAAGAAGCCCAGGGCTATCGGACGCTGATGGACGATTACGGCCTGACCCAGGCGGAAACCGCCGAACGGGTGGGCAAGTCTCGCCCCGCTGTGGCGAATGCCCTGCGGCTGCTGAGCCTTTCGGAGGAGCTGGCGGAGCTGGTCCGAAACGGGACCCTCTCCCCCGGCCACGCAAGAGCCCTGCTGGGCATTAAGAGCGAAAAGCTCCGCAAGCAGGCTGCCCAGCGGATCATCGCCCTGCAGCTCTCTGTCCGGCAGGCGGAAACCCTCTGCAAAAACCTGGAAAAGCCCAAGCAGGAGAAAGCGGAGGCGCCTCTTGAGGTGGACTATGTTGCGGAGTGCGAAAAGACGCTGAGCCGCCGCCTGGGCCGGAAGGTTCGCATCGTCAACGGCAAGAATAAGGGCCGCTTTGAGTTGGAATTCTACGGCCAGGACGATCTGAACCGGCTGCTCTTCGCCCTCCAGCGGCTCTCCATCAAGGATAAGGAGGACGCCGGCGATGCCTGATACCGATAAAGACCTCCAAACGCCGGGAGCGGAGACTGCGGATCGGACTCCCCCTCCTGCGGACCCCTCCCAGGTGCTCTCCCCCCGGCGCAGATCGGCGCTGGTGACATATCTGGCGATTCTGTTTGCTATCGCTTTCCTCTTTGTGGCGGTGACGATGGCGCTGGAGGCCAAGCGGCTGAAGCTAACCAACGAGGCTCTGAAGGACAGCAGCCAGAAGACCTCTGCCTCCCTTACCGGCAGTATTGACGCCTTGCAGCGGGAAAACCAGCAGCTTTCCAAGGACAACGATGAGCTGACCGCCCGGATTGCCGCACTCCAGGCGGAGCTGGAAGCCTCCGAGACCAAGAAGGAGGAATATTCCCAGCTGGCGGAGGAGCTTAACGGGGAGAAAACGGCCCTGGAAGAGGAAAAAGTCCTGATGACGGCGAGAATTGAGGAGCTGGTAAAGAAAGCAGAGGACGCAGTTACCGTCAGCGAGCTGCTGCAATCTGCCATCGCCGCCAACGAGGCCGGCGATTTGGACCAGCTGGTGGAGCTTTTGAATCAAATTGCTCCCCTGCGGGACAGCCTTTCCCCCAGCGAAAAGGACGTTTATGAAAGTCTGTTTATCGACTGAATCAGCCGCAAACCTTCCCATATAATATTGTAATGAACTGAAAGAGGATAATTCAATGTTAGACATTCGCAGAATCAAAGAGAATCCTGAAGAAATCAAACGCCTGCTCCGGGCCAAGGAGGTCGACTGCGACGAGGCAGTGGACCGGATTTTGGAGCTGGACCAGAAGCGCCGGGAGCTGATTGCTTCCACCGAGGCCAAGAAAGCCGAGCAAAACAAGGTTTCCAAGCAGATTCCCCTGCTGAAAAAGCAGGGCCAGGACGTGGCCCCTATTTTCCAGCAGATGACTGAGCTGAAAAACCAGATTGCTGAGAACGACAGCGCCCTCACCGAGGTGGAGGCCGAGTATCGGACCTGGATGCTGAGTCTGCCCAACCTGCCCGATCCTGATTTGAAAGCCGGCGGCAAGGAAAACAACGAGCCTCTGCGCTACTACGGAGAGCCCCACAAGTTTGACTTTGAGCCCAAGCACCATGTGGACCTCTGCACCGACCTGGGCCTGATCGACTACGAGCGGGGAACCAAGCTGGCGGGCACCGGCTTCTGGATCTATACGGGCCTGGGCGCCCGGCTGGAATGGGCTCTGCTGAACTATTTTATGGACTGCCACCTGGCGGACGGCTATGAAATGGTGATTCTCCCCCATATGCTGGAGTACAAGTGCGGCGAAACCGCGGGCCAGTTCCCCAAATTTGCTGACGAGGTCTACAAAATCGCCAATCCCACCGATGATCGCATTCACTTCATGCTGCCTACGGCGGAAACCGCCCTGGCCTCCATTCACCGGGATGAAATTCTGAAACAGAGCGATCTGCCCCACAAGATGTTCGCCTATACCCCCTGCTTCCGCCGGGAGGCCGGTTCCCACCGGGCTGACGAGCGGGGTATGGTCCGAGGCCACCAGTTCAACAAGATTGAAATGTTCCAGGTTACCCTGCCGGAGAAGTCCGACGAGGCCTTTGAGGAGCTGGTCACTAAGGCGGAAAACCTGGTGAAGGGCCTGGGCTTCCACTTCCGTACCGTGAAGCTGGCGGCGGGCGACTGCTCCGCTTCCATGGCAAGAACCTACGACATCGAGATTCAGATTCCCTCCATGAACGGCTATAAGGAGGTCTCCTCCGTGTCCAACGCCCGGGATTATCAGGCACGGCGGGGCAATATCCGCTTCCGTCGAGAGGAAACCGGCAAGATCGAGTTTGTCCACACCCTGAACGGCTCCGGCCTGGCCACCTCCCGCATCTTCCCCGCTATGGTGGAGCAGAACCAGCGCGCCGACGGCTCCATCGTGGTGCCTGAGGTGCTGCGCAAGTACCTGGGCGGCCTGGAAGTCATTGAACGGAAATAACGGCAGTCTTGCAGGGGCGGCTCTTCTCCAAGGGGAGAGCCGCCCGCACTGCGAGAAACCGTTATGGATAAGAATATTCGAGAAAGGAGGTAAACGAAATGGCAAAGAAAGAGAAGAAGGGCATCGTGAAAGAGTTTAAGGAGTTTGCGCTCCAGGGCAACCTGTTTGATATGGCTGTCGGCGTCCTGATCGGCGGCGTGTTCAAGGACCTGGTCAGCTCCTTCACCAACAATATCATCATGCCCATCATCGGCATCTTCACCGGCAACGTGAATTTC
>JAGABH010000175.1 GCA_017614755.1 Oscillospiraceae bacterium
CCGGGTTGGAGCCGGCGGCAGCCAGCAAGCCAAGGGTGGCCCCAACGCTCAGAAGACGCTCCGCCAGCTCCACCGCCACCAGTTCCCGGACCCGTCCGCAGGCAGTAAAGGCGGAGCGGAGGATGCCGGAAAGGATGGGCAGGGGCAGCAGCAGACCCAAGAGCCGCAGGGCCAGGGCGGTGCGGCTGTCCCGAAGCAGGAGGGTCCCGATGGGCCCCGCCAGCAGGCACAAGACAAGCCCCACCCCGGCGCTGACCAGAAAGCCATAGCGCAGGCAGGCCCACAGGGCGCCCGCAATTCCCGCTTCATCTCCTCCGCCCCAGGCCCGGGCGGTCAGCTGCAGGGCAGCAACCCGAATCCCGGCGGAGCCCAGGGTGCCGACAAAGCCTCCCACGGTGAGGATCAGTTGGAGCACGCCCATGCCCTCCGCTCCGATCCGCCCGGCCAGGATGGCCTGAAACAGCACGCCCAGGCCCCGGAGAGCCAGTCCGCTTACCGTCAGCAGCAGGGTGCCCCGAATCAGCGTCCGTCCTTTTCCCACAAAACCACCCCCGGGAAGCCTATGCGGAGGGGCATTCAGGTATGACGGGCCGGGATTTGGGCATACTGGGAACAGAATCTATTTCAGGAGGAACAGCATGAACCTGCAAAACACCGAAACCCAGAAAAATCTGATGCGGGCGCTGGCCGGAGAAAGTCTGGCCCGGAACCGCTATACCTTTGCCGCCGGCCAGGCGGAACGGGACGGACTGCCCGTGATTGCCGCCGTATTCCGCTACACCGCGGATCAGGAGAAGGAGCACGGGGAAATCTTTGCCGACTTCCTGCGCCGGGGCGGGGCGGAGAACATCCCGCTGGAGGGCGGCTTCCCCGTGGACACCGCCGCCGACACCCTCTCTCTGCTGGCGGCTGCCGCGAAAAACGAGACAAAGGAACAGCACGAAATCTACCCGGCCTTCGCCGCCGCGGCCCGAAACGAGGGCTTTGCGGAGGTAGCCCGGAAGCTGGAGCTCATCGCGGAGATCGAGAAATGTCACGCGGGCCGATTCCAGGCCTTCCACAAGCTGCTCAGCGAGCACAAGCTCTTCGTCTCAGACCTTGCCTGCGGCTGGATTTGCCTGAACTGCGGCCATGAGCTCAATGGGACCCAGGCGCCCCGTCAATGCCCCGTCTGCGGGGAGTCCGGGTACTTCATCCGGGTGGAGATGTCCCCTTTCTCCTACGTCAACCAGTAATCGCCACGTCGCTCAGGGCCGGAGCCTGCCGCTCCGGCCCTTGGTCTATTTTTCACAGAACCACCATACAAAGTGCTGGAAAATTGCGTGTTTTTGTGTTATTTTGTAGATGGGTAATTTTATCTGTTCATCCCCGCGAAACGTCTTTCCCCCGAACCATTCTCTACAAAAAAAGGAGCCGCAACATGAACAACCGACTGCACAAGCCTCTCGCGCTGCTTCTGGTCCTCTGCCTTCTTTTCGCAAGCCTCCCCGCCGCGCTGGCCGCCGACGACCGGGCCGCGGCCGCCGAACCGGAATCCCCGCAAGAACTGACAGAACCCCCGCTCACCGGCTTCCATCACCTGGAGCTTCCCGGCTATCATCTGCCCGCCGAAGAGAAAGCCGGCGGAAACCGGGACCCTCTGCCCGTCTCCTTCAACGCCGCGGCCCAGGGCTGGGTCACTCCCGTCAGGAACCAGCAGCCCTACGGCACCTGCTGGGCCTTCGGCACCCTGTCCCCCATCGAAAGCTACATGATCAAGCATCAGATCCCCGTGGGCAGCACCGGCACCGCCGCCGCTGCGGACCTGGATCTGTCTGAATATCACCTGTCCTACTTCTCCTATACCAACGCCTACGACGAGCTGGGTCTCACCGACGGCGACAGCTCCATTCTGGCGGACTCACACCTGAGCATCGGCGGCGACGGCTACAAGTCCACCCTGACCCTGATGCGCTGGGAGGGCCCCGCCAGCGAGGAGATCCCCGCCCTGGCCTACAACCAGGCCGATCCCACCGGGACCATCGATCCCAAATACGCCTACGCCTACGACGTGGCCCACATTTCCGACGTGGACTGGATCAACACCTCTGACCGGGACGCCGTCAAGCGGGCCATCATGGAGTACGGCTCCGGCTTCTTCGGCTATTGCTGGATGCAGGCCTACAACTCCACCAACGGCAGCGGCGCTTACTGCTACATCCAGAACAACTACAACTACGGCGCTAATCACGCCGTCACCCTGGTGGGCTGGGACGACAACTACTCCAAAGAGAACTTCAACTATCTGCCCGCCAATTCCCGCCCCCAGAACGACGGCGCCTGGATCGTCAAAAACTCCTGGGGCGCAGGCGGTTCCCTGGCCGCCTACACTGACAACGGCTACAACTACATTTCCTACGAGGACACCGCCTCCTACAACGAAACCTGTATGTTTTTCAAGGCGGCGCCCGTGGACAACTATCAGCATATCTATCAGTACGACGGCACCCTGAACATCGACGACTACGTGGGCCTGATGTCCAACCACTCCAAGGTGGCCAACGTCTTTACCGCCCAGGGACACGAGAAGGTGGAAGCCGTTTCCATCCTGACCCTGGAGGAGGGCCTGGGCTATACGCTGGAGCTCTATAAGAACCTCACCAACAACACGGACCCCACCTCCGGCACGCTGATGGGCACGCAGACCGGCACCATCGCCTATAACGGCTACCACACCATCCCCCTGGAAACCCCGGTCCCCGTGCAGGATGGGGAGACCTTCTCCGCTGTCTTCACCCTCCACAGCTCCCAGCCCACCGATACGCTGATGATGGTGGTGCCTGTGGACGCCTCCCGGACGGATACCTATGAAACCACCACGCTGACCAACACCCACACCGTACACATGAACACCTCCTTCTTCCAGGTGGCCGGGACCGGCGAATGGGCCCAGCCCAAGGAGGGCGCGGGCAACTTCCGCATCAAGGCCTACACCAGCGACGATCCCTATGCGCTGAGCGCCGTCTCCGCTGACCCCTCCAAGGGCAGCGTCTCCGTGGGCGCCCACGGTCCCCGGGGCTGGGTGGTCACCGCCACGCCTGTGAACGGCTACTATGCCTCCGGCTGCGCAATCACCTCCGGCAGCGCCGCAGTACAGCAGGAGGGCAACATCTTCTACGTGGAACCCAGCGAGGACAGCGTTATCACCATCTCCTTTGCCCCGAAAACTGCTGTCACCGTGACCTACAAGGCCAACGGCGAGACCGTCGGGACCGCTTCCGGCATGACCGGCGAGGCCCTGACCCTGCCCGAGACCGCTCCCGTCTTTGAGGGCTTCAGCTTCCTGGGCTGGACGCCCACCCAGACGGAGAGTCTGCCGACCCAGCCCCAGACCTACGCCCCCGGCGACAGCTACTACCCTCTGGGCAACGACACGCTCTACGCCCTGTACATTTTCAATCACCAGGCCGTGCCGGGAGAGGACGGCAGCTACGTCAGGGTCACCAGCGGCAGCGAGCTGGTGGACGGCAAGTATCTGATCGTCAATGAGGAGCGTCAGCTCGCCCTGAACGGTGCACTGATCGACTCGGCCATCGATGTGCTGGACAATGAGATCGCGGTCACTGTCAATGGCGACCGCATCCCGGAGAATGCAACGGTCAACGACAGTGTCTTTACCTACGACTCCCAATACGGCACGTTGGGCGGCAAGCGCGAGGCCTCCAGCGGCAAGGTCTACTACATCGGCGCCCCCGGCAACCCCAGTACCGGCAGACATTACATCTACACCACCCCCTTCCAGAACTATGCCAAGCTGCTGTTTTTCTTCAACAGCGACGGCAGCGTGAAGATCACCGACGAATACTACTCCGCCTGGAGTCTGAAATACTTTGACAACGGCAGTGAGGCCAATTTCCGCTTCACCAAGACCAACGACAACGCCTGCCCCATTTCCCTCTTCCGCAAGACGGAAGACACCACCCAGACCTACTACACCACCAGCATCGACGCTGCGCCGGTCAGCTCATATGTTGTGAGCTTCAACCCAAACGGCGGCTCCCACGTGGCGGACCAGACCGTCGTTGCGGGTCAGACCGTCACCAGGCCCGACGATCCCCTCAAGGAAGGCTTTGACTTTGCCGGCTGGTACAAGGACAGCGGCCTGACCCAGGCCTATGATTTTTCCACCCCCGTCAATTCCAGCTTTACGCTCCACGCCAAGTGGACCGCGGCGGCGCCCAAGACCTTCACCGTCCAGTTCGAATCCAACGGCGGCTCTCCGGTCCCCTCCCAGACCGTCACCGAAGGCGACGTCGTCGCCCGGCCGGAAGACCCCTCCAAGGAGGGCTTCAGCTTCGCGGGCTGGTTTGTAGATACCGGACTGGTCAATCTCTACGATTTCGGGATGCCTGTCCACGGGAACTTCACCCTGTTTGCCAAGTGGGAAGAGGCTGCGCCTCCCCATACCCACACCCCCGGCGAGGCTGTGACGGAAAACGAGACCGCCCCCAGCTGCACCGAGGCCGGCTCCTATGACAGCGTGGTCTACTGCACCGGCTGCGGCGCGGAGCTGAGCCGGGAAACCGTCTCCGTAGACCCCCTGGGCCATGATTACCGGGCCGTTATCACCGAGCCTACCTGCACCGCGGGCGGCTATACCACCTGCACCTGCTCCCGCTGCGGCGACAGCTACACCGAAAACCAGACCAACCCCCTGGGCCACGACTGGGACGAGGGCGTAGTCACTCTGGAGCCCACCGAGAACGAGGACGGCCAGCGCCTCTACACCTGTCTGCGCTGCGGGGCCACCCGTACGGAAGTCATCCCCCGGCTGAACCAGGTCAACCCCTTTGTGGACGTCACCGAGGGCAAGTATTACTACGATGCGGTTCTCTGGGCCTACTACCACGATCCCCGGATCACCGGCGGCACCGACGCCACCCACTTCTCCCCCAGCGCTCCCTGCACCCGGGAGCAGATTGTGTTCTTCCTCTGGGCGGCAAACGGCAAGCCCGCTCCCGCCGGGACCGGCGCCGGCTTCTCGGATGTAAAGGCAGACAAGTACTACTATGAGGCGGTTCTCTGGGCCCGGGAACAGGGAATCACCGGTGGTATCTCCGATACCCTCTTCGGCGTGGGCAAATACTGCACCAGAGAGCAGATCGTCACCTTCCTGTGGCGGGCGGCAGGTTCCCCGGAGCCCCAGGGAACAACCAATCCCTTCCGGGACGTGCCCGCGGGCGCCTACTATGCCCAGGCGGTCCGCTGGGCGGTGGAAAACGAAATCACCTGCGGCAGCTCCGCCGACACCTTCAGCCCCAAGCGTCTTTGCTCCCGGGCAGAGGCCGTCACCTTCCTGTATCGTTGTTACTCGATTGGAGCCCAATCGTAATCTTAATCAATTCATCCGCCACACGTAACATCCAGATGCATCAACCAAAGGAGTGACTACGAATGAAACCCATGAAAAAACTGCTTGCAATCCTCCTGTCCGTCCTTATGATCCTCTCCCTCTTCCCCACCGCAGTGCTGGGCGCGGAGGCCGGGGAGAAAGCCGCCGAGGAGCCAAAGCCCTCGGCTCGCAGCAACAGCTATATTCCCGTCAATATTCCCGGCGGGAAGGCTGTGACCGAGGCCTATCTGTCCGGTGACCGGGAGACCTATGAACGGTACGTCGGCTCCGGCGGAACCAAGGACCCGCTGCCCGCCAGCTACGACGCCCGGGACAACGGCTGGGTCACCTCCGTCAAGAATCAGAACCCCTACGGCTCCTGCTGGGCTCATGCGGCCATGGCAAGCATTGAGAGTTACATGATCTCTCACGAAGTGCCCGTGGGAACCGACTCGCCGGCCACCACAAGCCTGAACCTCTCTGAATCCCAACACGCCTTCTTCAACTACACCTATGCCTATGACGCAGAGGGAATGCTCACCGGTGACAGATCCATCCCCGACGATCCCTGCCTGGATCAGGGCGGCAACGGCCAGATGTCCGCCTTTACCCTGATGCGCTGGGAAGGCGCCGCAGACGAGATGGAAGACGCCCTGCATTACAGCAATGCGGCCGCGGTGAACTACTCCGGCCTGGACAGCCGGTATGCCTACCAGTACGACGTCTGCCACGTCCAGAACTCCGAGTGGATTCCCGGCTCCGACGTGGAGGCAGTCAAAAACGCCATCATGGCCTACGGCGCCGGCAACATCAGCTATTACGAGGACGACGACTACAACTCCTACATCTGCAACATCGACTACTCCAGCCAGGACAGCAGCGGCCACAAAACAGCCAACCACTCCATCACTGTGATCGGCTGGGACGACTCCATCCAGCCGTCCTCGTTCTCCCCCAACAGACCCGCCGGCTCCGGCGCCTGGATCTGCAAGAACAGCTGGGGCACCGGTATGTTTGACGGCGGTTACTGCTACATCTCCTACGAGGACACCTCCGTGACGGAGGGCTACATCTTCTTCTATGACGCCCAGCCCGTAGACAACTATTCCCACAACTATCAGTACGACGGCACCTGCAACCTTGTCAGCTACGGCAAGGGCTGGAACAACAGCATCGGCTACTACGAGGGCTTTGTCAACAACACCAAGGTGGCCAACGTCTTCACCGTTCAGGGCAGAGAAGACCTGAAAGCCATTTCCCTTTGCAGCTTCGACGAAGGCCTGAACTACACCGTGGAAATCTATAAGAACCCCACAGAGGGCGATCCCGCCTCCGGCACGCTGGCTGCCACCCAGTCCGGAAGCCTTGCCTTTGCCGGCTATTACACCATCTCCCTGGACACTCCCGTACCGCTCTACGCCGGAGACAGCTTCTCCGTCGTCATTACCCAGAGCGTGGTGTACGGCGGCGTCCACACCCCCTACGACGCCACCTTCAACAACAGCGGCATCATCGACTGGTGCTCCTGGATCCACGCCAATCACGGCGCCACCTCCTTCTACAAGGAGCCCAACGGTGCCTGGACCGACTGCCCGGACAACGGCGACTACCGGATCAAGGCCTACACCGACGATGCCCTGTGCGCCGTTACCGCCCTGTCCAACAACGAGGCCTGGGGCACGGTTTCCGTGGAGGGCTCCACAATCACCGCTTACCCCGCCGAGGGCTACTATGCTGCCGACTATGAGGTCGTTTCGGGTACCGCCACCGCGGTGATCGACTTCAACACCATCACCGTTGACGCACAGACAGACTGCACCATCCGCGTGATCTTTGCGCCCAAAGCCTCCTGCACTGTCAACTTCGTGGCCTCCGGCACCTATGAGGGCAGCCAGAGCGCCCTGATCTTTGACTCGATCACCCTGCCTTCCACCGTCAGCGTGGCCCCCGAGGGCTGGACCTTCTGCGGCTGGACCGACGCCCAGATGGAGGCGGAATCTACTGACGCTCCCGGGACGCTCTACGCCCCGGGCTCCAGCTACACCGTACCGAAGAATATCACACTCTATGCCGTCTTCTCCCGGGTCGACGGCGGCGCCACTGCGGTCTACCGCCTGGTGAAGGAGGCTCCCGCCGACTGGTCCGGCCGGTATTTGATCACCTCCGGCACCGACCAATACCTGGTCGCCTTCAAGGGCGTGGAGGGAGATCAGGATCTTGAAAGCAAACCCCTCGGCGCATCGGTGGATTACCAAAACACGGGAATGACCCTGGATGGGGAGCTGCTGCGAAACGCCGCTTCCGACTATGTCTTCACCCTTGCCGGGAACGGCGGCACCTATACCATCAAAAGCGCCACCAATTATTGGATCGGCATAGTCAATGAGTATCTGCACAATATGTCCAGCTACCAGACGGGCTCCGCCGACTGGACGGTCCAGTATGTCGCCGACAAGAGCTGCATGAAGATCGCCAACGTCGCCTGCACAAGCTACCCCTATCTGGCGGAGTCCAGCTATGGGTTCTTCGGTGCCTGCAGGGACTTTGACGACCACCCGACCCAGCTCTGGAAAGAGGAACTGGACTCCATCACCTACTATTGGACCGATCCCATAGCCTCGGTACACACCCATATTCCGGTGCTTGTGGATGCTGTGGCTCCTACCTGCGCTTCGGCGGGCCACACCGCATATTACTATTGCAGCGGCTGTGACAAGTATTTCTCCGACGAGGCCTGCGAACACGAGATCACCCTGGAAAGCACTGTGATCCCCGCCACCGGAAACCACAGCTACGACAGCTGGACCCCCAACGGCAACGGAACCCACTCGGCAGCGTGTTCTGTCTGCGGAAACGAGACCACTGCGGACTGCGCCTATAACTCCGCCGTAACCGCCCCCAGCTGTACGGAAGGCGGCTATACCACCTACACCTGCACCCTCTGCGCTTACAGCTATCAAGACAACGCCACGGCAGCCCTGGGCCACGACTTTGGCGACTGGACCGTAACCACAGCCCCCTCCTGCACCGAAGCCGGTGAGGAGACCCGCACCTGCTCCCGCTGCGACGCCTTTGAGACCCGTCCTGTGGAAGTTCTGGGCCACGATTACCAAGCTGTTGTCACCGAGCCTACCTGCACCGCAGGCGGCTATACCACCTACACCTGCTCCCGCTGCGGCGACAGCTACACCGCCGACGAGACCCCGGCCCTGGGCCACAACTACGGCGACTGGACCGTGACCACCGCGCCCTCCTGCACTGAAGCCGGTGAGGAGACCCGCACCTGCTCCCGCTGCGACGCCTTTGAGACCCGGCCCGTGGATGCGCTTGACCACAACTGGGACGAGGGGATTGTCACCCTGGAGCCCACCACGGAAGCGCCCGGCGAGCGTTTATACACCTGCCTGCGCTGCGGCGCCACCCGCACGGAAGTCATCCCCAAGCTGACCGGGCCGAATCCCTTTGTGGATGTCACCGAGGGCAAGTATTACTACGACGCAGTACTCTGGGCCTACTACCACGATCCCCGCATCACCAGCGGTACGGACGAGACCCACTTCTCCCCCAACGCTCCCTGCACCCGGGAACAGATCGTCTTTTTCCTCTGGGCGGCAAGCGGAAAACCCGCTCCCTTCACAAATTCTACATCTTTTGTTGACATTAAGCCCGACAAGTATTATTATGAAGCTGTGCTTTGGGCACAGGAGAACGGCATCACCAACGGCATCAGCGAAACCCTCTTCGGCGTGGGCAACTGCTGCACCAGAGACCAGGTCGTCACCTTCCTGTGGCGTACTGCCGGGTCCCCGGAGCCTGAGTCGGATAACCCCTTCCAGGATGTCCCCGCCAGCGCCTACTACGCCAAGGCGGTCCGCTGGGCCGTGGAGAACGGCGTGACCGGCGGCACCTCCGCCAACACCTTCAGTCCCAGAAAAATCTGCACCCGCGCCGAGGTGGTTACCTTCCTGTACCGGTTTGATGCGCTTCTCGCCCAGTAAATCCCCGCATCCGCAACTCTATACTCATTCTCAGGAGGAACACAAATGAAACCAATCCGCAGATTTCTCAGCATTTTCCTGATTCTCGCATTGGTCGCCACGATGGCTCCCGTCTATGCGGCGGAGACCAAATCCAAGCCGACGGATGAACGCACCATCCATGATGTGATTTTGATCGACGATGATCCCGACGGCGGATATCAGGGCGATTACGTCGTAATCTACAACCCCTCCACCAGCCCCTACTCCTCCGGCTACTCCACCGGCAATATGTCCGGCCTCATTGAGACCGCGATCGGCCCCAACGTCAGAGGAAATGACCGGCGCTCCGCCGAATTCGAAACCCGACCCTACAAGCTGGACGTGGATCAGTTCCTGCCCGAGGCCCCCAAGACAGAGACGGAAGCCGCCGACGGAACCAAGGTCTCCTTCAACGTGGGCTCCAAAAGGACCTTCTCCATTTACAGCGCCTACTCCCCCACCGGCGGCGGCAGCGTAGAGTTCAAGTGCCTGGCTGTGGGCCAGCACTGCTACATCTGGACTCCCACCTCCACCGCCAGCAATATCTACCCGCTGGACGGCATTGACGCCAGCTTCGCGGACCTGGCCGCTGCGGAATTCGACAGCAAGTTCCCCCTGATGCAGTCCTCCTTCGGCGATCACTCCAACGGTTCCCAGGGCGACGGCAAGCTCCACATTCTGTATTACAACATCGACGACGGCTGGCAGCCCGGCCAGCCCTATGTCGCCGGCTTCTTCACGGGCAGCGACCTCTACAACAACGGTCTGCCCATGCTGAACATCGACACCTACCCCGGCGTTATCTTCCCGGACTCCAATGGTGAAATGCAGACCCGGATCGAGGATACCTACGGCACCATGGTCCATGAGTATCAGCATCTGATCAACTACTCCAACGCCGGCATGAGCTCCTGGCTCAACGAGTGCTTCTCTGCCGCCGCGGAGGAAATCTGCTACCCCGGCAGCTCCGTCATCCCCCGCATCCAGTCCTGGGAGCATTACTACTATTCCACCAACGACGACTGGCTGAATCCCCCCGCCGAATTCGCCTACTCCCCCTCCTCCGAGCTCCACAACGGCTATTCCATGTACGACTGGAGCAACGGTTTGGACGATATTCTGGCCCTCTATGCCCAGGTATCCCTCTTCGCCCAGTATCTGTACACCCGCTTCGGCAACACCATTTACCGGCAGATTTCCGACAGCTATTCCGGCAGCGAGGTCAGCGCCATCACTGCCGCCACCGGCGTCAACTGCGCCGATCTGGTTCGGGATTTCCGCATCGCGGTAACGGCCAGCGGGTCCCAGAGCCTGGACAACGGCATCTACGGCTTCAAGCCTCAAAACGGCTTCAACCCCGATGACTACCACGGCCTGGAGAATCCCTACAGCCTGCTGGGGCCCGTGGTCTTCACCGGCACAAGCTGCTCCATTGAAGCCGGCGGCTCCATCACCGTCAAGCCCATCGGCGGCGTCTACAATCCTCCCTCCGGCGCCAACTCCGGCCTGAAATACTACGGCATCAGCTTCTCCGTGCCCCACACTGTCACCGCTGTTTCCAACGACGAAAGCATGGGCACCGTGGAGGTTAACGGCTACCGGATCACCGCCCACCCCGCAGAGGGCTGCTATGTGGCCGGTTACGAAGTAACCGAAGGCATTGCCACCGCTGTCATCAACGGCAATCAGATCACGGTCTCCGCTGAAACCGACTGCACCATCCTGGTGATCTTCGCCCCCAAGCCCACCCTCACCGTAAACTTTGAGGTCTGCGGCCAGAGCATCGGAAGCCAGTCCGCTCTGATCTATGACGAGATCACCCTGCCCGCCTCCGTGGACATCAGCGTGGACGGCTGGACCTTCTCCGGCTGGGTTGCCCAACAGCTTCCCATGGAAACCACCGACAAGCCGACAGTCTACGCCCCCGGCGCTTCCTACACCGTGACCGCCAACGAGACGCTGTACGCCGTCTACACCCGCAAAGAGGCGGGCGGCGAAATCGTCTATGAGCTGCTGAGCGCCGCCCCCGAGGATTGGGCAGGCAACTACGTGGTCTCCTATGGCATAACCAACAGTATGTATATCCTGAAGGGCGTAACTGTCAGCTCCAACGGCACCGAGATCGAAAACAGCGCCAACTCCTCCGCCTTTGCGGCGACCGGCATCACCCTGGAGGACAACATCCTGCACGACGTGGGTGACTCCTACCGCTTCATCATGGAGCCCCACGGGGAATACTATTCCCTGCGGAACGCCTCTACCAACGTGTACGTGGGTGTGACGGCCAGCTCTTACCTGGGCGGCTACAACAGCTATACCGCCGGCAAATGTGACTGGACATTCGGCTCCGGCCCCAACGCCAGCAGCGCCCACAGCGCACAGAACGGCCAGTATCCCTACTTCAGCTTCAACACCAGCAACAACTACTTCTGGACCGGTTCCTCGCTCAACAACAACGTCCGGTTCTGGAAAGCCACGGACGGCTACACCACCTATTACTGCACCTCCCCCACTGCCGGCGGACACGTTCATACCCCGGAGTATGTGGCGGAAGTGGCTCCTACCTGCGGCGAAGCCGGCCACAACGCCTACTACCGCTGCACCACCTGCGGCAAGTACTTCTCCGACGAGGCCTGCGAGAATGAAATCTCCCCGGCCAGCACCCTGATCCCCGCCACCGGCAACCACAGCTATGGCAACTGGGTCTCCAACAACAACGGCACCCACAAGCATACCTGCTCTGTCTGCGGACAGACGGAATCCGTGAGCTGCAGCTATGATACCGTTGTGACGGAACCCACCTGCACCGAGGGCGGCCATACCACCTACACCTGCACCGTCTGCGCCTACAGCTATCAGGGCAATTCTGTTCCGGCTCTGGGCCACGATTACAGCGACTGGACCGTGACCACTGCTCCCACCTGCACCGCTGCCGGTGAGGAGACCCGTACCTGCTCCCGCTGCAACATCACCGAGACCCGCACCGTGGAAGCCCTGGGCCATGACTATCAGGCCGTGGTGACAGAGCCCAGCTGCACCGAGGGCGGCTATACCACCTATACCTGCTCCCGCTGCAATGACACTTACACCGCTGACGAGACCGAGCCCCTGGGCCACGACTACCAGGCCGTGGTGACGGAGCCCAGCTGCACCGAAGGCGGCTTCACCACCTACACCTGCTCCCGCTGCGGTGACAGCTACACCGGCGACGAGACCGAGCCTCTTGGCCACGACTACCAGGCCGTGGTGACGGAGCCCAGCTGCACCGAGGGCGGCTTCACCACTTACACCTGCTCCCGCTGCGGCGACAGCTACACCGGCGACGAGACCGAGGCTCTTGGCCACGATTACCAGGCCGTTGTCACCGAGCCCACCTGCACTGAGGCCGGCTTCACCACCTGCACCTGCTCCCGCTGCGGCGACAGCTACACCGAGGGCGAGACCGAGGCTTTGGGCCACGACTGGGGCGAGCCCGTTGTGACTGTGGAGCCCTGCCATCAGTTCCCCGGCCGGCAGAGCTTCACCTGCGCCCGCTGCGGCGAGACCAAGACCGAGGAGATTCCCCGGCTGGAGAATCCCTTTGTGGACGTTCACGACGAGGACTTCTTCTTCAACCCCGTCATGTGGGCCCTGGATGAGAGCGTCACCGGCGGCGTGGATCCCACCCACTTCATGCCGGAACGGACTGTCCTGCGCAGTGACGCCGTGGTGTTCTTCTGGGCTGCCAATGACAGACCCGAAGTGGAAGTGGAAAACAATCCCTTCAAGGACGTGAGTGATAAACACTGGGCTCATAAGGCTGTGATGTGGGCGGTGAAGAACGGGATCACCGGCGGCACCAAGCC
>JAGABH010000176.1 GCA_017614755.1 Oscillospiraceae bacterium
CACATCCGTCCGAGGTTCCGCGTTCAGAGCCGGGCAGCGGCGCGCTTAGGCAGCGCCGCGGAACATACCCCGGCGCCCGGGAAACATTCTGGAAGGAGGTCCGCCATGTCCGGCAGATACGACGACATCATCCATTTGGAACGGCCCGCTTCCAAGCGGCACCCGCCCATGCCGCTGGCAAACCGGGCGGCCCAGTTTGCTCCCTTTGCCGCCCTGTCGGGCTATGAGGCCGTCATCGAAGAGGCGGCCCGGCTTACCGCTCGGCAGATCGAACTGGACGAGGACGCCAAGGCGGATTTGAACCGGGTTCTGGTGGAGCTGGCGGCCCGGACGGACCCGCCGGGGGAGCCGGTGCGGGTGAAGCTCACCTGGTTTGAGCCAGACGGTCTGAAGCTGGGTGGCGCCTACCGCAGCGAGACCGTCATCCTCCGCCGGGTAGACCGCGCCTACCGCCTTCTGGAGCTGAGCGACCGCAGCCTGATCGAAATCGACCGGGTGCTGGATATTCAACAGGTCATTGAATGAAACAACCCCGGCAGAGCCGCGGGCAAAAAAGAAAAAATGAGGGATTCTCGAATTGGCGATTGAGAATGAAACAAAATAGGGGACGGGAGACCCGTCCCCTACGGCCGGTAGGGACAAGAATTGCTTTTCCGACGATTCGTCCGCGCGCGGCACCGGCGGTCGGGATTGTTTCGTGTTGCAGATGGCAATCTGCAACACACCGACAATTCTTAATTCTTACTTTTTCCTTCTGAATTTTCGATTTCGTCACTCCAACTGCCCGGCGGCGGCTTCCCATTTTTCCATGAGCTCCGTCAGCTTTTCCTCGGCGGCTTCTTTTTCCGCCGTGAGCCGCATCAGCTCCTTGTAGTCCGCGGCTGCGGCCAGGAGCTGCTCGTCCAGGGCGGCGATGGCCTGTTCCTGGGCGTCGATCTCCCGCTCCAGGCGGCGGACTTCCTTTTCCAGCGCCTTGCTGTCCACCTTCTGGGTGGGCTTTTCTTTTTTCGCGGGCTTTTCTGTCTGAGGAATGGGCCGGATGGCGGCGTTCTCCTTCAGGCTCCGATACTTGGCGTAGCCGCAGGGGTAGTCCTTGATGACTCCGTCCTCCAGCTCCCAGATTCGGGTGGCAAACTTTTCCACAAAATAGCGGTCGTGGGAGACAAAGAGCAGGGTGCCCTCGTACTCCTCGATGGCGCACTCTACCCACTCCCGGGAGGCGATATCCAGGTGGTTGGTGGGCTCGTCCAGAATGAGGAGGTTGATTTTCTCGTCCATGAGCATACACAGCCGCAGCCGGGACTGCTCCCCGCCGGAGAGGGTGCCCACGGTTTTGAACACGTCCTCCCCGGAGAACAGGAAAGCGCCCAGCCGATCCCGGGCTGCCTGGGGGGTGCAGTTTTTCTCATAGAGCATGGTGTCGTAGAGGGTCCGCTCCGGGTGCTCGAAGTGCATGATCTGGGGCAGGTAGGCGGATTTTACCGTGGGGCCGAAGCGAATCCGGCCTCCGTCCACCGGCTCTTCTCCCAGCAGACAGCGGATAAAGGTAGTCTTGCCCGCGCCGTTGTCCCCCAGCAGGGCGATACGCTCCCCGCCCTTCACCAGCAGCTCCACGTCCGAAAAGAGCTTTTTTTCCCCAAAGGACTTTTCCATGCCCTTCACGTAGAACACAGAGTCGCCGTAGAATTCCTTTTCGCCGAAGCTGGCCTTCATGGTTTTTTCGGTTTTGGGCCGCTCCGTCTGGCGGATGCGGTCGATCCGGTGCTGCATGGCCATGGCCCGGCGATAGAGGACCCGGTTGTTGATACCCCAGCCCTTCATCCGCTCCACGGTGAAGCTGAGCTGGTTGATCTTGGCCTGCTCCTGCTCGTAGTGCTTCATTTGCAGGTTGAACCGGGCCTGCTTCTCCTCCAGGTAGAAGGAGTAGTTGCCGTTGTAGTGCTCGGCTTGCCCGTCGTGGATTTCGATGATCCGCTGGACCACCCGATCCAGGAAGTAGCGGTCGTGGGAGATGGTGAGGGTGGTGCCCTTGAACTGCTTGATGTAGCCCTCCAGCCATTCCACGCTCCGCAGGTCCAGATGGTTGGTGGGCTCGTCCAGCAGGAGGATGTCGGTGTTTTCCAGCAGGAGCCGGGCCAGGTTTACCCGGGTCTTCTCGCCGCCGGAGAGGGAGGAAAAGAGCTGCTCCCGCATGGGGAAGGGGATGCCCAGGCCGTTGCAGATTTTGTCCACGTTGGTGTCCATGTCGTAGCCGCCGCCGACTTCGTAGGCGTTGGTGAGGCGGTCATACTCCGAAAGGATGGCGTGATCTGCGGAGACGGTCATCTGCCGTTCCAGCTCCTCCATCTTTTTCTTCATGGCAAAGAGCTCCCGGTAGGCGGAGCGGAGGACGTTTTCCACCGTGTAGCCTGCGGGATAGACGGGAATCTGGGAGATCAGGCCGATTTTCCGGCCCGGGGCGATCATAATGGTCCCGTCGTCCGGCTCCAATTCGCCGGTGAGCATCCGAAAGAGGGTGGTCTTTCCGCAGCCGTTCCGTCCCATGATGCCCACGCACTCGCCGGTGCGGATCTCAAAGGACAGGCCGTCCAGGAGGATTTCACCCACCTCAAAGGATTTTTTCAGATTTTGTACAGATATTTCGATCATAGTATTTCATGTAGTGCCGGCAATCTGCCGGCGCGGTTCGTGTTGTGTCGCGGCGCACAGCGGTACGCCATAGGATGCAGGGGACGGGTTCCCCGTCCCGCGGTTGAGGTTCAGAGCCTGTAGCGCGGGCCATAGCTTTGCGTCGCCGCCCGCCGGTCTCATACCATTTCGGTCAATTCGTCCCGGGTTATGACGCAGTTCAGCGCCGTCAGCAGGGCGTTGGTGCTCATGCGTTCCGGCAGGCCCAGGCGTTTTTGCAGGGCCTTGCGTTTTTCCTTGCTGTCCGGCCGCCCGGTGAGACCCAGCTCGTAGAGGTCGATTTTGGTGATGGGCTCCCGTTCGGGTTCGTAGGGACAAGCATTGCTTGTCCGCAAAGGCGGGTCTTGCGGGCAGAACCCCTCCACCGGCCTGAAGGCCGGTCCCCCTCCCCTGCAAGCAGGGGAGGTTTCCGTGGCGCAGCCTGACCCTTGATCCTCGATCCCTGATTCCTGCACGTCCAAAACCGTCGCCCCTGCGTTCCGCAGGGCGGCCAAAAGAATCTCCGGGTCCATGCCCTCCACGCCCAGTTTGCCCTCCTTGCCGGGGGCGGCCTTGCGCTTTTCCTTACCGAACACGTCAGGAATATAGGCGTGCTTCACCAGGGCGGGGTCAATGGCTCCCTTAATGTGGCCCCGGATCACCAGGCCCGCGCCGTCGCTGTCCGTCAGGACGATGAGCCCCCGCTTTTCCGCCACGGTCCGCAGCAGGGCCAGCTTGTCCGGGTCCTTGAAAATGCCGAAGCCGTCCGTGACGAAAATCGGCGCGTCCACGATCTGGGCCAGGGTGTTTTTGTCATATTTGCCCTCAACCACCAGGGCCTCTTGAATCTTGATTTTATCCATTCCGGGACACTCCAACCGTAGGGGCCGATGCCCACATCGGCCCAACCCGCCTGTGCCTGTCCGAAAATGAGGGCGGCTGCGGGCATTTGTCTCTCCTAACCGTTTCGGGACTCTCCTGCCAGCTCCAGTACCAGGAATTCCAGCACTCGGGCCGGTTCGTCATAGGAGGTTTTCAGCCGCAGGTCGGCCTCCAGGCAGAGCTCCACCGCCCGGGTACAGAAGCGCTCCGAGAGGCGTTTCGCACCCTCCATGGTCTTTTGGGCGGGGTAGCTGCCGATCCCGCAGAGCTTCATCAGGTCCTGCTGCCGCTTGCCGCCCTCTAAGAGCCGCTTGGCTGCCAGAATCCGCCGGAACTGGCCCCCCATGGCGCCGAGAATGCGCACCGGCTCCTCCTGCTTTTGCAGGACGGTGCGGAGGGTTTGCAGGGCAAACTCATAGCGTCCCTGGGTGACGGCGTCGGTGATGGCGAACACGTCCGCCTCCAAGACCGGCTCTACCAGCAGGTCGATGTGCGCCCGGGTAACGGTTTCCTCTTCCACATAGGCCGTCAGCTTCCCGATTTCCGCAAGCAGGGCCGTCATGGCCCCGCCGGTACGATGGATCAGGTACTCGGCGTCCTCCACAGTGATCCGCTTGCCCTGTTTTTTCAGGTGACGGCCCACCCAGGTAATCAGCTCCCGGTCGGAGGGCTGGGTGAATTCCACCACCGTGGCCTTGTCAAAGACCTCGGCCAGAGCCTTTTTCCGCCAGTCAATCTTGAACTCCACGGTTTCGTAGACCAAAACCACGGTGCAGTAGTCGGGAATGTCCGAGAAGAATTTGGCGTAGGCGGCCCCGTCCTCGCCCAGGGCGAAGAAGTTTACGTCGTCGATCTGGACCATGGAGCGTTGCGCCATCATAGGCAGGGCCTCGATGCTGTCCAGCACCCCCTGCAGGCTGATGGTCTCCGGGCCGAAGCGGTGATAGTTGAAGGCCTCGGCAAAGTCCTCCACCAGCAGCTTGTGGAGGCTTTCCAGGTAATAGCGCCGCAGATAGGCCTCCTCGCCGTGGAAGACGTAGAGTCGGGCGGGACTGTTCAGTTTGAGATCGGATTTGAGGCGTTCCAGGTTTTGATCGGCCATGGTATTTCCTTTCGTAGGGCGGCCAGAGCGCTGGTCGCCGCTGTTTCGCTGCGGACACAGGGCGGCTTGGGGTCTACCCATGAAGGGCACAGGCGGCCGCCCTGCGGCGTTAATGTACGGACAGCTCTAAGGTGCCGCATTCATCGGTGCGATAGACCTGCGCCCCGCAGGCTTCGAAGCGCTCCAGGGCCTCCCGGCTGGGCAGACCGTAATTGTTCCGGCCCACGCTGACGAAGACGGTGTGGGGCCGGAGGGTCTCCAGCAGGGCCTGGGTGGAGGAGCCCTTGGAGCCGTGGTGGCCCGCCACATAGAGCTCCACCGGCGGCAGTGCTTCCTGTTCCAGCAGGGCGTATTCCGCCCCTGCGTCCAGGTCGCCGGTGACAAGCATATCATATTCTCCCACAGAATACAAGACGCAAACGCAGGCGGCGTTGTCGCTCCGATCCGAGACCGGGGCGAAGAGCCGGAGCTGCCCGCCGGAGAAGGGGAGGGTGCGGTTTTCCGTCACATAGCACAGCCCCGCCCCGGAGGCCAGGGCGGCGGCCTCAATTTCGGCCCGGTTTTCCGGGTCGGCCTCCACATCCGGCAGATAGACTGTTTCCACCGGTATCAGGGAGAGCAGGGCTGCCGCGCCGCTGACGTGATCCCGGTCATAGTGGGTGAGAATCAGTGCGTCGATTCGGTCGGCGCCCTTTTCCCGGAGCCAGGCGGCGGCGTCGCTGCCCGCCGTGTCG
>JAGABH010000177.1 GCA_017614755.1 Oscillospiraceae bacterium
GGAGAGCTGATCCGATTATCCGATAAATGCTTGAAAAAGATTGAAACGGTTTATTGGATCATAGCATGAGTCTTGCATTTTCCGGAAAACCTGCTATACTGTGAGAAAACCCCGGGCGTTTGCCCCGGGAAAACCGCAGGCAGGGGGAATGGGAAATGCGCTACGAGAGCCTTTTGATTGATCTGGACGATACCATCCTGGACTTCGGGGCAGGGGAGGCCGCCGCCTATTCCCGGGCGCTGAAGGAGCATGGCCTCACGCCCACCCAGGCCCTTCTGGACCGCTACCGGGCGGTCAACCTCTCTTGGTGGGAGAAGCTGGAGCGGGGAGAGGCAGACCGGGACGCCATCCTGGTGGAGCGGCATCGGCAGATGTTCTCGGAACTGGGGCTGGACCTGGACCCGTCGGCCTTTGAGCGTTCTTATCACCGCTTCCTTGGCCTGGAGCACGATTTTCTCCCGGGTGCGCGGGAGCTGCTGGACTATTTGAAGGGCCGGGGCTACCGCCTCTTCCTGGCCTCCAACGGCGTGGCGGAGACCCAGTATTCCCGGCTGGCGGGGGCGAAGATCGGACCGTACTTTGAATCGCTCTTCATCTCCGAGCTGGCGGGCTGTCACAAGCCGGACCCGGCCTACTTCGCCTGGTGCTTTGCCCGGATTCCCGGCTTTGACCGGAAGAAGACCCTGATGATCGGCGACAGCCTTACCTCGGACATTCTGGGGGGAATCCGGGCCGGGATTGACACCCTCTGGCTCAACCGGAAGGGGCAAACCCCGCCGCCCGAGCTCCGGCCCACCTACGAGACGGCGAGTCTCGCCCAAATCCGGGAGATTCTATGATTGCCTCACCTCCGAAGACGCCTTCCGCACGCGTCTCCGGAGGTGACTTTTATGCCCGAAAAACCTTCTCGGGAGACTTTCAAAAAAACACACAAAAAGGGCTTGACATTTCTATTTCTTGTTGGTATCCTATAATCCGAACACAAGATATTGTGGTAGTTATGTCAACAACCTTCCTATATGTTGTCCACATCTTGTCCACACGGTTTTCCACAGGGAGATAATACGCCCCGGTCACAGTCGGGCAGACGGCCCGGCAGGAGGTAGCGATGAAACTCGGCGGATTACAGAAAATGACCCTGTTGGACTTTCCGGGGCGTGTTGCCTGTACGGTGTTTACCGTGGGATGCAATTTTCGCTGCCCTTTTTGTCACAACAGCAGCCTGGTGGTTTCCCCGGCGGTGCCGGAGCTCAGCCAGGATGATTTTTTTGCCTTTCTGCGGAAGCGTCAGGGCCTGCTGGACGGCGTAGCCGTCACCGGCGGCGAGCCGCTGCTCCACCCGGATATGCCCGAGTTTCTGGAAAAGATCCGGGCCCTGGGCTTTGCCGTGAAGCTGGACACCAACGGGGCCTTCCCGGATCGGCTGCGGACCATCCTGAAGGCGGGCCTGGCGGACTATGTGGCGATGGATATCAAAAACAGCCGGGAAAAGTACGAGCTGACCGCCGGCGTGACGGGCGTTCTGCCTCGGGTGGAGGAAAGTCTCGGCCTGCTTCGGACAGGGAAGACTCCCTTTGAGCTCCGCACCACCCTGGTGGACGAGCTCCACGAGCCGGAGGACTTTGCCGCCATTGGCCAGTGGATTGCCGGGGCGGAACGCTATTTCATCCAGGGCTTTGTGGACTCCGGCGACATTCTGGCCGGCGGCGAACGCTTCCGCGCCGCGAGCCGGGAAAAAACGAAGGCCTGCCTGGAAGCAGTCCGCCCCTATGTGCCGAAGGCACGGCTGCGAGGGGTGGAAACATGAAGTATTTGCTTGTGCAAATATGAAGTACGGCTATGCCGTATGAAGGCGCTTCGCTTATGAAGTATGGCTGCGCCATACCGCTCCGGACGCGGGGGCGGTCACTGGCCGCCCGAATTCGATGACGAAACCGAGCTGGATTTGCCTTCGGCAAATTACATTCGTACCGAATGCCGGACGAGCAATATTCGTTCCTACAGTGTTTCACGAAACCTTCTCCCCCTGCGTCCGAATATGCGCGTCAGCGCATACTTCATATCGCGAAAGCGATACTTCATTGTCCCGCTTACGTCCCGCTTAACAGATTATAATCAATTTACCGATATACAGTAAAGGAGAGACCGCCATGTATCAGGTAGTCAAACGCAACGACAAGGTCGTTGATTTCGACATCAGCAAGATCACCACTGCCATCAAGAAGGCCTTTGACGCCAAGCAGAAGCAGTACAACGAGGATACCATCGACTTTCTTGCCCTGAAGGTCACCGCCGACTTCCAGAGCAAGATCAAGGACAACAAGATCGCCGTGGAGGACATTCAGGACTCCGTGGAAGCGGTCCTGGGCCGGGCCGGTTACGAAGACGTAGCCAAGGCCTACATCCTCTACCGCCGTCAGCGGGAAAAGCTCCGCAATGTGTCCGAGACCATGCTGGACTACAAGTCCGTGGTGGATCAGTATCTGAAGGTCATGGACTGGCGGGTGAAGGAGAACTCCACCGTTACCTACTCCGTGGGCGGCCTGATACTCTCCAACTCCGGCGCCATCACCGCCAACTACTGGCTGACGGAGATCTATGACGACGAAATCGCCAACGCGCACCGCAACTGCGATTTCCACATCCACGATATGTCCATGCTTACCGGCTACTGCGCGGGCTGGAGCCTGAAGCAGCTTATCCAGGAAGGTCTCGGCGGCGTCCCCGGCAAGATCACTTCCGCTCCTGCCAAGCACCTGGCCACCCTCTGCAACCAGATGGTCAACTTCCTGGGCATCATGCAGAACGAGTGGGCGGGCGCCCAGGCTTTCTCCTCCTTCGATACTTACCTGGCCCCCTTTGTCAAGTTTGACAACCTGCCATACGACCAGGTGAAGAAGTGCGTGGAGTCCTTTATCTACGGGGTCAATACCCCCTCCCGCTGGGGCACCCAGGCCCCCTTCAGCAACGTCACCCTGGACTGGACCGTTCCCAACGACCAGGCAGAGCTCCCCGCCATCGTAGGCGGCAAGGAAATGCCCTTCAAGTACAAGGACTGCCAGAAGGAAATGGACATGGTGAACAAGGCCTTCATCGAGGTTATGATCGAGGGCGACGCCAACGGTCGGGGCTTCCAGTACCC
>JAGABH010000178.1 GCA_017614755.1 Oscillospiraceae bacterium
ATAGATAACGCCAACATTCATATTCCTCCTTAGCTCAGTCGGTAGAGCGACGGACTGTTAATCCGTGTGTCGTTGGTTCGAGTCCAACAGGGGGAGCCAGAAAAAACCTCATTTGTCCGCCGGACAAATGAGGTTTTATTTTATTGCTCGTTCGAACCGTTTAAAAAAGCTTTCAGCTTTTCCTCGTGGTTCTGGTTGTGAATCAGCCTCCCTGCTGTATGGGCGCGGAGGTAGGAGACGGCGGGGCAGCGGGCGACTGCCATGCGGTAGAGCGGCTTTTGCGCAAGCTGCTCCTCGCTCATCCAAATGATCTCCCGGTGGGGGCCCATGGCCTCCATGGCCAGCTCCAGACGGAAGCTGAAGACCGGCTGGGATTCCTCATAGCGGTACAGGTAGGTGGCCGCGGCGTCGCCTGTTTCCAGCTCCACCGCGCAGCGGCCGGGGGCAAAGGCGGCGGTCCAGGACAGCTCCTGCTGGGTGGTCCGAAACAGGCCGGGGTGGGGGAAGACCGGTTTGGGACAGACGCGGGAAAGCAGGGCAGAACGCTCCTTCTTGGTTCTGTCCATGCACTGTATGGCCCGTTCGGCAAAGGGCTTGGTGTCGTAGCCCATCCGGCCCACGGTGTAGACCGTGCCGTCAAAGAGAGTCAGGCGGATCATATACCCGTCCAACAGGATTTGATCGGTGAAGCACAGGGGAATGCGCACGGCAAAGCAGTTGGGGGGCAGGATTACCACCGCATCGGGGTACAGCTCGATTTTCCCCCGGCCGCTGTCTCCGGGGAGCTGATACTCGCCCTCGCAGGACATCAGGGGAGAACCCTCCACGAACAGGGCATCCAAACTCCGGGCGGCGAAGGCGCCGGAGAGCTCCTCCCAGAAGCCGTCATAGGAGAAACCCAGCATGGAAATCTCGATCCGCTCGCCGGAAAGCAGGTCCACAATGACCCGATGATTCAGGGGAACCAGGGCCCGGAACTCCGCGTAGTCGATGAAGCGGCCGCCGATCCGCAGGCCCTCCCGTTCGATGGAGAGCTGGGTCTCGCTCCCCAGGGCGCAGCCTCGGTAGTTCATAGCTTCGTGCCGCACTGGCCGCAGAATTTCATTCCGGGCTCGTTTTCATAACCGCAGCTGGGGCACTTGCCGCTATTCTGCATGGGAGAGCCGCACTCGCCGCAGAATTTCAGGCCCAGGGCCACCTCCGCGCCGCAGTTGGGGCAGCGGTTGGTGCCGATGGGGGAGCCGCAGTAGTTGCAGAACTTTCCGCTGCCCGCGGGCTTGCCGCACTTGGGGCAGACGGTGGTGCGGGTCTCGATCTTGCCCTGCCAGACCGTGGCGGTCTCCGCCGCCTCGTCGATGTTCCGCTGCATGGCCTTGTTCCGGGCCTGGGCCACGTAGCTGGCCTCCCGGGGGGCGCAGTCGATGCACAGGCCGTCCTCCTCGTTCCAGCAGCTGGGGCAGACCCACTTGTTGCAGGAGGGACAGCGGGTAAACTGGGAGCGGACCTCCGCCTGGGCCGCGTCGAAGGAGGTCTCATACTCCTTGCGCCATTCCGGGGACTGGCCGCTGAAGCGGTCGCCCACCAGGTCGCTGCCCCGCTCTACGGCCCAGCCCAATTCGCTGGCCTTTCCCCCCAGCAAATTGCCGAAGGTGGAGGCAAAGCGGCCCAGCCGCTGGGATTTCTGCCTCTGATCGTAGGTGGAGGAGGGATGGAAGGTGCTGAGGAAGCCGTTGCCGCAGCAGTCGCAGTAGAACTCAAACTGGAAGCCTGCGTCCGTGGAGCGGTCGTTGTAGTTTCTGGTAAATGAATGAAGCATAATTATTTCCTCCCATTTTATTTGAATGGTTTGCGATTTCTTCTGAATATTATACAAAAGAACGGCGTTTTTGTCAATTCAATCTCTTCCAAACAAGCCAATTTTATCTGCGATGTCAATTGATGTGAAGCACTTTTCAAAAAAATGATAAGCGTCGGGGGAGGCTCCGGATGGGGTGTTCAAACCAGGCGGCGTTATGGTCGAAGCCCAGGTAGGGTGGGGCGAATGGGTTTCCGGATACGGAAAGGAAGAATCCCCGCTCGAAAACCGAGCGGGGGTCCTTCTTCTTTTCGGATATTGACCGCCACCCCATCCCCTTCCCGGAGGGAAGGGGTGGTGGGAAGTGTGGGTTATGCCCACGCTGATTTAGCTATATAATTGGGAATTATGGAATTAGCCCCAAGTAAGGGTGGTGGCGTTGGTGGACTGATCGTACACGATGGTGCAGGTACCACCGCCAATGACGGTGCCGATAGCGGGAACATTGAAGCCGCCGATGACCTGCGCGCCGGACTGCCAGCCGTCCTGGGTCTGCTTCATCTTAACAACAGCCTGGTAAACGAAAGAACCCTCAGCGCCGTCCACAGTAAATTCAACGTTGGTGTTGTTGTTCTTCTCGATGGTATCCTGATCGTCCTGCATCAGAGCAGCGGTCTGGATGACAGCATAAGCGGAACGGATGTTGGCTGCGTCTGTAGCCTCCAGATCTTTCTCACGAACCAGGGAAACTTCGGTTGTTTGCACGGGATTGGAACCAGCCGTCGAGCCGGCGTTGATCGTGGTGTTATTAGTCACTTCGTCATAAACGACGTCCCAGGTTTCGCCCTGCACCATGGCGGGGATTTCGTTGATCGATATTCCTCCGATCCCTTCAAGCTCATCGTTCTGCCAGCCCGCGATCTTTTGCGTTGCCTCGACGGTGTAGGTGTAGGTAAAGGAGCCGGGGCCGTCGCCTGTGCGGGTGACGCCCTTGACGTCGGCCGCTTGAGTTACAGCAGCAGTTTGAACAGCGAAGTAAGCGGAACGGATATTGGCTGCGTCTGTAGACTCTAATCTTTCTTCGAGTTGCAGTTCCTTGCTTGAATCGCAGGCGGTGAAAAGGAGCGCGGAAAGGGAAACGGCAGCCGTCAGGGCAATCAGCCTGCGCTTGCGGGAAAGAGACTCGGAACGGCTTTGCTTTGCGGATCGGTACATATAATAGGACAACTCCTTTTTGATTAACGTTTCTCAATATAATTATAGAAAATTAAAGTCTGCTTGTCAATGCTCAATTTTGGCGGAACTACGATGGATTGTGTTTTTTTGCATTGTTGTTGGAAAAAACCGCAAAATGTTGATTTATAGCTTGCTTTTCCGCGAAAAATGCGATATGATAACATGAAAGCGTCCGGGCATTTCCGGACGACTCCAATCCAAGATGACCCTGCGCGGCAGGGAGGATAGAGATAGATGAAGCAAGGAAAATTTGAAGCCAAGCGGGTCAAGCCGGTGAATTCCGCCGAGACCGCCGAGTCCCAGACAGGGCAGGGAAAATTTGAAGCCAAGGCCCCAAAGGTCGTGGAGTCCGTGCAGGCGGAGCGGACGGTGCGAGGCAAATTTGAAGCCGGACGCGGAAAGCCCGCGGAGCCCGCCAAGGCGGGGAAGGCTGCGGAGCCCCAGCCGGCCGAACAGGCGGAGCAGAGCCGGGCCCAGGGCAGGAGGCTGTCCCGCTGGCTGCTGATTGTCCTGCCGGCGCTGGCCGTTGTGGTGCTGGCGGGGGGCCTGGTGTTCTGGTTCTGGAAGTTTGGCCCCTCCGCTGACAGCCCTGTGGGGATGACCAAGGAAGAGACGCTGGAGAAGTACCGGAGTCTGGCGCAGGTGCTGGAGCATGAGGACATGAATCTGGTCCTCTACCCCAACAACTCCGCCTCCCAGGACGTGCCCATTGTGCTGACCCTGACGCCGGAGCGCAGCGGGATCCGGGTGGACCTGGAAGGCCTGGAGCGGGATATGGAACAGGGCGTAGGCAAGGTGGGCAGGGGCCGCTATGTGGTAGACCCCACCCAGTATATTACCCTGGACTATGCCGAGCTGCGTGCGCTGGCGGAGCAAACCCACCAGAACTGGGATCAGCCCTATTTGTCTTCCTTTGCGGCTGTCTCCAAGGGCAGGGAGGGCCCCCGGGAGTTTGAATACCTGACGATAAACATCGGCAGGCGAGGCAGGGTGATTTCCGCAGATGAAATCTATCAAACCCTGACAAAGTCCTATTTCCTGGGGGAAATGAACCCCTCGATCACCTATGAGACTTATATTCCCGAGCCCCTGAATGTGGAGGAAATCTGCGCCCGGACCCGGACGGAGCCCGTGGATGCGGTGCTCAACCGCAGTACCTTTTTGATTACCCCGGATATTCCCGGCTACTGGGCGGATCCCGAGGAGCTGGAGCGGGTGATTACCTACGCCCAGGAGGGCATCGGTTACATTCTCCCCCTGCGGCCCATTACCCCGGCAGTGACGGTGGCGGACGTGGAAGAATACCTCTACGGCAACATTCTGGGGGAGGCCCACACGCCCCATACCTGGATTGACGACCGTACACACAATCTGATGCTGGCCTGCGAGAGAATCGACGGAACTGTTGTTATGCCCGGCCAGGTCTTCTCCTTCAACGAGGTTGTGGGAGAACGGACGGCGGAGAAGGGGTATCGGGAGGCCACGGCCTATATCGCGGGCAACTCCGTGCCGGAAATCGGCGGCGGCGTCTGCCAGGTGGCCTCCTCCATCTATTACGCAGCCTTGCAGGCCGACCTTCCTGCCGTGGAACGCCATGCGCACACTTATCTGGTGACCTATGTGCCCCAGGGTATGGACGCTGCCATCTACTGGGAGCGGCTGGACTACAAGTTCGAGAACACCAGTCCTTATCCCGTCAAAATCGAGGCCACTGTCTCAGACGGCAGCGTGCACATCCTCCTGCGGGGCAGGGAATGGAAGGACTACACCGTAAAGCTCAGATACGATATTATGGAAGAAATCCCCTATGAAACCAAGGAGCAGGCAGTTTACGACGACTCCTACAAGACCGGGGACGTTATCGTTTCCCCCTATACGGGCTACTTGATCGCCACCTACAAGGACATCTATGATCTGGATGAGAATCTGATTGATACCAGCCTGATTGCTTACAGCAGATATTCCAAGCGGGATAAGGTAATCGCCGTGCGGGTCAGCCAGCCGACGCCTGCCGCTCCCGACGGGGGCTGAGCTGCGGTCTTGAAAATCAGGCGGTGGGTTCGCCCGTTCAATGGGCGGCGCGGCCTGCGGATTACAGAATATGTCACAAAAAGAGTCCATCGGCCGCTTGGCCGACGGACTCTTTTTCGCTGTAAAGTGCAAGCCGCCGGCTTAGCCGGCGGCCTTGACTACGGCCGCTGGATTGTGATGATGAATCCGTCCACGTTGTTGCCGGAGATCGTGTAATTTCCGGCGGTGGGGACGATCACCTGATTCTTCGGACAGAAGTAGAGCTCATAATCTGTGCCGAAGCAGGAGACTTGCAGATGCTCCCCGGCGAAGGGATGCGCCCGCAGATAGTCGATGTATTCCTCCATGCAGAGGTCTTCCGACCGCATCAGGAAGGCGTGGGGCAGACCCACATAGCGGAAGTGCCAGGATTCAAAGTCAATGCCGGTGATGTGGCTTTTTCCGGAGGGATAGCGCTGGATGTAGCCGAATTCCCAGGCGTGATCCACGGCCCAGGCGTAGTCGCCGTCGCCGTCAAAGCCGCCGCTGGCCCCGGTGTCCACGTCGTAGGTATCCAGGTCGATGGCCAGGCCAGTGTGATGCTCACTGTGCCCCGGCAGGGCCAGATAGGCGTCCGCGTGAGCCTGCCCCTTGGTTTCCACGGCGTTCTGATACAGCTGTGTCTGATCTTCGAAGCTCCGCCACCCGGCCACGATATTCACGTCCGTTCTTCCGGTCTCGGCGGCAAAGGCGTCCATCCAATCGTTGAGGGCCTCCACGGCCTCCTCCCGGATGCTGAGATAGGTGTCCTTCACCAGGTAGCTGTGGTTCTTGCAGTCATACACGCTGACAGTCTGGGGCAGGCCCGGGTCGTAGCCGTAATCCCGATTGACCAGAACCAGCGAGCCCTCTGCCAGGTCTTCTTCGGAAACCGACAGTATCTTCCAGCCTTCGGGCAGGTCTTTGGAGGCGACGGTCTCGGCCTTGACGGGCTCCGGGGAAGCGGTTTTTTGCCGGGGCTGGGCCGAGGGCTGTCCTGCACCGGCGGGCGCCTGGGCCTCCGCCTTCTGAAAATCGCAGCAGGAAAAGAGGAGAACCGGAATCAGCGCCAGGCAGAGGACAAGCGCCCCCAGAACAGCCCGCCTGCGCCGAAGCTCCTTTTGACGCCGTTTTCTCCGAATCATCTGTGCTTCTGTCATATTGACACACTCCCTTGCGTTTTTCTGCATTATCGCAGGGGAAGGAAGCAAAGCGGCAAGCAAGCGGCATCAAAACGGAATCAATTTATGGAAAAAACGCCCTCTTCAAACAGAATTTCAAAGGGAATGACGAATTCTTCCCGATCCCCGTCGGATAAAATGAGAGTTGCCCGATAGAAGAGCTCGTTCTCTTCCTCGGTCTCTACCGCAGCCGTCAGCCGACTGCCCAGCCTTGCGTTGAAATGACTGCAAAGCGCCTGAGAGAAGCGGGAAGCAGCATAGTCCTGTACGGGCAAACCATAGTTGAAGTCGTAAAGCAGCTCGGTCCACGACCAGGCCGGGCCGCTGAAGCTGCAGCGCAGGATGAGACCGGTTTGATCGTCCAGCAGGAGCTCACAGTTCCAGGCATCGTTTACCAGACCGCCCACGGCCCAGACCAGGAAGGTTCCCTCATCGGGGTAGTTCATCAAAATGGGCATTACGTAGAAATGATCCAGCTCGGGAATCGAGTAGCCGGTCAAGTCCAGCAAAAACTGCCCGCAAATCTCTTCAACATCCTGCTCCTGGAGAAAGATTCCCCGCTCCAGGGGGATTGCATCGGGCTCCCCGTTTTCTGACTGCATCAGACGCAGGCGGCTTGCGGTGTCCAAATTGGACTGGTAATTCAGGTCAAACTGCCGAATCTGCATTTCCTGGGTGTGATCCGCCTCCAAACGGTCATCGATGTGAAACACGACGGAGGGCAGGAACCAGCCCAGCAGCGCCGCGGCAATCAGGAACGCGAAGACGGGGAGCAGCTGTTTCCATTTCATGTCTTCACCTCCGGCAGGCAGACTGTGACACAGGTGCCGTTGCCCTCTCTGGAGGCAAAGGCAATCGTGCCGTCATGCAGGTCCAGAATCCGGCTGCAAAGGGTCAGCCCCAGTCCCACGCCGCCCTGGGCCCGGGAGCGGGATTTATCCACCCGATAGAATGCCTCCGTCAGGTGCTTCAGGGCTTCCGCCGGCATACCGCGGCCGTTGTCCAGCACCCGGATTCGGTAGCCCTCCGGAGCGGATTCCGCCGTGACGCAGATATTCCCGCCCTCCGGCAGAGCCTTTCTCGCGTTGTCCAGCAGATTGGTGAGGACGGAGCGGAACAGGTCCGGCTCCACCCGGCAGACGCCGGGGGCGCAGCGGCTTTGGAGGGTAATGCCGTTTTTCTCATAGACCAGCCGCAGATGGGAGACCAGAGAATCGATCATGGGCCCCATCTCCGTGGGAACCAGCGTCAGGTTTTGGTGCTTGATGAGAAGCAGGTCCAACAGCTTCAGAGAGAGGGATTCCAAGCGTTTTCCCTCGGAAAAGATGTAGTTTACCGCATCCTGGGCGTCCTCTTCCTCCAGACTCTGACTGCGCAGCAGGTCCGCGTAGCCGATGATGGAGGTCATGGGGGTTTTCAATTCGTGGGCGAAGCTGCCCATGAACTGCTCCTGCCGCTCCATGGAGTCCTGCAGCTCCGTGATGTTGTCTGTGAGCCGGTCCGCCATGCGGTTGAATTCGCTCCCCAGCTCTCCGACCTCATCCTTGGGCAGTCGGCGCACTCTGGCGTCCAGCTTCCCGGAGCCCAGCTTCTTTGCGGTATAGCCCAGCCGGGAGAGGGGAAGGGTCAACAGCCAGGAGGTCAGCCACGCCGTCCCGCCGCCCAGCAGCAGGAGCAGCAAAAAGACGCTGTGATAGGTGCGAAGCTGGGCCTCCCGGGCGGCAAAAATGGGGCTGACGTCATAGAGAATGTCCAGTTGCAGGGGTTCCGTATTGGTGCGAACCGCCGCGCTGAGCTGGAGAACGTGCAGTTCCTCACTTGTAAACATGGTGCTGACGCAGCGGTCGATGGGGGAGAGGGCCTGGGGCCGCATTCCTCTTTCATACACTGCTTCTCCGTCCTGGGACAGCCGCAGCCCCAGCTGGGCAGAGTCGTCCATCCGCTGCAAGGCGGTGCGGATGCTGGAAAAATCCTGCTGGATATCCATGAGATTTACCAGCTGAACCGTTTGCAGCGTCATTTCATAAGAGCTGAGGGCGCTGCGTTTTGCCTGGTCCAGACTGCTTTGGAAGCTCTGCCGGATCAGCAGGACGCCGCCGATGCCGTAGCTCAGCGTCAGCAGCCAAACCATGACCAGCAGCATTTTTTGCCGAAATCTCATTTCTCCGCCTCCAGCCGGTATCCCACCTTGGGAACCGCGTGGAGAATCTCCTCCCAGCCCAGCTTTTTGCGCAGTCGCTGAACATGGAGATCAACGGTCTTGCTGCCGTAGGGGAAATCCTCGTTCCAGACCCGCTCGTAAATGGTCTCTCGATAGAGGGCGATTCCCGGATTCCGGGCAAAGAGCAGCAAAAGCTCATATTCCTTGGGTGTCAGGGAGATAATTTCTCCCTCCCGATATACCAGCATGGCCTGGGTGTCGATAACCAGTCCGCCGATTCGCAGCTCTGTTTCGGTCTTGTGGTAGCGGCGCAGGACCACGTTCACCCGGGCCAGCAGCTCAATGACCTCAAAGGGCTTGACCAGGTAGTCCTCCGCGCCCATATCCAGCCCCTTCACCCGGTCGGCAACGGAATTTTTGGCGGTGAGGAAGATGACCGGAATCCCCATGGGACGGATGTACTCCATCAGGGAAAACCCGTCAATCTCCGGCAGCATAATGTCCAGCAGCACCAGATCGAAGCGCTGGGTTTCCAGAATGTCCGCCGCCTCCGCGCCGTCATAGGCGCAGGTGCAGAGATACCCCGCCTTCTTCAAGCTGATTCGGATCAGGTTGGAGATGGGCTTTTCATCCTCGACAATCAAAATGTGAACCATGGTATCACCTCTTACGGAATCGGATACTGTGAACCGTATTACATCCGTCCGGCATCAAAACAGCATCAAGAGCCTCTTTTACGGCTGTTTTCCGCGGTATTTCTTTATATGGGCCTTGATGGCGTCGAAGGATCTGTCGCTGATATAGTGTTCAATGCGGCAGGCGTCCTCCGTGGCGGTTTCCTCGTCTACGCCCAGGTCCATGAGCAGCCTGGAAAGGACGGTGTGGCGCTCGTAGATCCGTTTCGCCTTCTCCTCCCCGGCCTGGGTGAGCTTCAACTGGCCCGCCTCGTCCATCAGGAGCAGACCATCCTTTTTCAGCAGGCCCACGGCCCGGCTGACGGAGGGCTTGGAATAGCCAAGGTGCTCTGCCACGTCGATGCTGCGGACGCCGGCAGCCTGCCGGGACAGCACATAGATCGTTTCCAGATACATTTCGCCGGATTCCTGCATTGCCATAGAAAACGCCTCCTTATATTTGTTAGCGTTACCTTACCACATTTTTGATATTTTTGCAACACGAAAATGGACTTGACGAACTCGCGCCGGCTGCTGCGTCACAGCAAAAAAACAGGCCCGCGGGGCGCAGCCGCGGGCCTGGCGAAAACAGAACTAAGTATTCAGAAAATCCAGCACGGCCTGGTTGAAGGCCTCGGGATTCTTGTTTGCGACAAAATGGCTGCCGGGCAGGAGAACCAGGCGGCTGTCCGGGATCGATTCGGCAATCAGCCGGGTGTGGGATTCCAGGATCATGTCCTTCGTCCCGGCGATCACCAGGGTCTTTGCGGTGATTGCGGCCAGGGCCTCGGGCTCCACGTTGGGCTCGTTCACCATCAGCCCCAGCATTTCCGCGTTCACCCTGGCGGAAGCGCTCTTGCCGGAGAAGCGTTTCGCAATCCGATAGCCCATTTCAATGGGAATCTGGGTGGACCGCCTGACGCCCGCGGCGTTCAGGTTTGCCCCGTTCAGAATCAGCCGATCCACCCGTTCGGGATGGGCCAGGGCAAATACCATCGCGATATTTCCCCCGTCCGAGAAGCCCAGCAGATGCGCCCGTTCCATGCCTTTCCCGTCCATAAATTCCAACAGGTCCTGGGCGAACTGACGGATCGTAAAGGGCGCCCGGCCCCGGGGTGTCTTCCCATGGCCCCGGGTGTCCAGCGCATAAACGTGATACCGTTCGGCAAACACGTCGATCTGTCCCCGAAAATAGTCGCAGTTCTCCCCGTTCCCGTGGAGGAGAATCAGAGGGGCTCCCTGACCTTTTTCAAGAAAGAAATGTTCAATATCCATAGATTACCCCATAGAGTCCTTGAAATCAATCTCGGTGCTAAGCTCGGATTCACTTTGGTCGAGAGCTTTTTTTATCGCGCCATGGTCGCTTCCGGCTTCCTTCAGTTCCTCAACTCTGGTGTACCAAAGCGGCTTTACGCAGCGAAACAGCATCAGCGCCGCATCCTTCTCGTCCTCCGAAAACCGATAGCATTCAGCGGCTGCATTCAAAGCCTCGCGTATCCCGGGAACGTCGCGGTTCTCCCGCATCAGGTAATTCAGAAACACGTCCCTGCCGCAGAGGTTGAAATCATATACCCCGACAAATCGGCCTTCATCGTCCAGAAGAATGTTGGAAGGATTCAGATCGGCCTGAAAAACAGAGACGGGGAGTTTTTTGTAAATCGGTTCCAGCGCCGTTCTGTTGTCCGTCCACAAGCGCCATATGCGCTCCACCTGCGCCTGGAATTCGCTCGGAAGCGTATCAGCGTATTCCTTCCACGCCAGCGCATTTTCAAGCACTTCGTCTGTTTTGTCGCTGGGGCAGAAAGTCTCATACATACAATAGGCCGAAGGATACTCCGTATAGTCAAAATACTGTGCGGCGATCCGAGCCGTCATCCGCCATATCTCCCGCTTGTAGCTGTGATATATCGCTTCATTCTCTCCGAAATCGTCTGAAAATCTGTCTTCGGCAGCTTGGTATTTTGAATACTCCTCTGCGTATGCCGCGCATTTGTGTCCCTTATAATCGACGATAGGAAAGCTGCCCAGCCGGTCACGGAATATCCTCGGACAGTAATACCCCAGCTTGCGGTACTCCTCCACCGTCCTTTGCCAGACGGCAATCTTTTCCGGGAAGGTAAAATCGTTGTCGGCGAGCTTCAAAACAAATTTCATGCCGGCGCTTGTTTCGATTATGAAGGTCGCTCTGAAATCCGCGTCGCCGCGGCTTGTGTCGATGGTTTGAACCGAAGTCGGAGCGCCGTCAAAGAACAGCGCGAAAATCCATTTGAGCTCTTCATCCATATGCTTCTCCACCAATCCTGTTATCCTTTGAGTTATACCACTGAATTATACCATATGAATCGGCAGTTTACAAGAAAAAAACGCTTTTGCCTTATAGACAAAAGCGTTTTCCTTGGCAGGGGCACAAGGACTTGAACCCTGAGCCTACGGTTTTGGAGACCGCCGCTCTACCAATTGAGCTATACCCCTGTGTGGTGGGCCTTCGGGGACTCGAACCCAGGACCGACCGGTTATGAGCCGGCTGCTCTGACCGA
>JAGABH010000179.1 GCA_017614755.1 Oscillospiraceae bacterium
GGAGCTGTTCTCGATTTCAGCGCCGTTGGAGCTGGGCGTGACGCCCTTCAGCACATACATACTGGTGGAGTTTCCGTTGGTGATGACGTAGCTGCCGGCCCAGTTGGAGGGAGCGGAGCTGACCAGCTGATAGACGGAGGCACCGGAGCCCTCGGTATAGGAGTAGATTGCCTTGAGGGTGATGTCGGCGGTGGGTGTGTAGGCGCCGGTCAGGATGGTGGGCATGGTGCTCACGTTGTCGTAGGAGACGGTGACCCAGCCCAGGAAGGTGTAGCCGGAGGGAGCGGAAGCGGTGGGCAGGGTGACTGCGCTGCCGGCGGCTACGGTCTGGCTGGCGGGAGCGGTCAAGCCATTGGGTACGGAGAAGCTCACGGTGTAGTAGGTGGTAACGCCGGTGGCAGGCAGAGTGGTGTGCTCGCGGCTCAGCTCGGCGCTGCAGCGGGTGCAGTAGACCACGGTGTCATAGCCGCCGTCAGTGGTGGCGGTGGGAGCCACATAGTTCTCCTGGACGGAAGCGCCGGGGTTGTGGCCAAGAGCGGCGACGGTTCTGTGTGTGCGGCTCATTTCCTCACCGCAGGCTGCGCAGTAAACGACCTCGTCATAGCTGCCCGCAGCGGTGCAGGTGGCGGGGACTACATTTTCCTGCACGGCGGCCCCGGCGGTGTGGGTGTGGGTCACCGCAGTGGGGTTGGTGTTGTAGTAGGTGGTGGAGGCGGTGGTTTGCTTCCACAGCTGGGTCTTGTTGGTGGTGTAGCCGCTGTTGATGACGAAGTAGGCGCCGGAGCCCTTTACCATGTAGGGGTAGTTGGAGCTGGCGGTGTTGCTCACCTTCATGCAGATGTTGTAGGTATCGTACTCCAGATCCCAGACACAGTAGCTGGCGGAGTAGGAGCTGCGGCTGTAAAGGTAGTTGTTGTAGCTGCCCACATAGGTATTGGTGGACAGGTTTTTCAGACTGTAGCCCGTGCTGGCAGGGGCGGCCTCAAAGACGTAAGCGTTGCCCACGTTCTTCAGCACGCCGTTTTCCAGGGTCATGCCGGAGTTGGCGAAGGTCACGGTGCCGCCGGCGGAAGCGCTCTCATAGGAGGTGTCGCCGGTCATGCCCTTCAGGACATACATGCTGCTGTCCTTTCCGGATGTGATGACATACTTTCCGGTCCAGTCGGTGATCGGATCGGCCACGATCTCGTAGATGATCTCGCTGCTGCCCTCGGTACGGGTGTACAGGGCGTAGAGGGTGGCGTTGGCGGTGACGGTGTAGGAAGCGCCGGGGGCGTAGTAGGCGGGCTTGTTGGTGGTCTCGGCGACCTGAGCGGAGGTCCAGCCCACGAAGGTGTAGCCGCTTACTGCGGCAGCAGTGGCGGGCAGGGTAATGGCGTCGTTGATGTAGGCAGTCTGGCTGCCGGCAGAAGCGCCGCAGGCCACGAAGTTGACGGTGAGCTGGGGCTTCACCGCGAAGATGACCTGGACGGTGCAGTCGGAGGAAGGATTAACTGTGATGATGTTGCCGCTGATGGAAACGGTGGCGGTGCCGGAAATCACCTGGGCGTCAGAGACATAGTATCCGCTCTTGGGCGTGGCGGTGATCTTATTTCCGTTGACGGAGACAGTGCCGTAGGCCGTATTGTTGGAGACGGCGGTTACGGTGTAGCTGGCGTCGTCGGTGTAGGCCTTGATGCGGAAGTCGCCGTTGTTGGGAACGTCGGTCCAGGAACCGTTAGCTTCCTTGTAGAAGGAGGTGTTGCCGTGGTTTGTGTGGGTCCACTTGCACCAGGAGATGCTGGCAGTGGCGTCATAAGGAATATGGACGTACTTTCCGTCGTCGGGGTCGGCGGAGGGAGTGCTCAGGGTAAAGACCACCGCGAACTGATCCCCGGCGGACAGGGCAACGGGATTGTCCAGAGGAATGGTGTAGTAGCCGGCGTATTCAAAATAGCCCTCCTGGGTTGTCATCAGGGTACCGGAGCTGGGATTGGTGGCGGAGCTGGGGTTCTTGTAGATTTTCAGCGTGTAGGTGGTGGCCTCGTCCCAGGGGGCGATGGCGACGGCCTTCAGGCTCTCGGAGCTGTTGGCGGTGAAGACGTTGGCAATCTGGCAGTTGTTGCCCATGGATTGATAGTTGGTGACGTTGCAGGTGCCGTCATACTGGTAACAGTTGGCATAGTTGTCCAGATTGCTTACCTTATAGAAAAAGCACTCGTCATTGAGGGAAGCAGAGTCCTCATAAGAGAGGTAGAAGTATCCGCTCTTCCCCCAGGACGAGCCCCAGGAATTCTTGATGATCCAAGCGCCGTTGCTGCTGGGTCCGTAGGAGGACTTGAAGTTGGACTTGGAGTAGTTGTCGTCCCAGCCGACGACCGTGACAGCGTGGTTGCCGTACTGGTAGTTGTTGGAGCCGTAAGCGGCGGACTGCTTAAAGCAGTAGGCACCGGTGCTGGAATTGAGGTAGGAATCGCTGTGGTAGTAGCTGATGGTAGCAGCGCCGTACTCCATGATGGCTTCTTTGACTGCGTCCCGATTGGATACAGGAATCCACTCCACGTCGGTGACATGGGCCACGTTGTAGTCGTAGGCATACTGTGCATTCAGTCCGGAGGTAGAGACGTTGCTGTACTTCAGCGCGGAAGTATTTTCAGAGGCAGGGCCCTCCCAGCGCATAACGGTGAAAGTAGCCATTGCGCCGTTGCCGCCCATATCTAGGTAGCTGCTTGCGCCGGCGGCGGAAAGGACAGGGCTGGTGCTGTCGCCGTTGAGCATACCCATTTTATCGTAGGCTTTGGTGTAGTTGAACCAAGCAAGGTGAGATTCCGAGAGATCCATGCTGGTGGTGGCAGCTGCGCCGGTATCGTTGTTGATAATACCATGCTTAATCATGTAGGCTTCGATGGGCGCCATAGTGCCGAAAGCCCAGCAGGTGCCATAGGGGTTCTGATTCTTGACAGAGGTGATGTAGCCGTAGGAGCGGGAATCATAGCTGCTGGGAAGGGTTGCACGGGTTTTTTGAGGGGAAAGCTTGTTGACGGTTTCAGAGTCGCCGCGCAGATATGCGTCAGTGATCGCGTTGCCGCCAACGTAGTCCATGGGAATGTAGCCGGATTGAATCTCAGCGGGTTTGTTTGCGCTGCCCTGGCCGATTCCGACGGCAAGTGCCGTTGCAGGGAGCAGGCCAATGATGAGGATTGCGGTCAAACACAGTGCGAGTAACTTTTTGCCGGTTCGTCTCATAGGGTGAATCTCCTCTTTCAAATTATTTGCTTGGCGTCAATGCGCCAGCGGACCCATCATATCATTTCAATGAATAATTGTCCACTGATTATGCAACCTTTTCTTGTTTTTATACAGTATTTTTTTCCGGTATATTTTATATTAAAATTATATGAATAATGTATGAAAGTAAAAATTTAAAAAGAGCAGTTTTTTCTGTCTGGTCCGGTCAACCAGAGCAGACGATAACGATTTCGAAGCCGGGAATCCCTTTGTATTACAGAAAATAATCAAATATGTCAAATATAATCACGAAATCTTCACGAAAATTGTGCGAAATAAACATGACAAATCCTCTTGCTTTTTTTGTAGAAATAGATATAATAGCAAAGGAACAACCGCAAAAAATGCGGGGATAATTTTAGGGGGAGAACAATAATGAATAACGGGAATGAATTTTTGGATAGGATTTCGGTCAATACGCATAGCAGCGTGCGTATTGAAACGAATGGACATGTGCTGTACATCGACCCCTTTGCACTGACCAGACCCACGGGGGACGCGGACGTAATTTTTCTGACACATCCTCATTTTGACCACTTTTCGCCCCAGGATCTGGTGCTGATCTGTAAGTCGGACACGATTTTTGTCCTGCCTGAGCGCATGGCTGATCAGGCCGCAGAGATGACAAAGGGCCACCGGGTGATAGCGGTTGCCCCCTTTGCCCATGGAGAGGTCGAAGGGATTGCCTTTGAAACGATTCCCGCATACAACGCGCACAAACCTTTTCATCCCCGAAAAAATAACTGGGTCGGCTATGTTCTGACGCTGGAAGGGCTCCGGATTTATATTGCCGGCGACACCGATGCCACGGAGGAGGCCGCCGCTGTTTCCTGCGACATCGCCATGATTCCCATCGGCGGAAAATACACCATGGACGCAAAGAAAGCCGCGGTTCTGACCAATCGGATGCACCCGCAGATCGTGATTCCCATCCATTACGGCTCTGTGGCGGGCAGCATGGAGGATTTTAACATCTTTGCGGAGAAGGTGGACCCCTCCATTACGGTGCATCGCGTTATCTGAAAACGAATAAAAAGCAGGTGACCTTTCGGTCGCCTGCTTTTTGTGTAACGGGGTTTATTATGAGAGATATTCCGCTCTCGGCTTTACGCCGTAGCGATTCGCCAACTGGCGAAGACCGTCGTCGTCGATGGTGTGCAGTATGGGGAGGTGGGCGATTTTCATGTAGACCTCCGCGGCCTTTTCCGCGGTTTCGATCAGGCCAAAGGCCTCGTCCAAATCTCTTCCTGCGCCGTAAATGCCGTGCTGGGCCCATACCACCAGACGGGTGGTCTTCATTTTCTCCGCCGTGGCCAGACCGATTTCGTTGGTGCCGCAGAGCATCCAGGGCAGGACGCCGATTCCCTCGGGGAATACGATAATGCACTCACTGCACATCTGCCACAGGCGGCGGGTAAAGGCCTTCTCGTCCAGCGAGTGAACAAAGGTCATGGCAAGCAGATTTGCCGGATGGCAGTGCATGATAACCCGGCTGCCTGGGTCGACCGTTCGCCGGGCCGCGTGGCTCATCATGTGGGCCGGAAACTCAGAGGTGAAGCTCCCGCCGTCGGAGAGCCCCCAGAGAAGCTCCGCATTCGCGCCGTTGTCTGTCAGGCGCAGGATTCCCAGGTTCTTTGCCGGGTCATACCGGACGTTTTTGAAATATTTGCCGGTGCCGGTGACCAGAAAGTACTGCCCCTCCAGCTCCGGGGCTTCAAAGCCCGTGGGGATGGTCCGGATTACGGCGGAGAGGTCCAGGTAATCAGCCAGCTCCGACTCGTCCAGGAGGACGGATACGTTTCCGCCGTTCCGCTCATCCCAGCCGTGGTCGTACATATTTGTCAGGGTGCGGACCAGCTCCACAAGGCAGGGCGCGGTCAGAATATCCTTCATTATACTGCCTCCGATGTTCCAGAATGGATGCCAAAAGTGAATTATTGCGCCGGCAGGGGAAACTCCAGTGTGACGGTGGTGCCCTGGTCGGGGATGCTGTGCAGGCTCAGGGCTACATTGTGGAGCATGGCTCCGTGCTTGACGATAGACAGGCCCAGGCCGGTGCCGCCGATTTGTTTGGAGTGGCTTTTATCCACCCGATAAAAGCGTTCAAAGACCCGACTCTGATCGGCCAGGGGAATGCCGATTCCGGTATCCGTCACCGAGAGCCGTATCGCGGAGGGCAGATTTTTTACCGTCACGGTGACGCTGCCGCCGGGTCGATTGTATTTAATGGCGTTGTCGCAGAGATTGTAGACCATTTCGTGCAGCAGCTGCCAAACGCCGTTAACCTGGCAGGGCGCTCCCTCCAGGGACAGGTGAACGTCCTGCCGGGACGCCACCGCGGTCAGGCTGTCCAGTACGTCCCGGGAGAGCGCATATAAATCCACCGGCTCCTTCTCAGGCAGGCTGACATTTTCATCCAGCTTGGAGAGCTTCAGAATGTCGTCGATCAGGGCGATCAGGCGTTGGGCCTCCCGGTGAATGTCGGAGGAAAACTCCAGAACCTTGTCCGGGGGAACGCTGCCCTGGGCCATCAGCTCCGCAAAGCCGGAGATGGAGGTGAGGGGTGTCTTCAATTCGTGGGAAACGTTGGCGGAGAACTCCTGCCGCAGCCGTTCCCGCTGGGTACGCTCGGTGACGTCCATCCAGAGCATCACGGCGCCCACAATCATACCCCGGGATCGGACGGGGCTGGCAATGAGCTGCCAGCTCCGGCTGTTTTTTTGCAGCTCCGACTCATTGTGACTGCCGCTCAGGGCGGCGTCCGCCGCAGCCTTTGCCTGCTCGTCGGTGAGTTCCGCGTCTTCTTGATCCAATTCGGGGTACAGCTCCCGGGCGCAGGCATTGGCGCTTTGCACCTTACCGCTTTTGTCCAGCAGCAAAAACCCTTCGCTCATGCTGTCTGTCAGAGTAGTGAATTCCCGCTGCCGCTTGTGTAGATCCTCCATCTGCTCGCCGATGGTCAGGCGCATTTCCTGGAGCCGGGAGACCAGGGGAGAGAGCTCGGAATAAACCCTGCTTTGCTCCGGGTGATCCAGATTCAGCTCATTGATTGGCTGAACAATCTGCTTTGCCGCCCGGGAAGAGAGGAGAGCGGCCAGAGTCAGCACCAGCACGGTAATCCAAAGGACCGGGCTGAGAATGACCAGCGCCGCGCTGGCCGCGCTGATGGGCATGGACAGGCGCAGCACGGACCCATCCTCCAGCCGCAGGGCGTGATAGAGACTCTTTTCCCCGTTGCTTTCGGACTTGCGGAGGGCCTGGCCTTCGCCGGTTTCCAGGGCGGAGCTGACCTCCTCCATATCCCTTTGATTGGCGGGCGCCTCTGTCTGGGAGTCATACAGCACATTTCCGTCCTTGTCCATCCAGGTGATCCGCTTATCGGAGTCCAGACCTTCCAGGTAAGCGGACCCGTTCTTTTTGATGCCTTGGGCCACATAGCGGATTTCCTGCCGCAAAGTGGCGCCGGAGTCGTCCAAGATCTGCCGATATTGCAGGCCGAAAAACAGGGCCGAGCAGAGCAGCATTGCCACCGCGCCCACCAGGAAGCAATACGCAAAAATCTTTTTCGTCATGGCGTATCCTCACGTAAGCGATATCCTACCCCTCGGACGGTTTCCACCAGGGCTCCCGCAGATCCGAGCTTCGCCCGGAGCGTGCGGATGTGAACGTCAAGGGTGCGGTTTTCCCGTTCTGCCGCCAGGTCCCAGACCCGGTCCATCAGGATATCCCGGGTCAGAACTCTGCCCCGGGCCTCCAGCAGCAGCCGAAGAAGCTCAAATTCCTTAAAGGTCAGCTGAACAGAGGAGCCATCAACCCGGACCTCCCGTCGGGCGGGAAGCATCTGAAGGCTGCCTGCCCGGTATTCCGGCTCCCGGCCGGCCTTTTCCGATCTTCGGAGTACGGCTCGAACCCGGGCAGCAAGCTCCATCATGCCGAAGGGCTTGGAAATGTAGTCGTCTGCCCCCAGATCAAGCCCATAGGCCCGGTCGTATTCCGTGTTTTTCGCGGTCAGCATAATGACAGGCAGGTCGGCGGTCTGTTCGTTTTTCCGGAGCTTTGTGAGCACCGACAGTCCGTCCTCCTGGGGCAGCATGATATCCAGCAAAACCAGGACCGGCTCCCGCTGCCGCATCGCTTCCCAGAACGCAGCGGGGGTGCCGAAGCCGACGGCTTCATACCCCTGACTTTCCAGGGCGTAGACGATCAGCTTCCGGATGCTGTCGTCGTCTTCCAAAATGTAGATCATTCAATCACCCCAATCCGCTTCTGTTGCCGCAATCTGCGGCCATTGTAGCACCATTTATTGGGAAATTCCAGAAAGAAAAGAAAAATTTTACGTAGATTTAACTTTTTTCTGGCGGCAGATTTAACCTTCCGGACGTATCCTTGAAGCAGAAAGAGGTGAAAAATGTGGAAATCTCTGAAATTATTTCTCTGTGCAGCGGAATCGCGCTGTTTTTGTTCGGCATGACCCTCATGGGGGACGGCCTGAAACGGGTGGCAGGCAACCGGCTGGAGTTGGTGCTCTATCGCCTGTCCAGCACCACCCTCCGGGGTGTCCTTCTGGGCACCGGCGTCACGGCGGTGATCCAGTCCTCCTGCGCCACCTCGGTGATGGTGGTGGGCTTTGTCAACGCCAATATGATGAAACGGCGCCAGGCCATCGGCGTCATCCTGGGAGCTATCCTGGGTACATCCGTCACCGGCTGGGTCATCAGCCTGAGCTATTTGGAGGGAAGCAGCGGTGTGCTGCAGCTCCTTTCCACCGCCACCCTTACCGGCCTTGTGGCCATAGTGGGCGTGATTCTTCGGGTGTTTTCCAAAAATCAGACCAACCACCATATCGGAGACATTCTGATGGGCTTCGCCATTTTGATGTTCGGCATGAGCACCATGAGCGGCTCTGTTTCTGCCTTGGGGGAGCAGCCCTGGTTTACGAACATTCTTTCCTCCATGAAGAACCCGATCCTGGGTATTCTGGTTGGCGCGGCCTTCACGGCGATTCTCCAGTCCGCTTCCGCGGCGGTTGGTATTGTCCAGGCGCTTTCCTTTGTTATGACCTTCAACGCGGCGCTGCCGCTGCTCATGGGTATTGCCATTGGCGCCTCCTTCCCGGTGCTGCTCTCCGCCCTTGGCGCGAATACGGACGGCAAACGGACGGCGTTTGTCTACCTGGTGGCCTCCACCATCGGCGTCCTGGTCTGCGCTTCCCTGTTCTATCTGGCGGACGCCATCTTCCGGTTTGACAATTTACAGACCCTTATGAATCCGTTTTCTGTCGCCATGGTCAACTCTTTCCTGAGACTGGCGATGGTTCTGCTGCTGCTTCCCTTTATTGACGCGCTGGACGCGCTGGTGTGCCTCCTGGTGCGGGAGAAGAAGGGGAAGGAAGAAGACCCGGCCATGCGTCTGGAAGAACGATTCCTTGCCCACCCCTCTCTGGCTGTGGAGCAGAGCCGCCTCACCATCAACGATATGGCGGAGCGGGCCCGGGAGGCGATTTCCTCCGCCCTTGCGCTGACGGCGAACTACAGCAAGGAGGGCTTTGAAGCGGTCAAGCGAATGGAAAATGACTGCGACCGCTTTGAGGATGCTCTGGGCAGCTACCTGGTAAAGCTGACCGGCCGGGAGCTGTCCCGCAAGCAGAACGAGGACGTTTCCAAATATCTGCACACGATTACGGATTTTGAGCGGATTTCGGATCATGCCCGGAATATCGCGGAGAGTGCGGCAGAAATCCACGAAAAGAAGATGGACTTCTCCGTAGACGCCACCCGGGAGCTGGCCACCATCAGCGCTGCGATCCGGGAGATTATGCGGCTGACGGTGGAAGCCTTTATTGAGAATGATCTGACCCTTGCCGTTCGTGTGGAGCCCCTGGAGGAGGTAATCGACGGACTCTGTGACGAGGCGAAGAGCAATCACGTGGAGCGCCTGCAGCAGGGGCACTGCACTATTCAGCAGGGCTTTGTGTTCAACGACCTGCTGACCGGCATGGAGCGTGTGGGTGATCATTGCTCCAATATTGCCCTTGCCATGCTGGAGCTGGCAGGAGACAGCTTCGATACCCACGCCTCCCAGAACCGGATGAAGGACGGCCCCTCCCAAGACTTCCAAGCGGCTTTTGAGGACTACACGGCGCGATTTTCACTTTGATTATTTTGCAACAAGCAGCCCCATGCCAATACTCGTACTGGCATGGGGCTGCTTGTTGCATTGGCGTTACCGCTCATTCGAAGCGGAAAAAGACAAAGTTCGCGGGGTTATCGAATTTTAGGTAGAAGTCGCTGGCGCTGTTTTCCACGCTGCAAATGCGGACGACCAGGCCATCGTAACCCACGGGGACCTGAAGCGTATAGGTGAAGCGGAAAAGCGAGCCTTCAATCCGATCATATTTCAGCGGCGATACTGAGACCTTGCAGGGCTCGCCGTTGCAGATGACCCAGGAGGATTCAGACTCATCCTCCTCCCTATGTCGATTATTCTGGAACAATTCGACGTATTTTGAGTCGCATACCATGACGCGGATGCTATAGGAATAGGAATTGGCGCCCGTTTCACCGTAGTCAATGAAGAAAACGCCCTTCCGCCATTCATAGCCCGGCTTGGCTTCATAGCCCTCCGCCTGCTCAAAGATTTCGTAGGATTCTGCCGTGACCTGTAACTTTTTGATTACGGACGAGTCCTCCTGGGTCTCGGCGTTGAAATAGGCAACCCCGTGGGGATGCAAATTGATCTCAATTCCGTAGGATTCAAGCTCATCTCCCTCCGGGACGGCTGGATCCAGCGCCAGCTCCGGCTCCATAGCCCTGGCCAGCCAGCAGGCAAAGTCCGCCCGGAGCAGGGGATCGGTGGGGCGGAAGCTGAAGTCATAGTACCGTTCCAGAACGCCGGCGGCACAGCCCCAGTTGACGGCGTTGTAGTAGTATTTGTCGGCGTCCACGTCCAAATAGGCCCTTGGTTTGCCGGCTCCGTCGCCGCCCACGGTGTTGCAGAGAATCAACGCCGTCTGGTCGCGGGTCATCTTATTGTCCGGCTTAAAGGTGCCGTCTCCGGGAACGGAAACAAGATGGGAATGGACGGCCCAAAGCACGGCGGGATAACATTCGTCGGCGGCAGAAATATCTCCAAAGGGCATATCATTTTCCGCGGCAGCGGGAGAACCGCAGGCTTTCCACAGCATGATCAGGGTCTCGCCGCGGGTTAGAATTTTATCACCCTCCAACAGCTGGCCCTCAAGAACTCCGTGGGCGTGAGCCCAGAGGTATTCTTCATAACAGGGGTCGTCTTCGGTCACGTCCAGGAAGGGATTGACTGGCTCTGTGACAACGGGCTCCGTCACGACGGGTTCCGTGACGGCAGGCTCCGTGGCGGGAGGCAGGGTCGGCTGTGTCTCCCTTACCGGAATTTCAGTGGTGGTGACAAGGGGCTCCGTGGCGGTCGGCGCCGTGACGGATGCGGAGGAGCCAGGATTGGTTTCCGGGGCGTTCTCTTTGAGGAAGCCGGGCCACACAAAACAGGCCACGGCGGCCAGACCTGCCAGCAGCAGGAAAACAAGGCAAACGATCAGACCGGCCTTGCTCTTTTTCTTCTGCGCCCCAGATGCGACTCCGTTCGCGGAATTCTGTTGCAGGTTCTGGCTTATGGGCTGCGGCGCGCCTTGGTTCTGAGGTTGCGGCCAGCTCTGTGCCTGGGATTGTCCCTGAGGGGGAGTGAACTGATAGACGTATGGATTCCGGGGCTGCTCCGTTTGGTTGCGTATTTCCTCGGACGGAGGAACGGAATCGGCGGCGATGGGCTGTCCGCATTTGGGGCAGAATTTTCCGATGTCGGGAAGCGAATTTCCGCAGCTGGAACAAAATCTCGGCATAATATCCCTCCTTATCCTGAATTATATGTTCATTATACCATATTCTTCCACTTTTCGCAAGCTGATTCCAAACAAAAAAGAGGAAAAAGGATATAAGGCGAAAATATTAAATATTTATCCAAATCTTCACAATACTCCCTGTACTTTCCAACTAATTTCTGTTATAATTTAAGAAAAAGTGCAAACAGCAGAAATGTAAGGAGGTAAATAAATATGAAACGCAAGCTGATGGCGCTGGGATTGGCGTTCTGTATGCTGATCTCTCTGATTCCGGCGGTCCCCGTTGCGCTGGCGGCAGGGTCGAATGAGTTTTGGATTCATTACGATACCAACTTTGGCTGTGTATTCTGGGCCAAGGGAAGCTATATGCCCACCGACACCGTGGACGATTTCTGGCTTGACGGTGAGCCGGTTTCGGTGAACAGCACGACGCAGATCCATATCTGGTTTGATTCCACCAGAGCGATTGACCGTGGGCGCTGGGAAAATGACCAGGAGCTGGTATTTGTGGAGCCGGGAGAGGCGGAAGATCGGAATCTCTATGTCCGCGTGCGTTATGAAATTGAGAATGGCTGGTATGACGAGTTGGTGGTGGACAAGGGAGCCGTGATACAGGACGGATATGCCCTCGAAAACGACGTCCTCACCTTCAAAGTTGTGGACGCCAAGGGCTCCGTCGACGTGGACGTATTCTGGACCGACTCCGAATACGATTACATGAGCTTCGGCCCGGAGGAGGGCGAAGTCATGCTGGACTACTGCTGGAATGGCGGCGAGCCGCCCGCTCTGGCAGAGGAGGCCGATGTAATCCGGGACCTCATCCAGCCGGAGCGCAGCCGCCGCAAGGTCATCCTGGCTGACGATGCCCAGAGCCTGACCCTCAGCTGGAACGGTTATCTGCGGCATATTTGGGGCGACAACGTCCTGCATGACGGTCAGTGGGGAGACCTCTTCGACATAGCTGAAAACAGCTTTACCCTGTACCTGGATATTCCGGACATGAACTGTTACAGCCTGGGCTTTGAGTTTGACAGAGACTGGAACTATCTCTTCGGGGTGAACTATGACATGGGCGGCGGCCTGGTCTTCCAGACTGTGGGTGACAGCGTCCCCACCGCCTCGGCGGACGACTTCCTGCCCCGCCAGGGCGATGGCCGGGAGAATTGGCCCGACAACGTCAGCTTCCAGGGAGAGACCGGGCCGGAAACCATCCGGCTGCTGATAGACACAAACAAGGCCGTCGATTGGGATGCCTGGAATCAGGAGGAGCCGGAGCTGCGGTTTGTAGAACCCTGGCAGAGCGACGACCGGACAATTATCGTTGTGGCCCGGCACAATGACTTCGACGGCTGGCATGAGGACCTGCTGGTAGACATGGGCCAGCCTGCCGAGGGCGTCAGCTTTGAAAACAACGTGCTGACCTTCACTCCCACCGGCGGTTTCGGCGTGGATTTTGATATCTTCTGGACCCGGGACGACTATGAGTTCGCCCAGTTTGACCGCACGGAGGACAGGCCTGTTATGGTGGAGGCCAGCTGGTCCGGCGGCGGCGCCGTGACCCTGGTGGACCAAATCCCCGAGGAAGATGTAATAATCCGGGGGGACCGAATGAGAATTCGTCTGCCGGATAACACACAGAGTCTTACCTTCACCTGGGATGAGAACAGTGACCTGCGGCAGATCAACGTGGAGGGCCTGGGAGAGAATGGGGATTGGCTGAACGGCATCCATCCCGAGGGAAACAGCTATACCCTCCAGCTCGATCAGATCTGGGACAACGGCGACCCGAGAGATTGGTACAACATCCAGTTTGAATTTGAATGGGACAGCATGGGCCGCGATGGCAAACTGCGGGTTGAATACGATGAGAACAGAGGCTCCGTTTTCCAGGCGCTGGGAGAGGAACTGCCGGAATTTGACCCGGAGGATTATATGTTCCGGGGCGGAGACGGGGAGCTTTGCTTCCTCCTGGAGGGCCAGCCTCAGACTGTTCGACTGCTTCTGGATGAGGCGCACGCCCTGGACTGGGATGCCTGGGATCAGCAGGGAGAAATCCGCTTCCGGGATGCTGATGAGGTTTCCGAGCGCAGCCTCAACGTGGGGGTGCGCACCAACGGTTGGGAGGGCTACGTCCTGCTGGATGGCAGCCTCACCGATCTGGGCACGGAAAAGGGCTTTGCCTTTGCGGATCAAATCCTGAGCTTTACGCCCGCCAACAACAGCGATTTTGAGATCAATATCTGGTGGACCGAGGCTGATATGATCTTTGATTCCTTCCATGGCACCGAAGAAGCGCCCGTGGTGGTGCAGCTTGATTGGTGGGGCGACGGAACCGTCCATCTGCCGGAAGACGTCAGCGAGGAAAACCGCATAGTCCAGGAAAATCGGGCCAGAATCCGCGTTCCTTTCGAGACCGAGTCTGTGACCTTCACCTGGGATGAGAGCGACGAGCTTCGGCAGATTAACGTGGAGGGTCTGGGAGAGAACGGAGACTGGCTGAACGGCATCCGTCCCGAGGGGAACACTTATACGCTCCAGCTCGATCAGACCTGGGACAACGGCGAGCCGAGGGACTGGTACAGTATCCAGTTTGAATTTGAGGGCGGCGGAGAGGCCAGAGGCGTTGCCTTCTATGACCAGGGAAAGGGCAGCATCTTCTGGGCGTTGGGAGAGGATACTCCCGTGGCCGATCCGGCGCACTACCTGGGATTCGGCTTTGAAAACAGCTTCTGCTTCAAGCAGGACGGTCAGTTCCAGCCCATTCATCTGCTCTTTGACGGCAGCAAGGCTCTGGACTTTGAAGCCTTTGACAACGGGGAAAACCATCCCATCCAATTTGTGGATTCTCCCGTTCCGGAGGAGAAACGAATTGTAGGCGTCTTTGCTGTGAGCAGTTGGTGCATGGGACCCATCTTCTGGGACGGAGATGTCACGGAAAACGGCGCGGCCCAGGGCGTCAGCTATGAGGACGGAATTCTTACGCTCCAGCCAAATTCCAGCGACGATCTGATTCTCCATGTCTATTGGACTCAAGCTGACGCGGACTTCGACGGCTTCCAGGGAACTGACGAGTATCCGGTGATCGTGGAATACCGTTGGCGGAACAGGGGAGAGATTCCTGTTCCCGACGGTGTGGAAGAAGGAAATTTCATGGCCCATGAGGACGGCGGTATGGCCCGGATTCGACTGCCGCTGGATACCGAGGACATTACCTTTACCTGGGCTGAGGAATTCGGCGTGCGGGAGATCGGCTACAGTGTCCGTTCCACAAACGGCGAGTGGTGGGAGTACCAGCAGGTGGACCAGACCCAGCCCCACAGTTTTACGCTGGCGTTGAATCAGACCGAGATGATGGATGACAGGGAAGTTCCCGTTACCTGGTATGAGGTGGAGTTTGACTTCTTCGAGGACAGCCGCTGCCAACTCTGGATCAACTGGCGAGGCTCCGAGGGCAACGTCTACTTTGACCTCAACGAGGCGCCGCCTCCGGTGGAAAACAGCGCCGACTACGACCTGGAGCGCTATTATGTAAACTACGAAAATGGAAGCCCGTCCTTTGCCATGGATGACGGGGAGGGGAATCTGAGCTTTGGCACAGTCTACCTCCGTTTGGACCCAGCCCACAGTGTTTCCTATTTTGCTGACCGTCCCACCATGTATGATCTGCCGGAATGGGAGGGCTACAGTCCCAGTATATACATGGAATTCCCCCTGGAGGGTGCTCTTGGGGAATGGTTTGAGGGCCCTGTGGTGGTGGACGGTCAGGCTGTGTCCGATTTCGTCACCTTTGAGGACGATGTGCTGTCCTTTACGCCCGTCAGCGATCAGCCAATCATCATCCATATCTTCTGGAGCCATGAAGACGAGGCATTCTGGAATTTCGATACCACCGCGGACAAGTCCGTTATGGTGGAGCTGATGCTGGGCGGCCGGGTGCCGGTGGAGCTGCCCGCGGAGATTTCTGCGGAGGACGTCCATATCTGGCACGCAGCGGAGCATGACTACGTTAAGGTCCGGGTTCCGGCCGAGCGGGAGAGTCTGGAGCTGACCTGGGCCAGAGAAGGCATTGTTTCCCTAATCCAGGTGTACGGCGCCGGGGAGAACGGGGAAGCGCTGTGGATTGACTTCCCCCGGGGGAGCTCCTTTGAACTCCTCTTGAATCAGATGGAGGATGGATGGCCGAGAGAATACTACAGCGCCGACTTCTGGGGCTTCGACTGGGCGGAGAATCCCTTTGCGGATGTGTCGGAGAATGCCTGGTATCGGGAAGCTGTGCTCTTTGCGGTGAGTACGGGGATCACCGTCGGCACCTCCGAAAACAGCTTCTCTCCGGACCGGGTTCTTTCCCGAGCCGAGTTTGTGACCTTCCTCTGGCGGCAGAACGGCTCCCCGGAGCCTGAGTCAGTCGTATGCCCCTTTGAGGACGTGGCGGCCAATGCCTGGTATCGGAAGGCTGTTCTTTGGGCCTCGGAAAATGGCGTCACCAGCGGAATTTCTCCGACCGCTTTTGGGCCGAACGAGCCCTGCACCCGGGCCCAGGTGGTGACGCTGCTCTGGCGTAACTGCGGCTCCCCGGAGCCGGAGAGCACAGAGCATCCGTTTATCGATGTGTCGGCCAACGCCTGGTATGCCAAGGCAGTCCGCTGGGCAGTGGATCAGGGCGTCACCGCCGGGACATCGGAATCGACCTTCAGTCCCGCCGGCCCCTGCACGCGGGCAATGGCAGTCATGTTCCTGTTCCGCCACACGCTGAACCAGTGGCGGGATGAGGGCTGACGGGCGGCCCGAAAGGGCATAGGAAATAAACTCATCAAAACCTCCAAAAATCGGCTTCGATTTTTGGAGGTTTTGAACATGGAAAAGTCTGCGACTTTTTTGTATAATCTTACTGATATTCTATTTTGGGCCAATGAAAGGAGAGAGCGCTGTGTATATCCTTGCCAACGGCAGACTCATCACCCGGGACCCTGCCCTGGGTTATATCAAAGACGGCGGCGTCGTCATAGAAGGCCGGACCATTCTGGACCGGGGAACCACCGCGGAGCTGCGTGCCAAATACCCGGCTGCGGAGTTCATCGACGCTCGGGGCGGGGTAATTATGCCCGCCTTGATCAACGCCCACACCCATATCTATTCCGCTCTGGCCCGGGGCCTTTCCATCAAGGGCTACAACGCCACAAATTTCTATGAGGTCCTGGACGGTCAGTGGTGGGCCATTGACCGGAAGCTGACCCTGGAGGGAACGAGAGCCTCTGCCGACGCATTGATGATCGACTGCATCAAGCAGGGCGTCACCACCATCTTCGATCATCACGCCTCCTTCGGCGAAATCCCCGGCAGCCTGCATACGATTGCCGCCTCCGCCAAAAAGTTCGGGATTCGTTCCTGCCTCTGCTATGAGGTCTCGGATCGGGACGGAGAGGAAAAGGCCCTTCAGGCGGTGCAGGAGAATGCCGACTTTATTTCGGAGTGTGAGCGGGAGAAGAACCCCATGCTGGCGGCCATGTTCGGCGGCCATGCCCTGTTTACCATTTCGGACAAGACCTTTGACCGGATGGTTGCCGCCAACAACGGCAGAACCGGCTATCATATCCATGTCTCCGAGGGAATGAACGACGTCTACGACAGCCTGCAAAACTATGGCCGCCGTCCCGTCCAGCGCCTCCACGACCATGGCATCCTGGGCCCAAAGACCATTCTGGGCCACTGCATCCACGTAAATTCCGCGGAGATCGAGCTGATTAAGAACACCGGAACCATGGTGGTCAACAACCCGGAATCCAACATGGGCAACGCCGTGGGCACCTGCCCGGTGCTCCAGCTTTACAAGAACGGCATTCTTCTCGGCCTGGGCACCGACGCCTATACCAACGATATGATTGAGTCCATCAAGGTGGCCTTGATTGCGCAAAAGCAGAACGCCTGCCTGCCCAACGTGGGCTGGTGTGAAGTCACGGATATGCTGTTCAAAAACAATGCGAAAATCGGCGCAAAGTATTTCCCGGACCAGCTTGGCGTGCTGAAGCCCGGGGCTGCCGCCGACGTCATTGTCATGGACTACAAGCCCTTCACCCCCTTCTCCGACGCCAACATTGACGGACATATTCTCTTTGGCATGACGGGCCGTCAGTGCCGAACTACCATTGCCGCCGGCAAGGTCCTCATGCGGGACGGCGAGCTGGTGGGAATCGACGAGGAGGCAGAAAATGCCCACATTCTGGAGGCAGCCCAAAAGCTCTGGGGTGACCTGAACCACTGTTCCTACAATGCGGACGGAGAGCTTTGAACTGCGGGAGCAGAGATTCCCTCCTCCCGGATTGGCATAGAAACGACGAATAAACGAGAAAGCGTGAGAGGACATATGACAAAACGAAAAAGTGAGGGCGTCGCCAAGTGGATACTGCTTGTTCTTCTGGCGCTTATTGTGGGTATTATGACGGTGCAGTGCTTTAGCAACCAGTGGCCGCTCTCCATGCTTCAGGGTTTTGCCGATCGGTACAGCGTCCAGAATCTAACCCAAAACGGTGCGCTCTATACGATTTGCCAAATTCTCAGTCCCCTCAGTTCCACCGGGGTGTTTTTGCTTGCGTTTTTCAATCTGATGAGCAGTTTTTCCTTTTTCACCGCCTTCCTTCTTTTCCCGGTGATGATGCTGGCGGGATGGATTCTGTTTCACTTCCGCGTCGGCAAACAGCTGGGAAGAGTTTTGATGCTGATTCCGTCAATATCCACCATGTTTCTTTTCGGCGTTTTGTTTGCTTATCATGCTGTGATGCTTCTTTTTGTTGAGAATCGTCAAATGGCACTGCTTCAAATGCTTTACTACCTGGCCCTTATGGTCGTCCCGCTCGTGGAGCTTGTTCTGCTGCATAAGTGGATGAACTATCGATAATACAGAGAACCAAAAAACCATACGACGAAATGGAGGATACGAAAAATGTCGGAACGAATGTACCCCATTCCCTTTGACCGACTGATGAATTGGGTCCTGACGGAATATCGGCAGCAAGGCACCGTTTTCGGCGTCCGCAGCTTTTACAGGGCGGACTCAACCAAAAACCTGCCCATTTTCGGGGAAACCATCGAGAGCCCCTTCGGCCCCGCTGCCGGACCCAACTCCCAGCTGGCTCAGAATATTATCGCGGCCTATGTCGCCGGCGCCCGCTTTTTTGAGGTGAAAACCGTCCAGAAGATGGACGGGGAGGACCTGGCCCGCTGTGTGCCCCGTCCCTGTATTCTCGCGGACGACGAGGGCTATAATCAGGAATGGTCCACGGAGCTCACCGTGGAGCAGGCCCGGGATGAATACATCAAAGCCTGGTGTGCCCTGAAGGTGCTCTCCGGTCTGCTGGGGCTGGGAGACCCCAACGGATTTGTATTCAATATGTCCGTTGGCTACGACCTGGCGGGCATCCAAGGCCCGAAGGTGGACGGCTATATTGAGGCCATGAAGGACGCTTCCGGCATGGAACAGTTTGCGGAGTGCAAGCGGGTTCTGAAGGCCTTGTTCCCTGACCACGATGCGTTCATAGATTCTATCAGCCCCCGGGTTTCCCGGTCTGTTACGCTTTCCACGCTCCACGGCTGCCCGCCGGATGAAATCGAGCGGATCGCGACCTACTTGATTTCGGAAAAGCACCTGCATACCTTTGTCAAGTGCAACCCCACCATCCTTGGTTACCGGACTGCCCGGGACACTCTGGACAAGATGGGATACGACTACGTGGTCTTTGATGAGCATCACTTCAACGAGGACCTTCAGTGGGCGGACGCCGTTCCCATGTTTGAGCGGCTTCGGGCGCTGGCAGGGGAAAAGGGCTTGGAATTCGGCCTCAAGCTCTCCAATACCTTCCCCGTAGATACCACTCGGGGGGAACTGCCCAACGATGAGATGTATATGTCCGGCCGGGCCCTTTTCCCGCTGACCATCGAAATGTGCAGCCGGATTTCCCGGCAGTTTGGCGGCACGATGCGAATCTCCTTTGCGGGCGGCGCGGATTACTTCAACTGTGACAAGATATTCTCCGCCGGGATCTGGCCCATCACCGTGGCAACCACCATTTTGAAGCCCGGCGGCTACAACCGTCTGGTCCAGCTCTGTGAAAAGGTGAAGCCGCTGCCCTTCCGTCCCTTCTCCGGCACCGACACGGCGGCGATTGCCGCCCTGAGCGAGGCCTGCCATACCGATCCCCGCCATGTCAAGCCCGTCAAGCCGCTGTCCAGCCGGAAATCGGAGGAGCCGGTGCCCTGGTTCAACTGTTTTGAGGCTTCCTGCCAGGGGGGCTGTCCCATCCATCAGGATATCCCCGAATACCTGGAGCTCTGCGATAAGGGACGCTTCGACGAGGCCCTGCGGCTGATCGTGGAGAAGAACCCTCTGCCGTTTATCACAGGAACCATCTGCGCCCACCGGTGCATGAGCAAATGCTCCCGCGGCTTCTATGATGATCCCGTCCAGATTCGGGTGGTGAAACTGCTGGCTGCGGAAAAGGGCTTTGACGCGCTGATGCAATCCATCCGGAAGCCCGAGACCGTCCCCGGCAAGCGTGTGGCCATCGTAGGCGGCGGCCCCACAGGTATGGCGGCGGCGTATTTCCTCAGTCGGGCCGGCGTGGCCTGCACCGTCTTTGAGCGGGAGGCCAGGCTGGGCGGCATTGTTCGGCAGGTGATTCCCGGCTTCCGGATTTCCGATGAAGCCATCGACAGGGACGCCGCCCTGATTGCCGCCTACGGCGCGGAGATCAAAACGGATACCGAGGCGCCTTCCGCGGCGGAGCTCAAGGCCCAGGGCTACACCCACATTTTCTACGCTGTGGGTGCCTGGAAGCCGGGCCGCCTGGAGCTTCCCGGAAACGTCCGGCCCGTGATTTCCTGGATGAAGGCCCGGAAGTCCGGAACGGACACGGAAGCATTGGGCCATGTGGCCGTGATTGGCGGCGGCAATACCGCCATGGACGCTGCCCGGCTGGCGATTCGCAGCGGGGCAAAGTCCGTTACGCTGGTCTATCGCCGCACCAAGCGCTATATGCCCGCCGATCCTCAGGAGTTGGAGCTTGCCATTGCCGACGGCGTTTGCTTCCTGGAGCTGGCTGCCCCGGCGAGGCAGGAGAAGGGCAAGCTGGTCTATGAAAAAATGAAGCTGGGCGAGCCGGATGCCTCCGGCCGCCGGAGCCCGGTGTCCACCGGGGAATACGCAGAGCTTCCCTGCGACCTGGTAATCTCCGCTGTGGGCGAGCAGATCGATCCTGCTGTCTTCGAGGCTGCCGGGGTGGAGTTGGATGGCAAGGGCCGTCCCGCCTTCCGCACCAACGCGGAAAACGTCTATGCAGGCGGCGACGCCCTACGAGGTCCTGCCACCGTGGTGGAAGGAATTGCCGATGCGGCCCGCTTTGCGGAGGCGGTTCTCGGCGAGGCGCACAGTTTTGAGCTGCCCGCCTCCTCCCGGATTGCCCGGGAAGAGGCCGTTGCCCGGAAGGGCATTCTGGCCGCCGCCGGGGAGGCGGAACGGGAGGGAAAACGCTGCCTGCACTGCAATACCGTCTGCGAGAACTGCGTGGATGTCTGTCCCAACCGGGCCAACGTATCCCTCACCCTGCCGGACGGCTCTGCCCAGATTCTGCATCTGGACGCACTTTGCAACGAGTGCGGCAACTGCACCGCCTTCTGTCCCTATGCCTCCCAGCCCTGCAAGGACAAGCTGACTCTCTTCCAGACCCCGGAAGCCTTTGCGGACTCTGCCAATCACGGCTTCTGTTTCCTGCCGGAGCGGAAGGTCCGGGTTCGTCTGCTGGACGGCGAACGGGATCTGGATGCAGCCGGGCTGGCGGCCTTGCCCCAGCTTGTGCGGGAGTTTATTGAAACCGTCCGGGACCGTTATGCCTGGCTCTGGGCGGACGCAAATCTGTAAGGAGGCTATGAAATGGATTTCCTCTCCTCGCATCCTGTTACCATTGCGCTGGCCCTGGTTTCCTTGTTTGTCTGGACCAGCGGCAATCGCTCCAAAAACAAGAAGCTGGTCTTCATTGGCATTGGAATTTCGGTCGTTGCCACTGTGACCTTCTTCCTTGGTATTTAAAATCTATCCCATTGTAAGGAACGTGTAATGAAAGACTTTATTAACTGGATCGCAGATCTGTTCAAAACCTATACCGCCGCACTTCCTACCTCCGTGGTGGCAATCATTCTGGTTATCGTTGGCCTCAAGGTGGGCAAAACCATCATCAAGCTCCTTGGCCTTGCCCTGATCGTGCTTGCGGTGGTGTTCTACGTGATGAAGGTGTAGCTAAGAAATTAACCCTCTGCGGAATTGCTTTGAAAGCATTTCCGCAGAGGGTTGTTCTTATGGGTTCAGTCTGCCGGGTTGTAATCGATATGCCACAGCGAGCTGGTATCGTAACGATCGGGAACCGGTATCCAGTTTCCGGCATTGGCCTCAATGTACCAAACGCCGCCCTCGTATTCCATCCAGCCGTAGTCGCCGTAATCTCCGGAGATCGGTTCATACCAATACTGCCAGAGACTTGGCGTAACGTCGGTGTTATACCAGGCCCAGAGCTCAGTGTCCCGGTCGTAGTAGCTTTCCTCGGAATCGTCCCAAACCAGTGTCCGGGTACCGGAATTCAAATCCGTGATTCCATAGGCCCCGGAGGCGGTTTCACACAGATAAATCTCATAACCGAAGAGGTCCGGGTTGTAGAGAGCCAGGTTTTCACCCGGTTCGCCTTCAGGCGAAAGCTGGGTTTCGTTAAAATCATCCCAGTTTCCGTTTTTTACCCAGGTTCCGTTGCCATAATAGACCATGCCGTCATTCCCGCGGTAACCGATTTCCGGCTCACCGGAGCTTCTGGAACTGCTGTCGAAGACCCCAGCGCTCAATAGATAGAACAGCGCGACTATAATAATGGGAATGATTTTGACCAGCTTCGAGGGCGCCCGGTCGGAGCTGTAAGAACCCACGGGTTCATAGACCCCCGACTGGAGGACGGTCTCATAGTTCGGATCCCTGGTGTATTCATCCAGGGTAGAGAGGAGCTTCATGGTGCCGCCGCACTGGGGACAGATCAGGGAACCGCCCTCAGACCAGTCAATTTTGGTGGTGGTGTCGCAGTATTCACACTGGCAGAGGACGTCCTTGTATTTTCCATCCTCCCGGAAAGCCACGTGCTGGTAATACTGACCGTCTTCGTCGTAGTAGCCCTTTTTATAGGCCTTTCCGGTCTCTGCGTCAGTCCAGTCAAAGGGGTAATAGAGATAGTTGTGGTGGACGCAGTAGTGGTTAACGGGGGTTGCGCCGCTGTGCTGCACCGCGACATAACCCCTGGGCTGGTTGGTTCTGTCCCGGTGGATAATGGAGCCCAGAGAGCCGTCACGGACATAGCGGGAGCGATAGCCGGAAGCATAGCTCCGTCTGGTTCCGCTGTGGCGGGAGGGGCCGCTGGAAGCGTTCCTGGAAGAGCCCCGGAAGGAACCCCAGGAGGAACCGGAGGAGCTTGAATAGCTCCGGGAGAAGCTGGAATGACTGGAAGAAGAGTGATGGGAAGTGTGAGCGGAATGCGAAGAATGAGAGGAATGGGAAGAGCTGGAATGAGAGCTTCCGCTGTGATGACTTGGCATAAACAGACCCTCCGTTTTCGACGCTGCGGGAAATCGTTTCCCGGCGGCAGGTACGCAGATTCAAATTTTCGGGGTCATTATAGTAAAAATCCGGACATTATGCAAGCCCCTAAAAATATTTATTCTGAAATCGGCTGAAAAAAGGGAAGTGCCCTCTTGACAAACGGACGCTTTTCCGCTAAAATGCGGTATAACACGCAGTGAGGAAGAGGAGTACGTTCCTTTGCAGGGTGCAGAGACAGGGCGGTTGGTGCAAGCCCTGACGGCGGGAACGGAAGGTCGCTTCGGAGCGGTCCGGCAGAAATCATCAAGCCGGAACGGGTCCTCCCGTTACAGAGGCAAGAGTGCCCGACCTTGTCGGGAATTCAGGTGGTACCGCGGTATAACTATGCCGCCCTGAGCAATTGTTCAGGGCGGTTTTTCATTTCGGAAAGGAGAATGATTATGGCAAGAGAACTCCCAAAGACCTACGACCCCAAACAGGTGGAGGATCGAATCTACCAATTCTGGCAGGACAACGGCTTTTTCAAGACCAGACGAGACCCGGACAAGAAGCCCTTTACCATCGTCATGCCGCCCCCCAACGTCACCGGCCAGCTCCACATGGGTCACGCCATGGATGCGGCTATGCAGGACATCCTGATCCGCTTCAAGCGGATGCAGGGCTATGCTGCCCTTTGGGTTCCCGGCGTGGATCATGCCGGCATCGCCACCCAGATCAGAGTGGAGGAGGAGCTCCGCAAGGAGGGTCTGACCCGCTATGACCTGGGCCGGGAGAAGTTCCTGGAGAAGGTCTGGGATTGGAAGCATAAATACGGAAACCGCATCGTGGAGCAGCAGAAAAAGCTCGGCGCATCCTGCGACTGGGACCGGGCCCGCTTCACCATGGACGAGGGCTGCTCCAAGGCAGTCCGCGAGGTCTTTGTCAGCCTCTATGAGAAGGGCCTCATCTACAAGGGCAGCCGCATCATCAACTGGTGCCCCCACTGCCGCACCGCTCTGTCCGACGCCGAAGTGGAATATGTGGACAAGCCCGGCCACCTGTGGCATATGCGCTATCCTCTGACTGACGGCAGCGGCTGCCTGGTGGTGGCCACTACCCGTCCGGAGACCATGATGGGCGATACCGGCGTGGCTGTGAACCCCAACGATGAGCGCTATAGCCATCTGGTGGGGAAGACCTGCATTCTGCCCCTGATGAACCGGGAAATCCCCATTGTGGCGGACGACTACGTGGAAATGGACTTCGGCACCGGCTGCGTCAAGATGACTCCCGCCCACGACCCCAACGACTTTGAGGTGGGCCTGCGCCACAATCTGGAATCCATCAAGGTCATTGCCGACGATGGCAAGATCAACGAAAACGGCGGCAAGTACTGCGGCATGGATCGCTACGAGGCCCGGAAGGCCGTGGTGGCCGACCTGGAGGCCCAGGGCCTGCTGGAAAAGACCGAGGACTATTCCCACAATGTGGGCACCTGCTACCGCTGCCACAACGATGTGGAGCCCATCATCTCTGCCCAGTGGTTCGTGAAAATGGAGCCCCTTGCCAAGGAGGCCCTGCGGGTGGTGAAGGAGGGGGAGACCCGGTTTGTCCCCGAGCGCTTCACCAAGACCTATACCAACTGGATGGAGAACGTCCGGGACTGGTGTATTTCCCGCCAGCTCTGGTGGGGCCATCAGATTCCTGTCTGGTACTGCGCCGACTGCGGGCATATGACCTGCTCCAGAGAGGATGCCGTGTGCTGCGAGAAGTGCGGCAGTAAGCGCATTGAGCGTGACCCCGACGTGCTGGACACCTGGTTCTCCTCCGCCCTCTGGCCGTTTGAAATTTTGGGCTGGCCGGAGAAGACCCCGGATCTGGAATATTTCTATCCCACCGACGTGCTTGTTACCGGCTACGACATTATTTTCTTCTGGGTTGCCCGGATGATTTTCTCCGCCTGTGAGCATACCAAAATGCCCCCCTTCCACATGGTTCTGATCCACGGCCTGGTGCGGGACGACAAGGGCCGCAAGATGTCCAAGAGCCTGGGCAACGGCATTGACCCCCTGGAGATGATCGAACGCTACGGCTCTGATGCGCTACGCATGAACATGATTACCGGCAACAGCCCCGGCAATGACATGCGCTTCTATGTGGAGCACTGCGAGGCCA
>JAGABH010000180.1 GCA_017614755.1 Oscillospiraceae bacterium
CAATACCCATGAAGGGTATTGGCTGCCGCCCCTACAGGCTCTGATCCCTGATTCTTGATCCCTCGGACGGCAGGGGGCCGTCCTTACGGCTTCGTCAGCACTTCGATGGCCTTTTGCAGCTGGGCGTCCTCAGCCTTGTCCAGGCGGCTGTAATAGAGATCCCGCTTTTGCTCGTCGGTGAGCTCCACCAGAATATCGGGGGTGATGCCCTTCCCCACCAAGCTGACGCCGTTGGGGGTGGTGTACTGGCCGATGGAAATGTTGATGGCGGAGCCGTCGTCCAGCTTCATCGCGGTCTGGAACCGGCCCTTGCCGTAGGTCTGCTCGCCGATGATGGTGGCAGCGCCGTACTCCTGGAGGGCGGCGGGGAAAAACTCCGCGGCGGAATAGGACTCATAGTTCACCAGCACCGCCATGGGCATATCCAGGAAAGCAGCGTCGGATTGGTCCACGCTCTCCTTGCCCCGGTAATCTATGCTGCGGAACAGCGGACCCTCAGGCAGCAGATAGTCCAGCAGCTTCACCAGCTCATGCTTGTAGCCGCCGGGATTAAAGCGCACGTCGAAGATCAGGGCCTTCGCGCCCCGGCCTCTGGCCTCCTCAATGGCGGCAATGGCGTCCTTGGCGGCGTCCTGCTCAAAGTTGCTGATGCGGATCAGCGCCAGCCCATTGTCCAACATTTCCAGGGTGACATTGACGGTCTTGATCTTCGCACGGGTGATAACCACATCCCGGGCCTCGCCGTTGTGGGAGACCGTGATGGTGACGTCGGTGCCTTCCTCGCCCCGAACCCGGTTCTTGGCCTCGGACAGGTCGATGGCTTCCTCGGAGCCGTCCAGCACGGGAACGCCCTCCACGGCCAGGATCAGGTCCCCGATCTCCAGCCCGGCGGCAAAGGCGGGGCTGTTGGGGGTCACGTCCACAATCTCCACGCCCTTTTCCACGTTTTCCGTGGTGATGGTGACGCCGATTCCCACATAGGAGTTGGTAACACTCTCCTCATAGGCGGCGTAGTCCTCGGCGGAGATATAATAGCTCCACTCGTCCCCCAGGCCGTCAATCATTCCGGCGGCGGCCGCATCGGCCAGCTTGCCCTCGTCCACGTCGCCGATGAAATAGACGTCGATCATATCCTTGATCTGGGAGAGCTTGTTCTCCCAGGCTTCCGTGTCAGAGGAAGTCTGAACGGCGGGCTTGGTAGGCTGGGGCGTTATATTCTCCCGGTTGGAGCGGAAGCCCAAACCTATGCCGATGAAGCAGCCGGCCAGCGTGGCCAGAGAGGCAATCACCGCAGCCACGACGATGGGCCAGACCCGGGTTTTGGTCACCACCCGGACAGGAGCCTCCGGGCTCCGTTCATAATCATTGTAAAAGGGTTCCATTTGTGTTTCCTCGATTCCTGTACATAGTAAGATAGGACGAGCAGTTGGCTCGTCCTATCCTTCCGCCCTGCCGGATCAGGCGTAATACCAGCCGGAGGGGAGATAGTTCAGCGGGTCGACCAACGTGCCGTTGCGATAGACCGTCAGATGCAGGTGGGGGGCGGTGGACCAGCCGGTGTTGCCCACGTAGCCGATAATCTCACCCTTTTCCACGTGCTGGCCGGCCTTGACGGTGTAGCGGGTCATGTGGCCGTAGAGGGTGAGGAAGCCGTTGGCGTGGCTGATCCGCACATGATAGCCAAAGACATCGCTGTAGGTGGCGGAGGTCACGGTGCCGGAGGCGCAGGCATAGATGGGCGCGCCGTAGCTGGCGTTGATATCAATACCGCTGTGATTGCTGTAATAGTGCTGGGTAGGATGATACCGGGGGCCGAAGGGGCTGGTGATGCCCCGGGCCGTGCAGGGCCAGCCCAGGCCGGAGCTGCTGGTACCGCCGTTGTAGGAAGAACTGCTGGCAGCGGTCTCCGCCGCCACGGCCTGCTGGTACTTTTTCTGCTCAGCGGCAATCTGCTGGAGCAGGGCCGCCTCTTCTTCCTCGTATTTCTTTTCCAGGGCGGCGAATGCCTCATGGTCTTCCATGAGCTCCGCCATCAGGGCGTCGGCCTCGGCCCGCCGGGCCTCCAGCTCCGCCTGTTCGGCGGCCAGGGACTCCTTGGCCTCCTCCATTTCCACCTTTTCGGCGGCCAGCTCCTGCCGGGCAAGCTCAATCTGCTGCGCGGCATCCTGGAGCTGATCGATCATCCGGGCGTCGGAACGGGCGATTTCGTTAATCATCTCCACCCGGTCCAGAAGATCGGCGAAGCTGCTGGCCTGGAAGATAATGGACAGATAGGTCAGGTTTCCCTTCTCCTCCATGGCCCGCAGGCGGGTCCGGAAATGCTGGTTGAGCTCGTCCTGCTCATTGAGGGCGTCTCCCAGCTCATTATTCTTCTCCGCAATCAGAAGCGTATACTCCTGAATGATCTCATTTTTCGTTTCGATGGAGTCCTCGGTCAGCTTGATCTGTTGATCGATCTGATCCTTCTGCTCCACCAGGTCCAGAATATCCGACTCGTTGGACTTCCGCTGTTCCCTGGCCTCCTGCTTTTCGGCGGCGATTTCCTTCTCCTGCTTTTTCAGGGACTCAATGCGGGACTTGATGGTGCTGGAGCTCTCTGCGGCGGCGGACAGAACGACGCCCCCGATCATCAGCAGAGCCAGCAGCCCGGCAATTACGGAAACAATTACACGACGATGTTTATACATGAGTCACGAACCTTCTTTGCACTGGAATCAGACAAAGTATCCGCCGGCAGGCAGGTAGGTCAACGGATTGACCAGGGCGCCGTTGTAGTACATGGTCAGGTGCAGATGGGGGCCGGTGGACCAGCCGGTGCTGCCCACATAGCCGATGATCTCGCCCCGGGTCACATACTGTCCGGCCTTGACCGTGTAGCGGGTCATGTGGCCGTAGAGCGTGGAGAAGCCGTTGCCGTGGTTGATGGTCACATAGTAGCCGTAGGCCGTGCCGTAGGTGGCGGTGGTCACGGTGCCGGAGGCACAGGCATAGATGGGCGAGCCGTAGCTGGCGCCGATGTCCATGCCGCTGTGGTTGCTGTAAACGTGGGTGATGGGATGGTAGCGGGGCCCGAAGGGACAGGTGATATTCCGGGCGGTGCAGGGCCAGCTGAAGCCGTAGCTGCTGACCGCGCCGTTGTAGGAACCGCCGGAGGAGCTGCCTCCGCCGGAGGAGCTTCCGCCGCCGGAAGCCTCATTCTCCCGGTCGGCAGCGGCCTGCTCCCGGGCCTTGGCGGCAGCCTCCGCCTCTCGGCGGGCCTTTTCCTCGGCCGCAACGGCTTCCTGATACTTGGTCTGCTCCGAGGCGATCTTGGCCAGCAGGGCAGCCTGCTCTTCCTCGTACTGCTTTTCCAGCGCGGCATACTCCTCATGGTCTTCCATGAGCTCCGCCATCAGGGCGTCGGCCTCAGCCCGCTGGGACTCCAGCTCCGCCTGCTCGGCGGCCAGAGACTCCTTGGCCTCCTCCATTTCCACCTTTTCCGCAGCCAGCTCCTGGCGAACGATCTCAATCTGCTGGGCGGTCTGCTGAATCTGGTCGATCATCCTGGCGTCGGAACGGGCAATCTCGTTAATCATCTCCACCCGGTCCAGCAGGTCGGCAAAGCTGTTGGCCTTGAAGAGGATGGACCAATAGGTCAGCTTGCCCTTCTCCTCCATAGCCCGGATGCGGACCCGATAGTGCTGGTTGAGGTCGTCCCGGGCGTTCAGGGCGTCCCCCAGCTCGTTGTTCTTTTCGGCAATCAGGAGGCTGTACTCCTGAATGATCTCGTTTTTGGTCTCGATGGAGTCCTGGGTCAGCTTGATCTGCTGATCGATCTGATCCTTCTGCTCCACCAGGTTCAGAATATCCGACTCGTTGGACTCCCGCTGCTCCCTGGCCTCCTGCTTTTCGGAGGCAATTTCCTTTTCCTGCTTCTTCAGGGACTCAATGCGGGACTTGATGGTGCTGGAGCTCTCGGCGGAAGCGGACAGGATAATGCCGCCAACCATCAGCAGAACCAGCACGCCGGCGATGACGGATACGATAAGACGACGGTGCTTATACATAGTATTCGTACCTCCCTCGACAAAGAATCACACGTCCAGGAATTTCCGGATGGACATAACGGAGCCGAACATACCCACAAACAGTCCCGCTGCCCCGAAGGTCAGGACCATGGGCAGGAACACCTCTTGGAACGGAACGATGTTGAACAGCTGCATACTCTGCATCTGGGTGATGCGGGTGGCAAGCAGATCGTAGAGCCCCCACTCGATGAAGAAGGCTGCCGCGCCGGAAATCACACCGATCAGGAAGCCCTCCACAAAGTAAGGGAAGCGGATGAAGCGGTTGGTTGCGCCGATCATTTTCATAATGGCAATCTCATCCCGCCGGTCATACATGGCCAGCTTGATGGTGTTGGAGATCATAAACAGGGAGACCACCAGCAGCACCAGGATAATCGCCACGGAAGCGATGTTCAGGATACGCTGGATGGTGGTAATGCCCTCAGCCAGCTCCGGCCGGTCGGAGATCATCGCCACGCCCTCGATCTTGCGGAGCTGCTCCACCGTCTCCTGCATTTTGGAATTGTCCTCCAGGGTGACGATGAAACGATCCCGGAACGTGGAGGAGTCAATGCCGTCGTAGGCATCGTCGCCCCCCTGCTGCTCGATGAAGCGCTTGCCGGCCTCTTCCCGGGACATGAAAACCGCCTCCCGGACGTTCTCCACCATATTGATCCTGGAGCCCACGGACTTGGCCTCGCCGGTGTCATAGGTCTCTTCCACATAGACCAGGATCCGGTTCTGCTGCTCCATATCGGAGACAAACAGGCTCAGATTGTAGATAATCAGGGAGAAGCCGCCGATGATGACCAGGCAGGCCACAGTAACGCAGACTGCCGCAAAGGACATGAAGCCGTGGGTGAACATATTGCGGATACCCTCCTTGAAGAGGTATCCCATCTTTCTAAGTCTCTTCATTGAAATAGTACCCGTCCATTCCGTCGTTGATAACCTTGCCCTCGTTGATGGCAATAACCCGCTTGGTGAAGCGGTTGACCAGCTCCTGCTCATGGGTCACCACCATAACGGTGGTTCCCAGGGCGTTGATGGACTCCAGGAGCATCATAATCTCGTAGGAGCGCTGGGGGTCCAGGTTGCCGGTGGGCTCATCGGCCACGATCATAGCCGGGTTGTTTACCAGCGCCCGGGCGATGGCCACACGCTGCTGCTCGCCGCCGGAAAGCTCGTGGGGCAGACGGCGGCCCCGGTTCTCCAGGCCCACCAGGTCCAGCACGTAGGGCACCCGGGCCTGAATTTCCTTGGCGGAGGCGCCTACCACCCGCATACCGTAGGCTACGTTTTCAAAGACGGACTTGTTTTCGATGAGGCGGAAATCCTGGAAGATGACGCCGACGGTCCGGCGCAGATAGGGAATCTGGCGCTTTTTGATGGATTCCAGCCGGTAGCCGTTGACCTCAATGGAACCGGAGGTGGGCTCCAGCTCCGCAGTCAGCAGCTTGATGATGGTGGACTTGCCGGAACCGGAGGGACCCACCAGAAAAACAAACTCTCCGTCGTCTATGTGCAGACTCACGCCCTCCAGGGCGCGGTTGCCGGCAGTATAGACCTTGGTGACGTTACGAAATTCGATCATATTTTACTCCTGATTCAGAACATCTTATTATCCCGGGAAGCCAGATACTTCTTGACCATCAGGGCCACCTTGAAGATGATGGCGTGGTCGAACTCCCGGAGGTCCAGGCCCGTGAGCTTTTTGATCTTCTCCAGCCGGTAGACCAGGGTGTTCCGGTGGACAAAGAGCTTGCGGGAGGTCTCGGAGACGTTCAGATTGTTCTCAAAGAACTTGTTGATGGTGAAGAGGGTTTCCTGATCCAGGGTGTCGATGGAGTTCTTCTTGAAGACCTCTCCAAGGAAGATTTCACATAGGGTGGTGGGCAGCTGGTAAATCAGCCGGCCGATGCCCAGGTTTTCGTAGGTGATGACCGTCTTCTCGGTGTCGAAGACCTTGCCCACCTCGATGGCGACCTGGGCCTCCTTGTAGGAGTCTGCCAGCTCCCGCAGGTGCTCCGCCACGCCGCCGATGCCGATGATGGTTTTCACAAAGAGCTGGCTCTTGAGCGCCTCTTCCATACTGGCAGCCAGGGCCATGAGCTCCGTCTGCTCCACCTCGGCGCTGACGCTCTTCACCACCGCCACGTCGGTCTCGTTGATGGAAATCACGAAGTCCTGCTGCCGGTCGGGGAAGAGGTTTTGCAGCACGTCCACAATGCCCACGTCCACGGTGCCGCTCTGGCGGATCAGGAAGACAGTATGGTTCTGGTCGGCGGCAAAGTGCAACTCCTTGGCCCGGATGTAGATGTCGCCGGGAAGGATGTTGTCGGTGATGATATTCTTAACAAAGGTAGCCTTGTCATGCTTCTCTTCGTAATAAATCTTGGTGCAGTTCAGGGCCACCTGGGCCATCAGGCAAAGGCTGTGGGCCAGCTCGTCGTCTCCGTTCACAAAAACGGCGTAATCAAAGCTGCCGCCGAAACTGGACAGGGCCCGGACGGTCTTGCCGGAAAAATGCACGGCCTGGTCGTCGGAAAGGGCCACCACCCGAGCCAGCTTGGGGTACTTGACCCCTACCTGATCGGCGTCCGAACAGGCGGCAACGGTACCCTCGGCGTCAATTACGCCGATCTGGCGGTCCGTGGCAGCCTTCATCTGCTGGATCACGTCTGAAAAGATATGATTCGTCATAGTATCGCGCTCCTGTCGTCTGAGGTTTTATACAACTTCCGCGCTATATCATACCCGATTTTTTCCGATTTTGCAAGAGCTATTTGGTATTTTCCGTAAAATATTGGAGATTTTTTTATGCAAAAAGACAATAAATCCGGCGATGTGGCCAATTTCAGCCAAAACAGGCCGGTGGTTTTTACTGAATATGTCAACATTTCGGTTTTGTGGAATTTGTATAGGCGCGAGATTCCAGGGACATGATTTGCCCTGCGGGGCATAAAGGCGCAAGTCAATTCGTGGAGCGCAGCGAGAAATCATGGCGCAGCGCCACCGTTCACAGCGCACAGAGCGCCGCAATTTCCTCCTCCGTCAGCTCCCGGGTCTCGCCAAGGGCGAGGCCATCCAGGCCCAGGGGGCCTTCCTGCTCCCGGCGGAGATAGGTGACGGTCATGCCCCGGGAGGCCATCATGCGGCGAACCTGGTGATACTTGCCCTCGGTGACGGTGATCTCACTCTCCCCCGGGCCCAGGGGCCGGAGAACGGCAGGACGGCAAAGGGTTCCGTCCTTCAGCGTCAGGCCGGCGGCGAAGGCTTCCACATCCTCCAAGGAGGCCGTCCCCTCGTGGCGGGCATAGTACCGCTTCTCTACCCCGTGCTTCGGGGAGATCAGCCGGTGGGCCAGGTCTCCGTCGTTGGTGAGCAGCAGCAGACCCTCGGTCTCCTTGTCCAGCCGGCCCACAGGGACGGGCTTCTGCCGCCGAAGGGCGGAAGGAATCAGCTCCATGACGGTTCGGTCCCGGGGGTCCTCGGTAGAAGTCACATAGCCTGCCGGCTTATGGAGCAGCAGCACCACCCGCCGAGGCCCCTCCACGGGCTCCCCATGAACGCATACCCGGTCGGTTTCGGGATCCAGCTTGGCGGCCCCGTCGGCAACAGGTTTACCGTTCACGGTAACCGTTCCGGTTTTCAAAAGGGTTTTCAGCTCCCGCCGGGAAGCAAGCCCGGCGTCAGACAGGAATTTATCTAATCTTACCATCTTTTCTCCTGGATCGGCCGGCAGATCGCCGGCGCTGCGGATCGTGGAATAACCCGGTTTCGGAAGCCATATACTGCACCAGACATCATGGATGAAAGGGAGTATCAATCGTGTTTGTGATAACAACCAAGGTCTCCAAAACCAAGCTGGCGGCTCTTGTAACGCTGGTCATTGCGGTGCTGGTGCTGGGGGCGGTGCTGGCAGCGGTAAAAACCGGAACCCCGGAGGCGGCGGACGCCCGGAACGGGGAAACCAACGAGGCCCGGGTGGCCTACATCACCCAACAGGGCTGGCAGGTTAACGCGGAGCCGATTCAAACTCAGTCCGTCAAAATCCCGGCGGAGGACACCGAGGTGTTCCGCCGCTACAACGAGCTGCAAAAATCTCAGGGCTTCGACCTGACCCAGTACGCGGGACGCCAGGCAACGCGGTATGTGTACGAGGTGCTCAACGCTGCCGACGCCGAAGGCCCGGTCTACGCCACCGTCTTCGTTCTGGATGGCCGGATCGTGGGCGGTGACGTCACCGATACCGCCCCGGCCGGAAAAATGCGGGGGATCGGGGCGGCGCAGCCGCCCCGATGAATTGCGCCTTGCGGTGTGTGAATTGCATGGAGACATGAATCGTGCAGACGCACATGAATTGCCCTGCGGGGCATAGCGGCGCAATTCAAATCATGGAGCACAGCGAGAAATCATAGCAAAGCCAATTCATGGCGCCCCGCGTCAATTCATTCGCGCCGGCCCGCTCTCCGAACTATCGTAGCACACAGATGTTACAAAAATATTACAAACAAAAAACATTTTGAAATATTTTTCCGGTCTCTGTTCGCAGGGACCGGATTCTGTTTCTGTTAAAATACACTTGACAAATTTACTTTACTGTTGTAGAATACGTTTACACTACAAGAGTAGAGGAGAATGATTCTATGTTTGATCGGAAAGTCAAGCTGCCCGACGCGGAGCTGGAGGTCATGCAGCTGCTTTGGAACTGCCGGGCGCCGGTGCCCCGGGCAGTCGTGGAAGAAGAGATGCGCAAGATCCGCCCCATGGCCCAGACCACCCTGCTGACCCTGCTGACCCGGCTGGCGGACAAGGGCTTCGTGCGCATTGAGAAGCAGGGCCGGTCCAGCGTCTACACGCCCCTGGTGGCCCGGGAGGACTACCAGGCCCGGCAGAGCAAGCGCTTTGTGGACCAGCTCTTCGGCGGCTCCATGTCCGCCTTCGCCTCGGCCCTGACCGCCTCCGGCCTCTCCAAAGAGGATCTGGATGAGCTGCGCAAAATGCTGGAGGAGGGAAGGCTGTGACCGCGCTGGAACAGATTCTCTTCCGCCTCGTTGTGGCAGTGGTAGTCGGTCTGATGGCTGCGGGCATGATCGCGGTGGACCGAAGCAGATTTCGATCCATGGGGCTCCAATACGCACCGGATCGGTACGTTGAATGGGCTCCTGTCTGCTTTTTGGTTTTTGCGCTGTTGATTCCGCTGCGCCCATCCAAGACAGGTCAGGTCCTGAACGAGGCCTTCTCGCTGCTGTGTATCCTGCTCCTGCTGACCGTCCTGTTGCTGTTATTGACGCCGCGGCTGCGTCGCCACTTCTCCGCCCGGACCTGCGCGGGCTTTTGGGTCCTGCCCGGCCTTGCGGGCTATCTTGACACCTATTTTGGGGCATGGAAGTTTGAGTGGGAGCCCTTTTTCGTGATCCGTCTCCCCCGCTCCGCCCTGCGGATCATGCTCTGGACCTGGCTGGCCGGGGTCTGCGGGGTGATGCTGTGGCGGCTGCTCTCCCATCTGTTTTATCGGAAGCGCATTCTGGAACACGCGGTCCGGGCGGAGTCCTGGGAATACGGGCTTCTCGCAGAGGTCTATCAATCCCTTGCCCCGTCCGCACAGGGGCTGGCAAAGCGAAGGAAGAGCGCCTATTACAGTCAGTGCCGACAGGTGGAGGCCATTCTGGATCACCGGCACATGCTCCGATCCCCGGAGGTCTCCACGCCCCTCACCATCGGCCTGACAAAGAAAAACACCTTCCTGGTGCTGCCGGACCGGGCCTACAGCCGGGACGAGCTGGCGCTGATTCTGCGGCATGAGGTCGTCCACCTGCTCCACGGCGACATCAGCACCAAGTTATCCCTGTCCCTGCTCTGCGCCGCCGGGTGGTTTATCCCCTCTCTCTGGTTTGGAATGGAATTTGTCTCAGAGGACCTGGAGCTCTGCTGCGACGAGATGGTCACCGAGGGGATGGGAAAGGAGCAGCGCAGGAACTACGCCGGTCTGCTGCTCCAAACCCCCGGCAGCGAACGGGGCTTTACCTCCTGTCTCTCCGCCTCCGCCCGGGGCTTCCGCTACCGGCTGAAGCGGGTCCTGCGGCCCAAGCGCCGGGAGGGTGAGCTTGCGGGGCTTGACCTGCTCTTTCTCGGGCTTATCGCAGGTCTGGTGATCTTCTTTTCCGGTGCAATCGGTATCCGGGAAGAAGTCGGAACCGTTCAAAACGTATTTCTGGACGAGGGCTGGTCGATTAGCGCCGTCCAGTTTCCTCGAATTACTTCCCACAGAGAAGAGTCCACGGACCCGACCGTTTTGGAAAGCATCGAGTGCCAGCTGCGGGACGTGAAGCTGGAGCAAATGCTGTGGAAAGACAACCATAGACTGTCTTCATACAATATACTGTCGTACACAGGGGGAGATTATCTCGTGACCCTGACCCGCTCGGACGGAGAAAAGAAGCTGCTGAAAATCTTCTCCCACGCCGTCGCGGTCTATAAACTGGATGAAAATGGCAATGAAACAGGCGATCCCACCGTGTACCTGACCGATGGAAAACTGCTGACGATTGAGAATTAAGAATTGAGAATTGACAATTTGAGGTGTTTTCAAATTGCCAGTTGAAAACACCTGCGGGCTGGGTACGTGCGAGATGCCGATCCCTCCACCGGCTTCGCCGGTCCCCCTCCCCTTGGCAGGGGAGGTTTTGGGCCGCAGGCTCCGTTACGTCTGTTACGCATGTACGCGTGATTTTGAATTGTGTTCTCTCCCACGCACGAAGAAATGAGGAACTGAAATGATTGACTTTTTATCCCGGCTGGGGTCCCTGCTGCTGTACGCGCTGGGACTTGGTGCGTTTACGCTGCTGATGTTTGCTTTCTATCGCGCTGTTTCTCGAAGCCAAAACCGCTTTGCGCCGGAGTATTACCCGCAAGCGCTCCCCGGCGTATTTTTTTCGCTTCTCTTATTATCTTTCTTTTTAGGGCTGTTCTTCTCTTATCTCACAAGGCTGCTTCGGATGCTTGCGGTGACGCTTGTTTATTCCGCCCTGCTCTGGGCGATGACGCCTCTGCTGCGGAAACGGATCTCTGCGCGGGGCTGCGCCGCGCTGTGGCTGCTTCCAAATCTATTATTCTACGTTTTACGGCTTCTGCTGCGCGATTTTACGCTCGTTGCCCCGCTGTTTGTTGTGCGTCTGCCTCGTTCTGCCCTGTTGATCGCCCTGCTTGTTTGGGCGGCAGGCTTCGCCGCTGTGCTGGCCTGGAAGTTCCTCTCCCATTATCGCTTTCAAAAGACCGTTTTGCGGGATGCGGTTCCCGTCCCGGCACAGGAGCGTGATCTCTTTCTGTCCACCTGGCGGGCGCTCTGCTTTGCCGGGAACGTGCGGCCGGCGGGCTTTAAGGGCAACATGAAAGCCGGTGGAAAGGTAAGCGTCCTGCGCTCTCCCGCCGTGGATTCTCCTCTGTCTGTCGGTCTGCTGAAAAGCTGTCTGGTTCTGCCTCAGCGGGAATTCAGTGAAGAGGCGTTGTGGCTGATCTTCCGCCATGAAGCCATTCATCTGCTGCGTCAGGACAACTGGTTGAAATTCACGCTGGGCTTTCTCTGTGCGGCGGGTTGGTTCATTCCCATGCTTTGGCCCGGGCTCAGAAAGGCCGCCGAGGATTTGGAGCTCTGCTGCGACGAGCTGGCCACAAGCGGGATTCAGGAAGAGCAGCGCAGGAATTATGCCGGTCTGCTGCTCAGCAACGCCGGAACGGCCCGGGGCTTCACCACCTGCCTCTCCGCCTCCGCTTCGGGGCTGCGCTATCGGATGGCGCAGGTGCTTCACCCGCAAAAGCGGCGGGCCGGATTCCTTGCGGTCTTTCTGCTATCCATTTTCTTTTTCTTTCTCTATGGTATGCTCGGGGTCACAGCAATCAGCGGGACCGTTCAGACAGAGCTGCTGGATCGGGACGGCGGGGGCTGGCGCGTGAGCGGAGTGCGCATTGATTCCGACAATGCGTTCTGCAAGGACACTGCGATATGCGAAACATTCGAGGACGCCATCCGGGAACTGAAATTAGAAAAACCGCTGGATCATTCCG
>JAGABH010000181.1 GCA_017614755.1 Oscillospiraceae bacterium
TCCACAAGCTGCTTGACTTCGCTGAGGCCGGCGACAATATCGGCGCTCTGCTCCGCGGCGTTGACAAGAAGTCCATCGAGCGCGGCCAGGTTCTGTCCAAGCCCGGTTCCATTCATCCCCACACCAAGTTCAAGGGCCAGGTTTACGTCCTGACCAAGGAAGAAGGCGGCCGTCACACTCCGTTCTTCAACAACTACAGACCCCAGTTCTATTTCCGTACCACCGACGTGACCGGCATCATCTCCCTGCCCGAAGGCGTTGAGATGTGCATGCCCGGCGACAACGTCGACATGGACGTTGAGCTGATCACCCCCATCGCCATCGAGAACGGCCTCCGCTTCGCTATCCGCGAGGGCGGCAGAACCGTCGGCTCCGGCGTTGTCATCGGCATCAACGAGGACTAATCTCCGGATTTACTCCAAATCAACAGGCTCTCCGAATGGAGAGCCTGTTTTTTCTTGCATTCCGGGCAATTCCGTGGTATGATACTAAATTGGAATGGCGCTTTGTGCGCCTGTGTCCTGGGAAAGAAAACTTGCATCGGGAGGTTTGCCCATGCGGATTCTGCATATGATCTCCGGCGGCGACGTGGGCGGGGCGAAAACCCACGTACACTCTCTGCTGGCCGGATTGACAAAAACCGAACAGGTGCTCCTGGTCTGCTTTATGGACGGCCCCTTTGCCAAGGAGGCGGAGGAGCTGGGCATTCCTACCCGCGTACTGACCGGCTCCTTGCCCGGCGCAGTGAAGCAGCTCACCGGGCTGGTTCAGACCGAGGGCTTTGAGATTCTCCACTGCCATGGCGCCCGGGCGAATCTTGTGGGCAGCCTGCTGAAAAAACGCACCGGTCTGCCCACCATCACCACGGTTCACAGCGATCCCAAGCGGGACTATATGGGCAGGCCCATGGCCGCCCTGACCTACGGCAATCTCAACAAGTCGGCCTTGCAGCGGATGGACTACTGGATCGGCGTCTCCCAGCCCACTGTGGATATGCTTCACACCCGGGGCTTTGACCCGAACCGGACCTTTGTAATCTCTAACGGCGTTTCTTTCGATCTGGGGGAGCCCGCCCAGGATCGGGAGAGCTATCTGCGGAGCCTGGGCATTCAGCCGGAGCCGGACATGACCGTCTTTGGCATCGCCGCCCGCATTAACCCGGTCAAGGACATGGGAACCCTGATCCGGGCCTTTGCCAAAACTGTGGCAGCCTGTCCCGCCTCCCGGCTGATTATCGCTGGCGACGGAGAGCAGCGGAGCCAGATGGAGGCGCTGGCCGGGGAACTCTGTCCGGCGGGGACGGTTTTTTTCCCCGGCTGGGTTACGGATATCCACAGCTTCTATTCCGCCATTGACGTGAATATGCTGACCTCGATCTCTGAGGGCTTTCCCTACGCTCTTCCGGAGGGAGCCAGCCGACACTGCGCCACCATCGCTTCCCGGGTGGGCGGCATCCCCTCCCTGGTGGAGCATGAAGTAAACGGCCTGCTGTTTACCCCTCGGGATGTGGACACGCTGGCGGACTATATGATCCGCCTGGCCCGGGACCATAATCTGATGCGGGGCTACGCGGACCGGCTCTATACCGACGCGAAGGAGAAATACTCCATCGACGCCACCGTGGCCAGACAGAAGGAAATCTATGCCGCGGTGCTGCGGCGGACCGCCCGGGCTGCTGCCCGGGATCGGGACGGTATTCTGATCTGCGGCGCCTACGGCAAGGGCAATTCCGGCGATGACGCCATCCTGGAAGCTATGGTTCAGGAGCTGCGGAAGCTGGACCCGGACCTTCCCCTCTATGTCACTAGCCGATCCCCGGGAGAGACCGCCGCGGAGGCGGATGTGGGGGCGATTTACACCTTCAGCCCCCGGAAGCTCCGGAAGCGGATGAAGCAGACTGCGCTTTATCTCTCCGGAGGCGGCAGCCTGATCCAGGACGCCACCTCCTCCCGGTCCCTGTGGTACTATCTCCATTCCATCCGGGCGGCAAAGCGCCGGGGAAACCGGGTTATGATGTTCGGCTGCGGCATTGGTCCCGTCCATCGGCAGTCCAACCGACGCCGGGCGGCCAAGACCATCCAGTGCTGCGTGGACCGGATTACGCTCCGGGACGCCGCCTCTGCCCGGGAACTGGAACAGCTGGGCGTCTCCGGCATTCCCACCCGGGTCACGGCGGATATGGCTTTTTTGGTACAGCCTGCCTCGGAGGACCGGGTGGAAGCCCTGTGCGCTGCCGGCGGCGTGGGGGACAAAATCGGCCCGGAGGATCGGCTGCTGATTTTGGCACCCCGGCCCTGGGAGGGCTCGGATCGGCATTTGGCGGATTTTGCCGCCGCCGCGGTCCATGCTGCCCGAACCTACGGCCTGAAGCCCCTTCTGCTGGCGATGGAGCCGGGAAAGGATTTGGCTGTATGCCAGCGAATCGCGGAGCTGGCTTTGGAACAGGCTCAGGTCTCCTGCCCCGTACTGGCGGCGACTCAGGACGCCTCCGCCGTCGTGGGATTGATCCGCAGGGCGGATGCCGTGCTGGGTATGCGGCTCCACTCCCTGATCTTCGCCGCCGCCCAGGGCACCCCCTTTGCCGGGGTGTCCTATGACCCCAAGGTGGCCGGCTTCATGGACTACATGGGCCAGGGCCGCTGCTGCACCCTGGAGGAGGCGGACGCGGAACGGCTCTGTGCCATGGTGGACGGCCTTTTGCAAGCCTCGGGAGAGGATTTCCGGGCCGCTGCCCAGCATCTCCGGGCCCTGGCCGCGGAGAACTGCGAAGAGGCGCTGGGGCTGATAAGCGGAGAACGAAAAAGAGAAAATTGAGGGTTTTTGAATTTACAAATTCAAGAATGGATCAAAAGGGGAGAGATACTTGAAGCATTCTCGCATTGCGTACACAGTTTCCCGGAAAAATCCGCTGGTGTGGATTGCGGTGGTTTTGGCGCTGGCTTCCGCCGTGGGCTTCTTCCTGCGGCTGCGCTTCGCCGAGCAGGGAGCGGACAATCGCCTCGACTTTTGGATAGGCGTCTTTTTCAGCGTTCTGCCGGGGCTTGGCGCGGTCTACTTTGCCTATCAGCTTGCCGTAAACGGAAAGGAACGGCTCTTCCGCCTGTCTTTGCCGTTCTGGCTGCTGGCGGCGGAGGCAATCTTCCTGGCCTGGGCTTTTATGGCCTGGTATTACGCGCTGCTGATTACTGCGGCAGCTCTGGTTCTGGCTTGGCTTACCCACAGCGTGTTGAAGGGGACGATAGTACCCCACTGGATTCTGTTTGTGCCGGTTGGTATGTTCAGTATCGGCTTTTTCCTGGTGTTTACCATGATCTCACTTTTTGCGGAAGAACTGTCGCTGTGGGACTGGGTCCGTTTCTATGCGGAAGTCTTGCTTTCCGCCTCCTTGCTGCTGCTTCTCTTTGCGATTCGCAAGGTGGAGGACGGCAAATACCACCCCACCTGGGGAGACCGGTTTGACGGACGGAAGATCCGCAGCCTCAGCCCCATCGCGGTGGTGGGCACCTACATCATGCCCGAGCGGAACCAGGCCAACGTCTTCTTCCCGGATAAGCTGGAGATTACCGCCCTGGAAAAGTACGTCCGGGAAAAGCGGGCCAAGGGCTTTGAGCAGTTCGGCATGACGGAGGCCCTGCTGGCCGCCTATGTCCGTACGGTCTCCAAGTACCCCGGCATCAACCGTTTTATCTCCGGCGAGAAGATCTATACCCGGGAGGACGGTATGCAGTTCTGCATGACTGTCAAGAAGGAGATGACCAAGGAGTCTCCCGATACCGTCATCAAGGTCCGTCTTCAGCCCGGCGACACGGTTGAGGAGGTCTATCGCAAGTACCACCAGACACTGAACGATGCCAAGAAGTCTATGGAGCTGGATTCCAGTCTGGACGGGGTTACCGCCCTGTTCGGCATGATCCCCGGCGTGGTGCTGAAATTTGTAATCTGGCTGCTGAAATTCCTGGACTATTTCGGCCTGCTGCCCCGGTTTATCCTGGAGGTCAGTCCCTTCCACGGCTCCATCTTCTTTACCTCCATGGGCTCCCTGGGCATCCCGGCGGTCTATCATCACCTGTATAACTTCGGCAATCTGCCCATCTTCCTGGCCTTTGGCCGGAAATATCGGGTCAACGAGGTGGACGACCAGGGGAACACTGTGTCCCGGAAGTATTTGGACTACACCTTCAACGTGGATGAGCGAATCGTGGACGGCTTCTATTACGCTACGGTAATCAAGTATTTCCACAAGCTCCTGCTCCATCCGGAACGCCTGGATGAGCCGGATATGGAGATCAACCGGGATATCCCCTAAATAGTTCTTGTTTTTTCCAGGGAAATCGGGTATAGTATATAAAATTTCCGTTCCAATTCCCGTTTCCAATGAGAGGTAATTGCATGAAAAAGCTGAATATCTGTGTCCTGTTCGGCGGTGTTTCCCCGGAGCATGAGGTTTCTCTCCGCTCCGCGGAGTCCGTAATGAACCATCTGGACCCCGAAAAATACAATATTTATCCTGTGGGCATCACCAAAGAGGGCAACTGGATTCTCTTTGGCGGCAAGGACTATTCCGAGCTGCCCACCGGCTCCTGGCGGGACCACCCCGGCAACCGCACCGCCGCCATTTCTCCCATTCGCGGCCAGGGGCTGCTCTCCTTTGAGGGGGACAACGTGGTCCGGGAGCGGATCGACGTGGTCTTCCCCGTCCTCCACGGAGAGAACGGCGAGGACGGCTCCGTTCAGGGTCTCCTGCAGCTGGCCGGCATCCCCTATGTGGGCTGCCATGTGGCCGCCTCCGCCGCTTGCATGGACAAGTGCATGACCAAGCTGATTGCCGGTCTCACCGGGGTTCGCCAGGCGGACTGGGAGCTGGTCACCCGGGAGCAGCTGCAATCCAAGCCCGAGGCCGTGCTGGATCGGGTGGAGGCCCGCTTCTCCTATCCCGTGTTCGTCAAGTCCGCCGGTACCGGCTCCTCTGTGGGCGTGAGCAAGGCCCGGGGCCGGGAAGCCCTGCTGGCCGCCCTGGAGAACGCCGTCCGCTTTGACCGGAAGGTACTGGTGGAGGAGTTCATCAACGGCAGGGAAGTGGAGGTGGCTGTTCTGGGCAACGGAACCCCCGCCGCCTCCGTCTGCGGGGAGATTGACTCCGGCGCGGAGTTCTATGACTATGAGACCAAGTATATCACCGACACCTCCACCCTGTACATTCCCGCCCGCATCTCCGAGCAGGCCGCGGAGGAGGTCCGGCAGGCCGCAGTCAAGGTCTATCAGGCCATGGGCTGCTCCGGCCTGGCCCGGGTGGACTTCTTTGTGGGCTTCCAGGACGAGCAGATGGTCTTCAACGAGATCAACACCCTGCCCGGGTTTACCTCCATTTCCATGTACCCCAAGCTCTTTGAGGCCAGCGGTATTCCGTATGCCGAGCTGCTGGACCGGCTGATCTCCTTTGCCATGGAGGCCCGGTATGGGATGTGATTTTCTGCTGGATGTCAAGGGTGTCCAGAAATATCGGGATCAGGAACCGGACGTGATTGAGCTGACCACCGAAGCCTCCCTGACCGGGGAGGAGGGGGTTCTCTTCCTTCAGTATGCTGAGTCCGATTTGACGGGGCTTAAGGGGACGGACACCATCTTTGAGCTCCATCGGAACAAGGTGGTTCTGCGCCGTATCGGGGCAGTTTCCAGCGAGATGGTCTTTGCCTCCGGCGAGGTCCACCAATCACTGTACAATACGGAGGAGGGCGCCCTGCTGATCACCGTCCATACTACCGCGGTGGAGGATGAAATGACCCTGAACGGCGGCAGCCTCCATGTATCCTACGATATTACCATCGAGGGCCTGGGTATGGGCCACATTGACTACTGGCTGAGGGTGAGACCAAAGGCCAGCCTTTAGCGCCGGCGTTTTGCCGGCCATACCCCGTGAAGACTGTCGAAAGCAGCCTTCCGCGCATAGAATAAGGCAGAAAGGAGTATGCCTATGTTGAAGGTTTTGAAATTCGGAGGCTCCTCCATGGCCAGCGCCGAGCAGTACGCCAAAGTAAAGGCCATTGTGGAAGAAGACGATTCCCGGGCCGTGGTGGTGGTTTCCGCCGCGGGAAAACGGAACAAGGAAGACCACAAGATTACCGATCTGCTCTACCTCTGCCATGCCCACATGAAATACGGGGTCTCCTGCGATTCCGTGTTCGGCATGATTTCCCGCCGCTATTTGGAGATTCGGGACGAGCTTGGCCTGAAAACCGACCTGGAGGGAGAGCTGGAACGAATCCGCTCCGATATGGATAACGGCATCTCCGAGGCGGCGCTGGCTTCCCGGGGCGAGTATCTTTCCGCCCTGCTGATGGCCGATTACCTGGGCTTCGACTTCGTGGATGCCGCCAGCTGGCTCCGCTTCCGCATGGACGGGACAGTGGACAAGGAATGGTCCTATGACACGCTGCGGACCCTGGCGAAGGACAGGCACATTGTAATCCCGGGCTTCTACGGAGCCATGTCAGACGGAAGCATCCGCACCTTCACCCGGGGCGGCTCCGATATTACCGGCGCACTGGCCGCCGCGGCTCTGGAGGCGGAGGTCTATGAAAACTGGACCGATGTTTCCGGCATTCTGATGGCGGATCCGCGGATCGTGGAAAATCCGGCGTCCATTCCCCGGCTGACCTATTCCGAGCTTCGGGAACTCAGCTACCTGGGAGCCCAGGTCCTCCATGAGGACACCATCTTCCCCGTGGCGGAGAAAAACATTCCCCTGAACATCCGCAATACCAACGATCCTGCCCACCCCGGCACCATTATCATGGAGCGCTTTGACGAAGACGGAGAGCCGGAGGACGACCGCCGCTTTATCACCGGCATCGCCGGGAAAAAGGACTATTCCGTGGTCAGCGTTTCCAAGCGGGGCCTGAGCTCCGAGGTGGGGGCCGTCCGGAAGGTCTTTGAAATCTTTGAAAATAACGGTCTGGCGGTGGAGTACACCCCCAACGGCATCGACACCTTCTCCCTGGTGGTATCCGGAGCGAAGCTGGAAAAGGTGCTTCACAACATTGTCTCCCAGCTGGAGGAAAAACTCGCCCCGGACGAGATTCAGGTGACCAAGGACCTGGCCATTGTGGCCGCCGTAGGCCGCCGCATGGCAAACCGTCCCGAAATCCCCGGCCGGATTTTCACCGCTCTGGGCCGGGAGGGCATCAACATCCGGCTGATCTCCCAGGGCCCCCGGGAAGTCAACGTGATCCTGGGCGTGGATGGGAAGGACTTTGCAAATACAGTTCGGGTGCTATACAACAGCTTTGTCAAATAATTTGTAGAATAAAGTGACAAGCGACAATTGACAGGTGACAAGTTGAGGTATCGTTCAAATTGCTATTTGAACGATAGAACAGGTTACCCTTATCTGATTCTTTCTTTTATTTTGCAGATAGCAATCTGCAAAATACGTCAATTGTCAATTATCACCTGTCACTTGACAATTTCGATTCTGCGATTGGGAGGTAATATAATGAAGCAATACAAGGTCGGCATTCTCGGCGCCACCGGCTCTGTGGGCCGGGAAATGATGAAGATTCTTCTGGAACGGGAATTCCCCGTCAGTGAGCTCCACCTCTTTGCCAGCGAACGCAGCGCGGGCAAGGTGGTGGCCTGGAACGGCAGGCCGATCCAGATTGAACTGGCTTCGGATGACGCCTTCAAGGGCCTGGACATTGTGCTGGGCGCGGCGGAAAACGACGTGGCGAAGCGCTTTGCCCCCGCCATTGTAAAGGCCGGTGCGGTGTTCATCGACAACTCCTCCGCTTTCCGGCTTCGGGAGGATGTGCCTCTGGTAGTGCCGGAGGTCAATGGGGAGGACGTGTTCAACCACCGGGGAATCATTGCCAACCCCAACTGTTCCACCATTATTGCCGTCACGGCGATCAATGCGCTGCGTCAGCTTTCGCCCATTGTCTCCATCGTGGCCTCCACCTATCAGGCGGTCTCCGGCGCGGGAGCGGCGGGTCCCGTGGAGCTCAGCGAGCAGGTCAGTGCCGTGATGAAGGGCCAGCCGGTCCAGCCCAAGGTGTTCCCGTATCCCATCGCCTTCAACCTGATTCCCCAGATCGGCAGCGAGCAGGAGTCCGGCTACACCTCCGAAGAGATGAAGCTCCAGTATGAGGGCCAGAAGATTCTCCACCTGCCGGCCCTGCGGGTGAGCTGCACCTGCGTCCGGGTTCCTGTAATGCGGAGCCATTCCCTCTCTTTGACGCTGCGATTCCACCACTGCCCCACGGTCTTCGAGGCTCGGCGGGCCATCCAGCGGGCCCCCGGCTGCAAGCTGGTGGACGACCTGGGGGAGGGTCAGTACCCCATGCCCCTGGACACCTCCGATCAGGACCTGGTCTTTGTGGGACGCATTCGCCCCGACCTGACAGACGAAGACGGTCTCTGCCTCTGGTGCTGCGGCGACCAAATCCGCAAAGGGGCTGCCACCAACGCCGTCCAAATCGCCGAGCTGCTGATTAACGGCGAAGGCTGAGAGCGGTCTGCCGGTGGAAGCGCTTTCCGACATCTTGCAGGGACGATACCATTATATAGTAGTCGCTGCGTTTTATACCCACAATATATACGAAAAAACTGCATAGGAATTCAGCAGGGCGGCCAGATTTCGGGCTGCCCTGCAATCCATTTTTGAGGCAAGCAAATACTTGCAGAAAAAAATATTAAATTTTCGTGAATTTTTTTCTTGCATTTTATGTAGACCTGTGCTATACTTCAAGTGTATCAATATAAGTACGGCGTGTAGAAGCACGACTGTGTCGATTATTACCCCCGAAGGGAGGACACTACATTGAAAGTTACGAAGCTGCTTCAGCGTGCGACGGGCCTTTTGCTGGCCCTCGCGATGCTGTTCTCGTTCCCTGCAGGTGTTTTTTCTGAAGGAACGGGATCAAACTCTAAGGAGGTCCTCGAGATTCCCGAGGACTTCGCTTGGCGTACTCTGACGGTAGAGCTTGAGCCTTTCAAAGAGGATCAGAAGCAGACCGAGGAGGCCGAGGCCGCCAGGCTGGAAGAGAAGATTGCGGAAGCAGACCGCTTCCTGAATCTGATGCTCTCCCACAGCGCTGAGCCGGACGAGGAGCCTTCCGAGCCTGTCATCACTGTCCGCGGCTGGATGCCCGAGGGTATCACCGCCAAGGCGGAGCTGATCTCCTACACGGAAAAGGACCTCTACGCAGAGCGCGCTCTGATGATGGCGGAGGTTCGCTTCTATGACGCCGAGGGCCAGATCTGGTCCCCGGAGCTTCCTGTTACCATTTGCATCGAAGGCGATGCGCTGGAGGAAGTTCGTGCTGCGAAGATGGACCCCACTGTCTACGTCTATGAGGAGCTGCCCCAGGATTCCAGCAAGCCTGAGGAGCGCAGCTTCTCCGTGGAGGCTTTCTCCGCCGCCCGGTCCGCCGAGGAGGAGAAGAACTACGATGTCGAGCGGGAAGACATGAACATGGACGCCGAAGTGTGCGAGCGCGCCCTTGTGAAGGTCGAAGAAGTCCCCAAGGCTGCCTGCTTCGAAATCGAGACCGACGGCGCGGTACGCTTTGCCCTCACCGCCCGTCAGCCGGATCGGACCTTCTCCGCCGCCAGTGAAGACGGCGCTGTTGAGATGGCCGTGATCGGCGCACTGCCCCGTGACCTCTCCGCCGCGGTTGCTCCCGCTGCTGTTGAGGTCGACGCCGGTGCTCTGCCCGGTGAGGTTCTCCTGGCTTGGGACCTTTCCCTGGTTCACGCCGAGGAGCCTGACTACCTGCCCGACAGATCTGTAAAGGTTGTGCTCCGCGATCTCGCTCTGGAAGATCTACTGGACGGCGATTGGGAACTGCAGCTGTGGCAGCTCCGGGAGGGCGCTGACCCTGTCCGGGTGAAGGGCGCTGTTTTCCAGGAAGAGAACCTTCGCTTCTCCGCCGACAGTCTTTCCACCTTCGTTGTGGTGAAGGCCGCCGTGGAGAGAAGCCTTACCGCCACCGACGGCAAGACCTACGCAGTCCGTGTCTCCTACGACAGCAACGCCGGCATTCCTGCCGACGCCGTGCTGGAGGTCAAGGAGATTTCCCTGGACGACAAGGCTTACGTCCGCTATCTGCTCCAGGGCACCACCCGCATTGGCAAGCAGGCCGCGAATCTGGAATTTGCCAGAATGTTCGATATCGCCATCCTCGACCCGAAGACCGGCGAGGCGTACAAGCCCAACCAGAATGTGACCGTCAGCGTCGAGCTGCTTTCCGACGATCTGTCGGAGTGCGCCGAGGTCAATGTGCTTTACCTGGGTGAGCAGACGAAGATTGTGCCGGCTACCGCCCAGGGGAACGACGTTTCCTTTGAGACCGACGAAGCCTCCTCCGTGTATGCACTGATGGGTGTCGCCATGGAGCGGGTCATTACCGCCGGCGACGGAGAGACCTACGAGGTCAGCGTGTCCTACGACAAGAGCGCTGGAATCCCTGCCGGCGCTGAGCTGGAGGTCCGCGAGCTGGTGGGTGAAGAGTACCAGCAGTACCTGACCAAGACGGCGGAGTTCCTCTCCCGGGAGGAAGAGCAGCTTGTGTTCGCCCGTTTCTTCGACATCACCATCGTGAAGGACGGCGTCGTCTATGAGCCCAACCATGCGGTTTCCGTGTCCATCCGTCTGGTGGACCGCCCGGCGACCAGGGGCGAGCTCCGGGTCGTCCACTTCGGCGAGGAGACCGAGCTTTTGGAAAATAGCCTCACCGAAGACGGCTGCCTGAAATTTGACACCGAGTCCTTCTCTGTCTACGCCATCACCGACGAAGACGGCAACGTCATCGTTCCCCGTGCCTTCTATGACTTCTATGACGGCGACGTTTTGAAGGGCCGCCAGATCATCAAGAACCAGGGCACCCTCACCGAGATTACCCACAACGAACCCGCCGGCCAGGTCTTCCTGGGATGGTACATCTATAATAATGACGGCACCTGGGGTGAGCAGGTATTTTTCGACACGCCCATCCAGGTCATCTTCGGCAGAGAAGAGGCGGCCTACGGCAACTCCGTCGTCGTGCCCCACGTGGATGAGAACGACAAGACCAACCATGTTGTGGTCAAGGTGAAGACCCGTTACACCTCTGACTTTGCCACCGTCTACTATATGACGGCTACCACCAGCACAACCACCAACGAGAGCACCGCCAAGATTTCCGAGAGAATTCCCATGCCCATCGGGGAGACCAGCACCGTCTACCAGATTCCCGATGTGACCAATGAAGCCTATACGATTCAGTCTTCCGACCCCAACTATACGTTCGTGGGCTGGAGCGACAAGAAGCCGGACAGAGTGCAGGACTACTACAATGACACTGTTTCGGCCAACCGTCTTCCCATCACGTCCTTTGTCGCGGAGAACCAGCAGCGCTATCTGCTCTACCCCGTGTTTATGAAGGCCCACTGGCTGATCTTCAAGTCCGGTCCCATTGGCTCGGGCGCTGAGTATATTGCCCCTGCCTTTGTGATTAACGGCAAGAAGCCCACAGATGTGGACGCCAACGGCGAAGATAAGGTTCCGGACGATCCCTCCTGGCGCGGCTACAAGTTCCTGTATTGGACCACCACGCCCACCTTTGACGCGGAGACAGGCGAGCTGATCCAGTTTGAGGAGGGCCACGAGCCGCCTCGGTACAACTTCAATCAGCCCCTCACCGGGGATACCGTCCTCTACGGCTACTGGGAGTCCGGCTACTCCACCTATACCGTTATCTACTGGAAGCAGAGTGTCACGGACGCGAAGGACGCTGCGCCTCAGAATCGGACCTATGAATTTGAGGACCAGGAGACCCGGGACGCCAAGGTTGGCGCTGTTGTCAACCTGACCGATGCGGATAAGAACATGGACTACAACGGCTTCCACCACAAGGAGGAGCAGGATGTCCAGGGCGACGTCCACGTGGATTCCAAGAATGCGACGGTGGCTTCCAGCGGCGCGACGGTCCTGAACGTGTACTATGACCGCGACCTTATGACCATGCAGTTCTATGAGGGCACCCCGCAGGCCCCTGCCGGCGGCTATAACGACCCCGTCTGGACCACCGGCGGCAAGACCGTTATAACCTATACCGGTCTTTATGGCCAGTCCCTGCAGCAGAATGGCTATAACTGGCCCTCCGGCACCTGGCAGTATTTCACAAATCCCAATGACAACTCCCAAATCTCCGGCATGAGTTATCTGGGTCAGTTCGTGTTCCCGGACCGGGCGATCGGCAAGTTCTTCCGCGCCTATAAGACCGGCAAGTCCGGTGCCACCACCATCGAGTTCTTCCTCCAGAATCCCGACGGCTCCTATCCCACCTCCCGTTCTGACTACGGCGAAGTCGGCAGTGCCGGTACCTTCAACTTCACAGATAAATATGACGGCTACATGGTCTCCCAGTATCGCCGCTATTACATGAACAACGGCGCCAGAGTCTATGTGGACGCGAGCGGCAACAGCGTGTCGAATCCCAATGACGCCTGGGCTGAGGCCCGGGTGGGCGGAAGCACGCCCTTGACCGCCGGCGTCAATACGGGCGTCCAGACAGAGATCGGATGGTTCTATGAAGGCGGCGGAGAATCCGTCTATTACGGAGACACCAGATACCTCGGCAATGTGTACAACAGCAACGGCTACAACCGTTATCCCATCGTTGTATATAATGGAAACGGGAATTACAGCACCACCGGTCAGTACATTCAGCTGACAGCTACGACCACTGATAACTCCAACAGATATACGCAGTATGGTGTTGTCAACCTGAACGGAAGTTTTTACCTGATTAAGCTGGTAAGAAAGGTCGGATACCAGAAGAAGGAACTCAACCTTGAGATTCGGTACGCCCGCAGAAATTACAACATCAGCTATTTCGACTCCATGGATGGCCAGGGCCTGACCACGCTTCTGATGGACGGTTCCACCGTTCAGAAGAAGAACGGCGTGCTCTACGGCATGGGCATCGAGAACTTCTACCCCGATCCCAGCTTTGAGCCCCAGGCCAAGGAACCCGGCTGGGACTTCAACGGCCGCTGGTATTCCGATCAGGGCCTGAAGACCCAGATCTTCTTCCATGATCTGACGGCGGAGGACCAGGTCAAGCTCTGGTATTACATCGATACCTCCGGCGAAAAGATTTATACGGATCGTATTCCCACGGATTACGAGCTGGCCATGACCCTGGAGAATGACGGCCGTGCCTATGATCTGGATAAGGCTGAGGTCATTAAGACCATGCCGAACCGGAACCTGGCCCTCTATGCCGGCTTCACCTACACCTGGTACTGGATCAAGATCGATCCCAACGGCGGCTATCTGAACAAGAACGATCCCGCTCTGGACGCCAACTCCACCTATTTCTGGCTCCAGTACGGCAGCAAGATCAAGGAATATCCCACCGCCAGAACCTTCGTTCGTGACGATGCCGGCACCTGGTATTATCACTACGACGAGTTCAACGAGGAAGATCCCAACGGTGCGCAGCCCAAGAGCCGCAAGGCCTACTATACGCAGAACGCTGCCGAAAGCACCGACGGGCTGCACTACCGTCCCATTGCCAACGACGACGAGGGCTATGAGTTTGCCGGCTGGTACCTGGTGGACGACACCGGCGCCTCGGCAAGCAAGTATCAGAGATTCAACTTCGACGAGACCTTCGTGAAGGGCAATATGATCCTTCGGGCCATGTGGAAGCAGAAGGGTGCTTTCCAGGTGTACTACAGCACCGCAAAGGCTGTGGACCCCAGCGGCAACACCATTGCCGGCATGACCGTCACCGGAGAAGCTCCCGTGGACGATTTCCGCTACGCGAACGACTCCACTATCGTGGTTCTGCCCGGCGTTATGACGCCGCATCCGGCAGACAACATCGAGTACGACTTCATGGGCTGGTACATCAACAACGGCGTTTACGCAGCCGGCGAAGTGTTCGAAGCGAACCCCTACCTGGTTGAGCGTCACCCCGAGGGCGGCGAAAACGCCCCCTATGATACCTTCATTCTCTATCCTGTCTTCCAGGCGAAGGGCGAAGGCAACGGCGACCACAACCGTACCATGCTGGTTCTGGACGCCAACGGCGGTTCCGCCACGCCCGGCTATGTTCTGGACGAAGGCGCTTCCTACAATGCGGATCGCACCCAGGTCTACTTCGCGCAGAACGATCTGCCTCTGAACATGGACGTTGAGCTGCCTGTGGAGCTCCCCGGCACCCAGGAAGGTCTGAACGTCTTTACCAAGGAAAAGGCAGAGTTCCTGGGCTGGGCCTTCAGCCGTGACGCAAAGACTCCCGCGTTTGTGGCCGGCCAGATCGTCGGCGTCGATAACGACCAGGGCGGCGGCTTCAACGGCAAGAACGGCAACATCCTTTACGCAGTCTGGCGTCAGACCGAAGTTACCGTCCGTGTGCGTCTGATTGACGCGGACAGCTCTGTCCCGATCTCCGGCGCTGCCTTCACCCTGAAGGACAGCAACAACGTGGAGATCCCCGGCACCGAGGGCGGAATTATCTCCGGCAGCGACGGCTACCTTGCCAAGGGCACCGTCCGTGACTTCAACATCAAGACCCCTGCCGTTCCCAACACCACGACCACTTCTGTTCTCACGGAGACCAGTTCCGCTTCGGGCTATATCCCCCTGGAGGCCCCCGTGGTTGTAACGGTTGACTTTGACGGCACCATCAAGTATCACCTGCAGGGCGATGCCGTCGAGAACGAGGCAATCCGTGTTGAAGGCGATATCTACATGATCGTCGTGAAGGAAGACCAGGCGATTTGTAAGGTCGTCCACAACGGCGAGGACGTGCTCTTCGCGAACCTTCGGGATGCGGTTGCCTACGCCAAGACCGTTGATGAGACTACTCCCGTCATCCAGATGATGCTGGACTACACCATGCCCAATTCCGACTTCGTGACCATCACGGCGGAAGACAATATCGCCATTACCACTGCCTCCAAGGAGGGCAAGAACCCCTACCACGGAGAGGGCACCGTCGCCACCATTACCCGCGGCGACTCCGGCGCCAGTATGTTCACCGTCCACGGCGGTTCCTTCACCACCTACGACATCATCCTCGACGGCGGCAGCTTGTCCAACAAGAGCTCTGTCACCAGCGGCGGCATTATTTCCGTCGATCGGGGCGGCAGCCTGACGGTTAACCCGGGCACTGTCCTGCAAAACTCCAGAGCCAGCTCCAACACGGACGCTGAGAGCCACGGCGGCGCCATCGCGGCCTCCGGCGCGGGTACGCACGTGGAGATCACCGGCACTGCCAACGACCCCATTGAGATCAAGAACAGCTCCGCCAAGCATTGCGGCGGCGGCGTCTACGTCGGCGCCGGCGCAAGCCTGCTGATGGAAAATGTTTCCGTTACCGGCTGCACGGCCTATGCTTCCGGCCAGACCTCCACTTACGGCGGCGGCGGAATCGCCGTTGTGAACGGCGCAAATGATGCGGGCAATCCCGATGCCGTCATCCGCAACACCTCTGTGGAAGGCTGCACCACGGACGGCCTCGGCGGCGGTCTGCTGGTTTCCAATGCAGCTGCCACCGTAGAGACTGCCACCTTCGGCAGCTCCAGCACCACCCCCGACCGTGATTCCGCCCTTTCCGGCGGCGGTATCTCTGCTTCCGCCAACGCCCATGTGAGCCTTTCTCAGACGGAGATTTACGGCTGCACCGCCAGCACCACCGGCGGCGCTATGAGCGTTCTGTCCTCTGTGGTTTCCATGAGCGAATGCACCGTCATCGGCAATACTGCCAGCACCGGCGCAGGCATTTACGCCAACGGCGCTTCCAGAGTCCAGCTGTATGATGCCCCCAACTTCGGCGGCACCGGCGCTAACGCGGACGGAACCCTGAACATGAACGGCGGCAACCACGCCACCGGCAGCCTGAACGGCGAGACCAACGGCTTGGCGCCTTATGCCAAGGCCCGTCAGGACATCTACCTGTCCGAGGCCGGCACCGATCCCGCCACGCTGGAGATTCTGGGTGAGATGAACACGGAGCCCGGTTCCATCTGGGTCTGGGCCGAGAGCGAGAACCATTACCAGAGCTCGAAGCCTTTCGCCGTGGTGGATCTCTCCATTACCCTGAGCGATAATTCCTACAAGGCATTCCGCAACGCCCGTGAGGACAGACTGACCAACTGCAGCGGCGACTACCTCACCGGCCAGAACGTCTTCGGTTCCAACTTCATCTTCTGGACCGGTGGCACAGACGTGGTCTTCAAGAAGATCGACGGCAGCGGCATCATGCTGGCCAACGCGGAATTCACCCTGTACCAGGATGCCGCCTGCGCCGAGCCCTTCCAGCGCCGCGGTGAAGATGTTGTCGCGGTTTCCGTGGATGGCATCGTTACCTTCGAAAAGCTCTCCTCCGGCCTCTACTACATGAAGGAGACCAGCGCACCCGAGGGCTGCGTCCTCAGCGAGAATGTGTATGTCATTCTGGTGGGCGATTCCTGGGTGAAGGTTCCTGACGCACCGGAGGCGGACAGCCCCTGGACGACCGTTCTCTCCAACATTACCCAGGCTGACATCGATGCGCAGCTGGCAGGATACGAAGAAGCCTTTGAGCGGACCAATTACGCGATCTTTATGATCGACAATATCACCGGCAAGGCCAATAAGAATCCCGACATCGCAAGGCAGGGCATTATGAACGAATCCGACAGCCTGCGGCCTGTCATCCTCAGCAAGATCGATACGCTTCTGAAGCCTCTGAAGGGCGCCAAGTTCATCATTCGCCGCTTCGACGGATCGGTTGTCACCCAGCTTGATCCCTACGGAAACGAGATTGAAGAGTTTGAGTCCGATGAGTCCGGCGTCTTCTTCGTCGGCCGTCTGCCCTATGGCACCTACTTCCTGGAGGAGTACGAAGCTCCTTCCGGCCATAGCAAGCCTACCCACTACTTTGTGTTCCAGGTGACCGCCGAAGGCGTCAAGGGTCTGAAGAGCAACGACGGAGGCGAGGACACCTTTGAGATTACCAACACCCTGACCGAACCCAATGTCGAAGACTACCTGATCCCCGAAACCCCCAACCCCTGATCGATTCAAATCAACACTCAATCAAATCTGTTTAATCCCGGGAGGGAGCGATCAAGCATGAAACGGAAAATACATAGTGTGTTGCGCTCTCGAGCGGGCGCGTCTCTGTCCTTTGCCTTGCTGCTGTTTCTGGTTTGCTCGGTAGTCGGTATGCTGGTGCTTACCGCAGGAACGACTGCCGCCGGACGTGTGAGCAATATGGCGCAGATGGATCAGCGCTACTACAGCGTCAGCTCCGCTGCGGATCTACTCGCGGAGGAACTGAGCGGCAAGACTGTCAGGATCACCCGCACCCGCACGCTCAAAACCGTTGAGGAAACGCCCTACACCATCTCCGTGGTGGATCTGGGGGGTGCTTCCAGGACCGTTGTAACCGCAGGTGAAACGGTGACTTCGCGTTCCGCGAGCTATTCCACCCTGATCGGCGACAGTGCAGTCCCGATTACCAGCACGATTGATCTTGACAACGAGGCGAACTCCGGCAAACCGATCACGTCCGATATCAGCTTCCTTACGGCCAGAGCTGTTCAGCTGCTCTTCTATAACGGCGGCACCGGCAACCTGGGCATCTGCAACACAGACGAGGCCATGAATGCGTCCATGAAGAACGGCGCCGAACACAGCGGAACGCTCGTTCTCCGGCACAGCCCCTCTGATGCGGTGTCTTCGGCGGATTTGGAGGTCGAGTGTGCTTATTCGGTCAAGAAGGACGGCACGATCGTTTTGACTCTGACGAACACAAACGGTGATCCCTATTCACTGCGCATGAACCTGCGTCCCACGATCAAGGAGACCCAGAACGAAACCTCGAGTCCGGAAACCGTCCGGATCGATACCGACACCGGGTATATCGAGCGGGTGATTACCACCGTGGAGTTGAAGAAGGTCTCTGAGATTACCTGGACCGTCAGCGGCATGGAAAAGGTTGTGTCCACCGCAGTATCCGAGGGAGGTGACTGAGTTGATCAGACGTTTGAAAGCCCGCCTGCGCTCGAAGCGAGGCGAAAGCATTGCCGAGGTTTTGATCGCGCTGATGATCTCCTCTATGGCCCTTGTGTTGCTGGCCGGTATGATTACCGCCACCACGGGTATCGTCAAAAAGAGCAAGGATGCAACCAACGAGTACACCGGCAAGAGCAACCAACTGGTCGAAAAGCTGGACAGCGAGTGTTCGGGCTCCGGAGAAGTGCATTTTCTCCTGAGAAATGTGAGCGGCGCTCTCTCAGACACCAAGCTCACCGACAGCGCTGAGGAAAGCATTTCTGTTCTTTATTACGTCAACGAATCAATCGGCAGCGTTAAGGTCACGTCTTACGAGAAGAGGACAGCGCCATGATGAAAAAGAGAGACGGGAGAAAGGATCGCAGGGGCTTTACCCTTGCGGAGACCCTGATCGCAATTCTGATTTTGCTGATGGTTGCTTCCATTGTCGCGGGCGGTATTCCTGCCGCCTCCAATACCCTGCACAAGGCGGTGGATGTCTCCCACGCCCAGGTTCTGCTTTCCACTACAATGACTTCGCTGCGGGATGAGTTGTCCACGGCCAGAGGCATTTCGTTCAGCGATGGCGGCCAGACAATCACTTATGTGGACTCCCTCGGCGCACAGGCCGAGCTGAAAGTCGTGTCGATCGGCGGCGTAGGGGAAGAGACCCGGGGGATTTACCTGAGCAAGCATGCGTCGCCGGATGGATCGGAGGGCGAAAACACTTCGTTCTCCAGACGGCTGGTTTCTCAGGAGGCGGCGACCCAGGGCTTGTATACCAAGTTCGACACTGCAAGCTATTCAAACGGTATCGTAAAAATCGAGGGCCTGAGGGTTTACAGTGGAGACAATGTGCTCACAGATTTAGGAGAACTGACCTTTGAAATAGAGGTCATAGGAAGATTAGGCTGATACAGCGGCAGGTGATGAATATGCGAAAATTTAGAGCAAGAAAAGGCTTCACGTTGGCGGAAACGCTGATCGTCGTTGCCATCATCGTGATTTTGACCGGCGTCGTCGTCATTAGCGTTATTGACTATTTGCGTTCCACGACTAAGCTGGAATATGACGGCTACGCAAAGTCGATTTTCGTGGCGGCCCAGAACCATCTTACCATGGCCGAGCATGAAGGTTATCTTGGCCGTACAAAATTCGGCGTTGTGGAAGACGAAGGCGCCGGAGTGTACCATTTCGTTGTGGAGAATGGCAGCGGATTTGACGATGCTGGCTCCGTGCAGGACCTGATCCTCCCCTATGGGTCTGTGGATGAGACTGTCCGTGCCGGGTCCTATATCATCCGTTACCAGAAGTCTCCCGCCCAGGTGCTTGACGTATTCTATTGGAGCGATGAGGGTCGGTACGCCTTTTATTTCAACCCCGACGTCGACTATTCGAATATGCTGGACAATCGGGATGACAAGGATGAGCTCCGCAACTATGGCGGTTCCGTCATTGGCTACTACGGCGGTGCGGACGAGGGCAAGTCCTTGGGCGAGAAGCTCCTGGCGCCTCAGATTCAGCTGATCAACGCCGAGAAGCTCTACGTGGTGGTGGACAACCCCAACTCTGTGGATATCTCCGGTATGAAGCTCAAGCTGTTTGTCCGCGGCGAGACCAGCGGACACATCAAGGAAATTGAGCTTACCACCAGCTCACAGTACTACGATTCCTTTTCGGGGAAGTACACGGTTATCCTGGACGATATCACCAGTGAGAGCAAGCGGCATTTTTCCGAGGTGTTTTGCAGCATAATGGAGCCTGAGGCCAGCCGCCTGATCCCCGGCGAGGACATTACCGTCTATGCCGTGGTTTACAATGACGAGGTCTTTACCAACGTGGCCTACAGCTCCGAGCAGACCGCCAACAGTCTGTTTGGGGATGCCGTGGATACGAATGACGATGACCTGAAGGACACCATTGGCATCGCCAATGTTCGTCACCTGGAGAACCTGGACTCCCGAATTTCCGGTTTTGCCATGGACGGCTATGCCTCCGGTTTGACCGCAAATCAGACTGCGGACCTGAGTTGGAAGGACTTTACAAGCAATATCTCCGCCATGAACAACTCTCCGCTTGGAGCGGAAGAAATTAAGGTGTACGAGATTGCCTCTTCTCCCGCTGCTGCCGCGTCTCACAGCAAGCCCGGCTGCTATGATCCCATCAGCCCGAGCTATGCGTTGACCTATGACGGCGCCGGGCACACCATCGCTGAGATGAAGATTGACAAGGATGGAGCTGCCGGCCTCTTCGGCAATCCCACCGGCGAAATTTCCGTCTCCAACCTCCGGCTTCTGGACTTCGACGTGACCGGCCTCAGCGCAGGTACGCTGGCGGGGTCTCTGACAGGCGGCACGGTGCGGAACGTCCTGGCTTGCCAGTCCAAGGGCTGGGATTCCACCGTCGGCGTCACTGCTTCCGGTGCCGATGGCAGCAGTGTCGGCTATGCCGGCGGCCTGGTGGCTGAGACCAACGGAACTGTGGTGGAAGCCTGCGCTGCATCTGTTTACGTGAACAGCGACGGCCTTGGCGCCGGCGGCCTTGTGGGCAAGGTCGAGGGCGGAGCAGTTATTGGCAGTTACGCTGCCGGCTTCACCTATGGCGGCGCCTACTACCACGAAGACACTCCCATCTACAACGTGACGGCGGCCAACGGCACCGTTGGCGGACTTGTAGCCGTTGATGTCGGCGCACAGATTGATTACAGTTACTCCACCGCTTCTGTCTCCGGCCAGGTGGCCGGCGGCCTGGTGGGTAATTCCGACAGCGGCATCCATTGGAGCTATTCCACCGGTCTGGTGGATGGAAGCTCCCGGCAGGGCTCCTTTGCGGGCGTTTTGAGCGGCTCCGCTTCGGATTATACCAACAACTACTACTTCTCCATTATCAACTGGGGCTCCAATGCCGTTGGACAGGGCGTTACCGGCACCGGTATCCGCGCCTTCGATGACAGCACTGCGGACTATCGTTATTTCGTTTCCACCGGCGCTGAGGGCGATCCTCGTTCTCCCGCCAGACCCTATGACGATACCCTGAACGCCTACTATCAGGGCAAATACAACCTGAAGACAGTTGACCAGCTGGGCACCGGCGAAGATGTCTATACAACCGAGGAAAATGATTTCGTCAGAACCCACTACGGCGACTGGCCTGCTCCGGAGATTCTGGTTGTCAACGAGTAATCCAATCAAAGAGCGATAGAAACAAATCGGGCTCCGCCATCCGGCGGAGCCCGATCTTTTATGCTGTTATCCGGAATAACCTTTATTCAAACCAAAGCCGTTCCATTTCCTGCCGTTCCTCCCGGCTTTCGCAGGGCTTCACGCTCTGACCGCTGCCAAGCCGGGCCAGAATTTCCGCCAGGGATTCCGGGCGGTTGAAGTAGAAGCCCTGCACCATCTCGCAGCCAATTTTCCTGACAAATTCCAGCTGATCTTCCGTCTCCATGCCCTCAATCAGCGTGTGGATACCAAGTTTCTTTGACAGAACGATCAACTGCTGCAATATCAGTCGATTGACGCCGCCGCTGTCGTCCAAATGGCGCAGCAGGTCCATGTCAAACTTAATCAGGTCGAAGTGGTACCGGCTGAATACGTTAAGCGCGGAGTAGCCGCTGCCGAAGTCGTCCAGCCAGAGCTGAAATCCGTTCTCCCGAATCCGCTCCAGCTGCTCCCGGAAGCGGTCGGTGCCGATGGCCAGGTCCTGTTCCGTGATCTCCACGATGAAGAAATCCTTGGTCACATAGCTCTCCAATCCGTATTTTTCGTAGAGGGTATTCATGGCGGCCACCACGTCGGTGTGGTCGAAATCCTGCCGGGAGAAGTTCACCGAGACCGGTACCAGAGGCAGGCCGCTGTCGACCCGGGCGGGGATTTCCCGACAAACCTGTTCCAGCATATACAGATCCAGCTTGTAGAGCTGGTGGTACTCCTGAAGTACCGGAATAAAGATACCGGGGGAGATCAGGCCTCGTTCCGGGTCTGCCCATCGGGCAAGTGCTTCGAAGGCGGCGATTTTTCTCGTGGTGAGCCGGGTTATGCCCTGGTAATACAGATGAATCCAACCGGCTTGCAAGGCATGATCAAAGTTCTCGATAATATACCGCTTTTGCCGGTACAGATCGTCTTCCTCCTGTGAAAAGAAGGCATAGAGCCGGGTGAGGTCATTGTCGATTCGCTTCATGGTGTGTCTTGCATGATCGAGGGCCTCGGGCACAGCCATCTCATCGGAGAGAATGCAGATTCCGGATCGGATGCCGGAGGTGTTTCCCTGGGCGGTTCGCCGCAGCCTGTCGTGGACCAGCTCCAAACGGCGGGAGAGCTCATCCCGGCTGGACAAATCCGTAATCAGAATGAAGTGGTCGTCAGCGCCCCGAAGGACCAGGGCCTCCGGGAAGAACTCCCGCAGCGTGGCCGCGACAAGGATTAACAGGGCATTGCCCGCCTGGAAGCCGTACTGGTTGTTGTAGGACTGCATGGAGAACACGTCAGAATAAATGATTACCGGCGTCTTGCCTGCGGACCGGATCGTTTTGGCCTTTCCGCCTCCAAACTCATGGAAATAGTTGAGGTTGGGCAGACCGGTGAGGGGATCGTTGTAGAATCGGTCACTCTGGAGCAGATTGTAGATCTCCGCAATGGAGAGCATACTGTCTTTGGTGTTCATCAGATTGACGTAGCCGATTACAGCCAACTCCGTCCCGTCCGGCATAGTCTGCCATTTCCCGTAGCCATGAATCAGAACGTACTCGTCCCCCAGGCGGCAGCGAAATGCCACGTCGTAGGGGCCGCGCTTGCACATGAAATCTTCGCTGATCTTGGCAATCAGGCCCACGTCGTCCGGGTGGATTCGTTCGTATAATCCGGTCTCCAGCCATTGTAAAATCTCGGACCGCTCCAGATGTTCCATTTGGACGTTGCGGCAGAACCCGCCGGAGGCCAAAACCGGTATGGCACGGTGGGGGAGAACCTGATAAAAAACGAAGGACAAAGGGCTTGCCTCATAGGCGTTTTTCAGTTCCTTCGGAAATTGATACATTTTTTTCACCTTCTCTCACCATTCATCCGGCGCTCCGGGCAGACCGAAAGGGGGCCGGATCAGGCTGAAATGGGTAAAACCGTACTTTGATTGAGAAAATATACAATTCTAAGCCTATCATACCATGACTGCATCGGGATTGCAAGGAGAAAGTCTTTTTTGCATATGCGGAAATATTGTGGCGAATCCTGCCGTTTTATGATTGCCAGGAGGAGAAAGATGTGGTATAATCATTCGGAGAAAAACCAGGAAAGGAAGGAAATCATATATGCCCTGTACGACAGTTTTGGTGGGGCGGAATGCCTCCAACGACAGATCAACTATGATTGCCCGGACCGATGACGGCCATTTTGATGAGAAAAAACTCATTGTCGTCACGCCGAAGCAGCAAAAGCGGCACTATAAGAGCGTCCAGTCCCATGTGACGGTGGAGCTTCCGGAGGCGCCCCTCTCCTATACGGCCTGTCCCAGTGTGGATCCCTCCAACGGTATTTGGGCCGCTACCGGTATTAACGCGGCCGGCGTCGGCATGACCGCCACCGAGACCATCACTTCCAATCCCCGGGTTCTCGGGGCTGATCCCATGGTGGAGCTGCAAAAGCCAAAGAGCCGTCGGGAGAAGGAAGTTCCCGGCGGCATCGGCGAGGAAGACATCCTGGTTCTGGTTCTGCCCTATATCCGTTCCGCCCGGGAGGGCGTGCTGCGGCTGGGCCAGCTGCTGGAGCAGTACGGAACCTATGAATCCAACGGCATTGCTTTCAACGATGAAAAAGAAGTCTGGTGGATGGAGACCATCGGCGGCCACCATTGGATGGCGAAGCGGGTGCCGGACGATGTGGTGGTGGTAATGCCCAACCAGTTCGGCATGGACAGCTTTGACCTGGAGGACGCCTTCGGCGTTCAAGAGGCGCACCTCTGCTCCGGGGATCTGCGGGAATTCATTGCGGAGAACCACCTGGACCTGAACCAGAACGGAGTCTTCAATCCCCGAAACATTTTCGGCTCCCGTACGGATCAGGACCATGTCTACAACACGCCCCGGGCCTGGTTCATGGGCAGATATCTGACGCCCCGGACCTATCGCTGGGATGGACCGGAGGCGGACTTTACTCCCGAGAGCGACGACATTCCCTGGGCCTTTGTGCCGGAACGGAAGCTGGCGGTGGAGGATGTGAAATATCTGCTTTCCTCCAATTACCAGGGCACGCCCTATAACCCCTATCTCAATCACGATACCGGTGTTCGGGGCAAGTATCGCTCCATCGGCATCAACCGCACCGGCGTCACCTCGGTGTGCCAGATTCGCCCGGATTATCCTGTGGAGCTTCGGGGTGTGGAATGGATATGCTTCAGCTCCACCACCTTCGATGCCCTGCTGCCGGTTTACACCAACGTCAACAAAATGCCGGCCTACCTGGCCAACGTGACCCTGGATTGTTCCACGGAAAACTTCTACTGGACCAGCTGCCTGATCGGCGCTCTGGCGGACCACAGCTACAACCAGTGCGCCCAATATATCGACCGTTATCAGTCGGCTGTGATGAGCAAGGGCCGTCAGCTGCTCCGGGAGTATGACAGGAAAATGCTGGAATCCGGGAATTTTACTCTCTCCGCCGAGGCCAACGAAAAGCTGGCAAAGATGGCGAAGGAGCAGGCCACGGATACCCTGAACAAGGTTCTTCGCGCTGCTTCGGAATCCATGAAAAACGGATACAACCGTTCAGACAACTGATTCCGTTTCAATCAAATCCATCAAGAGTGCCTCGGGCAGACGCCTGGGGCACTTTTTTTGTATCAAATGGGGAAAAACAAGAAAAGTATCTTAATAACTTGATTTTTACGTCAAAATGTGGTATAATTAGGGTGACAGTTCGGGAAAACTGTGTTTTCAAGATACACAACCTGGGGGGCGATCCGAAGCTGTCGTCTGTCCGGGCCCGTGGTCCGCTGTCGGAACCGGAGGGGAGACCCGATCTGGCAGCGGACCCCGGAGCTCAGGCAGAGAGGGGGAAACCAAACAGGAGAAAAAGGAGGATCATTGTATGAATTTGATCGACGTTCTTTTTGCGCGAGCTTTGCTGGCCCAGTCAATCGGCGGAGAGATCGAGGTGCTGGCCGCATCCGTTCCGGCCGGCGCTGATGTGGACGCGGCGGGGGTGGTGGCGTTTCAGAACAGCGGCGGAACCCAGCTCTTTACACTCCAGCTGCCCCTGTACGGGGGAGGTGTCGTGTAATGGCGGATGTAACGCTTTCCTACAAGGGGCAGACCATCGGAGTCCTGAACAGCACCGGGAATCTGACAATGAAAACCGCCGGGAAGTACTGTGAGGCGGACATTGACCTGGTCTATGTCAAAAGCGGGGAAGGCAGTCCCCGGGCGGAGCTGACTGCAATCTATCCCATTGGGGATTATTTCAGCTGGTTCACGGCCAGCGCCAGTGCCGTTCCCACGGCGGAAACATAAACTATCAGAGGAGGAAAACCATGCTGAATCAAAACTATGAAAACCTGCTTGCGGCAGTTCTTGTCTCCAGCGCGACCATCCATGGCAATTTGCCTGTGATCGGCGTCAATGGGTCTCCGCGGTTTCTGACAGGGGTCTTTGATTTTCCGTTTAACCGCACCGCAGTTCCCGCCATGGGTACGCTGGAAGCGGGAATCTCCATTGGAACCGGAAACACCGCTCCGACCAAGAATGACATCAATCTGGAGCAAACCGTCAACAGCGGCGCCAATATCACGCTGACGTCAACCGTTACCAGATGCGACGAGCCCGGCGCACCCGTGCTGGAGTACAAGCTCACCGTAACGAATACCGGAAGCGAACCGCTGATCATTCGGGAGATTGGCTATAAACAGACCCTCAAAGGCGCACCCTATCCCGGGGGCACCTCCAGCGAAAACATCGTATGTCTGATTGACCGCACGGTGCTGGATACCCCGGTCAAGATCGAAGCCGGCGACGCCGGAATTATCCAATACAGCTTGAAGGTTACCCCCGTGGCGAGAAGCAAGGCAGGCGTCAATCTGGTCTCCTTCACCTGGGGCTCCGATGCGGATGTGGCGGCTATGATCGACGCGGCCAGAACCGGAGACATTGACCTCCAGACCGACGGCTTCTGGCGGGTGGGCGATACCCGAACCATCCACCTGGACGCCTTTACGGGAGGAAACAACGTCTCGCACCTGGCCCAGGACATTGAGATTGTCATTACCCAATTCGGCGACTACAACAACTGCGGCGCCGTTTTGCAGTTCGATTTCGGGGAACTGGTCAACAAGGACCAGCGCATGGCCGCGACGGCAACCAATGTGGGCGGTTACAGTGCCACAGAGATGTACACCACGACCATCCCTGCCATGATTGAGGCGCTGCCTGCCTGGCTGAAATCCAGACTGAAAACCTTTGACGTATTTGTGAGCGAGGGAAACAAATCTTCCACGATTGAGACCGTCGGCAATAACAAGCTGGCGCTCCGCTCCGAGGTGGAGATTTTTGGAGCTTCCAGCCATTCCGTACCCGGCGAAGGCAGCCAGATTGCCTGGTATAAGTGCTCGGATGCGGTTCGGAAAAAAACAGACAACCGTACGGTGGGGATGTTCAGCGCCGGAAAGAACTGGTGGCTGCGGAGCCCTGACCCGGAATACAACAACCGATTCTGCTGCGTCACGAGCTCATCGCCGCCCAATACGTCCATCTCGCCCACCACTACGTCCTACTACTTTGCGCCCTTTGGGTGCCTGTAAGGGAAACACAAAACCGGAAAGGGGATGAGAAAATGGGCAGCATTGACCGTTCAGAGGTGCTCCGCGTCGCCGCCCGGGAGCTGGGCTATGTGGAAAAGGCCTCCAACCGGGACCTGGACAGCAAGACCGGGAACCCCGGAACCGGGAACTGGACCAAGTATGCCAGGGACCTGTGGGCCGCAGAGCCGCACTTTTATCAGGGACCGAAGAACGGCTATGAATGGTGCACGGTCTTTGTGGACTGGTGCATCTACATGGCCTCCGGGCGGGATTCTCGCCGTGCGCAGAAAGCACTGTACTACACGGGACCCTATGGGGCCGGCTGCGGTATGTCCGTGCGGTACTACCAAGCGGCAGGGGCTTGGCATTCCGCCCCGGAGCCGGGCGATCAGATCTTCTTCGGAACCGCCTCCAACGTCCGGCACACGGGCCTGGTGGAGAAGGTAGAGAACGGCATGGTCTATACTATCGAGGGAAACAGCAATCACATGGTCCGGCGCAGGACCTATGCCCTGTCGGACAGCTCGATCCTCGGCTACGGCAGACCGGCCTACGACGGCGTTTAATCCAAGTCATTTCCAAAGAGGGAAGCGGTGGCCCGAAGGGGCCGCCGCTTCCTGTGCCCCAGGGGAATAAATTTGCAATTCATTCGCAA
>JAGABH010000182.1 GCA_017614755.1 Oscillospiraceae bacterium
CGCTTGGACACAGAACCGGCCCTGATTTTGTGCTGCTTGCAGGTTTCAGGTGCAGGTGTCCGACAATTTGCGGCGGCAACGGCAGGAAAGACGCAAGCCGTTTTGTCTCCACGGTTACGAACCTGTCTGCATCGCCAGGTGGAAGCACCCGTAAATCCCCGCGTCGTTGCCCAGGGTTGCCAGGGCGAACCGGGTGCCTTTGCAGGCGTGGAACATATGGTGGCGGAAGCGGGGGAGAAGTCCGTCCAGTAGAGCCTGACCCGCTTTGGACATACCGCCGCCCAGAACCACCAGCTCCGGGTCCACCAGGCAGCAGCTCCCGGCAATGGTCAGACCCAGCACATCGTAGACTCGATCCAGCAGCTCCTTTGCCAGATTGTCCCCCCGGGCGGCACAGTCGAAAACGGTCCGGGAGCTGATCTCCGTCTCCTGCCGCAGCAGAGAGGGGCGTTCCGGGTCGGTGTTCAGGGCTCGTTCCGCCATTCGCCCCAGCGCCCGGGCAGAGGCGTACTGCTCGGCGCAGCCCCGCTTGCCGCAGGTGCATTCCTCAGCGTCAGGGGAGGGGTCCACGCAGAGATGGCCAACCTCGCCGCCCACACCGTGGGCTCCGTTCAGAATCTGGCCGTTCCAGATAAAGCCGCCGCCAATGCCGGTGCCGATGGTCACCATGAGCATGGACCGACTGCCTCTGCCGCCGCCGTCGTGGTATTCTCCAAGAGCGGCTACGTTGGCGTCGTTGCCGGCTTTGACGGGAAGACCGGTGAGGGAGCGCAGCGCCTCATGGAGGTTGAAGACGCCCCAGTTGAGATTCACGCAGCGGTTCACATTGCCGTCGTCGTCCACCGGACCGGGGACGCCAATGCCGATGCCCACGACCCGGTTCTTCGGGATGTCCCGGCGGGCCAGCGCGTCGTCTATGGATCGGGCGATGTCCGGGAGGATAGCCGACCCGCCATTTTCGGGCCGGGTGGGGATTTCCCACTTCTCCAAAAGACTGCCTTCCCCGGTAAAAAGGCCGAGTTTGACGGTGGTTCCGCCAACGTCCACTCCGAATGCGTATTTCATAGCTGATTCTTCCTTTCAGCGTAATTTTCTCCCGTTATCTTACCATATTCGGCCCGCTTGCGCAAGATATCGGAAAAATCTTTTCAAATCTTGTCGGAAACCCTTTACGAACCGAAAAAAATTTGATACAATCAACAAATAGAGTGAATATGGGACGCAAAACCGACCCCGGCGGTCCGGCAAGGTTTCCCTGTAGAAGGAGTTTATTATATGCGAATGCGGAAACGTAATAATCTGGAGCCCCGGATGGAGGCCTGTACCTCCGTTTGGATTCAGGACCCGGAGACCCGCCGGGGGAATTGGAGGAAGCTGCTTCCCGGGGCAAAGGAGCTGCATTTGGAAATCGGCTGCGGCAAGGGGAAATTCACAGTGGAAATGGCCGAACTGAACCCGGAGATCCTCTTCATCGCTGTGGAGCGGGTCAAGGAGGCTCTGGTTTTGGCGATGGAAAAGGCAATTTCCATGGGGCTGAAAAACGTCTTTTTTCTCTCGGTGGACGCTGCGGAGCTGGATCAGCTGTTTGCGCCGGGAGAGGCGGACCGAATTTACCTGAATTTCTGCGATCCCTGGCCCCGGAGCAAGAACGCCAAGCGGCGGCTGACCTATCACAGCTTCCTGGAAAAGTACCGGGCTGTGCTTCGGCCGGAGGGGGAAATCCACTTCAAAACCGACAATGCCGGGCTGTTTGCCTGGTCACTGGAAGAATTCGAGCGCTTCGGTTACCCGGTCCGCAATGTCACCGACGATCTGCATCGGGACGGTATTGTGGGCGTGATGACCGGATACGAGGAAAAATTTTACGCACTGGGCACACCAATCCACCGCTGTGAGATTCTGATGCCCGGAAGAGAGGAAAAGAAATGATGAAAAAAATTATTCTGGCCGACGATGAGCAACGCTGGCGCATGCTGGTACACGACTACCTGGAGCAGGAGGAGTGCGATGTTCTGGAAGCCGCCGATGGCGCCGAGGCCGTGGCGCTGCTGCGGGAGAATCCGGACACCGCCCTGGTAATCCTTGACATTATGATGCCCCGAGTCAACGGCCTGGAGGCCTGCCGGCTCATCCGGGATTTCTCCCAGGTTCCCATCCTGATGGTTACTGCCCGGGAGGATGAGGAGACAGAAATCTCCGGCATTCGCTGCGGCGCGGATCAGTACATCTCCAAGCCCGTCCGGATGCGTGCTTTCATGGAGCGGGTCAGGTCCCTGCTGCGCCGCAGTGAGCAGACCATGGAGCCCATGCGCTTCGGCGCCCTGGAGTTGGACCCCGCCTCCGGCGCTGTCCGGGTGGAGGGGGAAAATGTCGCCCTGACGCCCAAGGAATTTGACCTGCTGCTCTTCCTGGTCCGGACCCCCAATGTGATCCGTTCCCGGGAGCAGATTCTCCAGGCCGTTTGGAATACCGATTTCTACGGCGACGGCAGGACGGTGGATACCCATGTGAAAAACCTTCGTATGAAGCTGGGCCCCTGCGGCGAGATGATCCGCACGGTCAGAAGCCGGGGCTATCTCTTTGACTGGGCGCGGCAATGAAAAAGCTGCTGCGCCGCCGAATTCGGCTATGGGTCCTGATGAGCGCCACCTTCGCGCTTATCTCAATGCTGACCGTTGTTGCCATTGTGCTGACCTTCGATCGGAGAATGGCCAGCAGCTATCGGACGGAGCTTTCCCACCAACTGACCGACGGCCTCAGCCGACTGGAGTGGGGCTATTTCTCCACGTCCGTCCTGAAGCGCCTGGAGGATCAGGGCGTTCGCAGCTTGGTATTTGATCGGAAGACAGGGGAGGTCCGCTTCCGTTCCGGGGGTAGAATGCCTCTGACCAGCGCTGAAATCGAGGCGCTGGATTCCCAGGTAAGCAGCCCGCTCGTCGCCGAAGAGGAATACGCACTGCTTTGTCAGGTGCTGGACAGTCGGCTGGGAGACGAAAACGGGAGCTTTCAGATTACAGACAGCGAGATGGCAAAACGTCCCGGAGATGACGACCTGGAGAGCAAGGAGCTGTTTCTCTGCGGTCGGAACAGCAGCCTGGTTTTTTGCCTGAATCTGCCCATGGAAACCACCAACACCGCGGTCAAACTTGCCACCCGATTCACCAGAATCATCGGCATAATCGTCTGGTTTGCTTGTGTGATTGTGTTCTACTTCCTGAGTAAGCTGATCTGTCGCCCCCACCGTAGTATCGCCGAAACGGCAGCACAGATCGCAAATCTGGACTTTTCAAAGCGCTGCCCGGAGGGCTTCACCCGGGAGCTGGACGACCTGCGGCTGAGCATCAACTCCATGGCGGACTCCCTGGAGGGCCATGTCAACGCCCTGCGAGAGACGAATGCCCAGCTCCAAGCGGAGCTGTCCGAACGAATTCGGCAGCAGAAAATTTCCGCGGAGCTTATTGCCAATCTTGCCCACGACCTGAAAACTCCTATTACCATTATCTCCGGTTACGCGGAGGGGCTTTCCGAGGGCGTGGCAAGGACTCCGGAGAAGCAGCAGACCTATTTTGATACCATCCAGCGGGAAAGCAAGCAAATGCAAACCATTGTCACCCGCATCCTGGCTCTGGGCCGGATGGAGAGCGGAGAGACCCCCATTATCCCGGTGGACTTTGACCTGACGGCAATGCTGGACGAGATTCTCGACAGCTTCCAGCGGGAGTTGGAGCGGCTGGACCTGCGCCTGACACGGGTGGGCCCCAAGCCCTGTCTGGTGTACACAGACTACGACTGCATCAGACAGTCGCTGATCAATTATGTCCAAAATGCCGTCTACCACATCAGCAATGGCAACCGGATTGAGGTCCGGCTGGAGGATCTGGGGGATCGAATTCGGGTCCGGGTCATCAATTCCTCCGAACCGATTGCCGAGGAGGAGGCCCGGAGGTTTTGGGAGAAGCTCTACCGGGGGGATCCCTCTCGCCAGCGTCAAAACGGCGAAATGGGCCTTGGCCTGTCCATTGTCAAGGGCAACATGGAGCGTCTGGGTCACGCCTACGGCTTCGAAAACGTCCCTGAATTTCCCGGCGTATGCTTCTGGCTGGAGGTGCCGAAAGCGGCGGAAGAGGAAGGACAGTGTCAGCAGCCGATGGACGAGCCTGTTGCCGCCCACGCTTAAGATAAATCAAGAACGGCTCCGTGATTGTCAGCAATCACGGAGCCGTTTAAAATTGTTGCGAATTTGGTCAGGCGTTGACGTAGAACCAGAACTGCATGAGAATCTGCGCAACCACAGCCCGCGTGGCGGTTTTTTTCGGCTGAAGCCAGGTCTCGCCGTCTACCTCCGCGCCGCCGATGATTCCAATGGCCACGGCCCAGGACATGGCCTCCTCAGCCCAGGAGGAAACCTGGCTTCCGTCGGGATAGGCGGACAGGCTTGCCCGCTCCGGCGTGCCCCAGCCCTTTTGCCGGAAGTAGTTATAGAAGAAGGTTGCCAGAGTCTCCCGGGTGACGGAGGCATTGGGGGAGAACTTGCCGTCTCCGGTGCCCCCGGCGTAGTTGTTCAGATAGGCCCATTCTACAGCGGCGGAGTACCACTTGCCGACAGCGACGTCGGAAAAGTGGGTGCCGGTGTAGGAGTCCAGGCTGGCCCACTCGAAGGCAGCCAGAACGGTGACGAACATGGCCCGGGAGAAGGGCTCATTGGGGGAGAAGGTGAGTCCGCTGCCGGTGCCGGCCATCAGATTGTTTTCAAAGCAGAAGCGTACAGCGTTGGCATACCAGGCGTCGGCCTTGACATCGGTGAAGGGCGTTTCTACCTTGAAATCCGCGTGATAGAAACCGCTGCCGCTTTCACTGTCGATGCCGTCCAGCACGGCGGTTTTCCCATTGATGGTCAGCTTGGTGGAGCTGGTGAAGGTCCAGCCCGAGGCCGGGTCCAGCTGAATCCGGACCCGGATGCGCTGACCCCGCTCGAAGAGGTCGTCATCCCAGAGCGGGGAGCCATAGCTGCCGTCGCTGTTCATGACGTTGTAATAGATTTCGAATACGCTGAACTGGTCGGGATTGCTGAGTGTCCCATACCAGTCGGGACCTCTGCTTTCCAACGGCGCGGCGAGGGTTATGGAGGCGCTGGTAATGGCCTTGCGTCCGGCAAAAGCCGAGGTGGGCAGCAGACAGAGCAGCAGGGCCAGGCTCAAAATCAGAGCAATAATCCGTTTCATCATCCTGTTCCACCCCTCGTTAGAAGCTCCGATCCTTGTCGGCGATTTGATTCAGGCAGAGGGCTTGGAACTCAGCGGGGGTCATGGCGCCCAGGTCCGCGCCGGTACGGGTCCGAACGGAGACGGTGCCGTTTTCCATATCCCGGTCGCCGATGACCAGCATATAGGGGATCTTCTGCATCTGGGCCTCGCGAATCTTGTAGCCCAGCTTTTCGGAGCGGTAGTCGCCCTCGGCTTCAATGTCCAGAGCCCGGAGCTCCTCCACCAGCTTGGCGGCGTAGTCGTGCGCCCGGTCGGTGATGGGCAGAATCCGAACCTGCTCGGGGCACATCCACAGGGGCAGAGCGCCGGCGTAGCGCTCGATCAAGTAGGCCAGGGTGCGCTCATAGCAGCCCAGAGAGGTGCGGTGGATGATATAGGGCAGCTTCTTCTGGCCGTCGGTGTCGGTGTATTCCATGCCGAACTTCTCCGCCAGCAGCATATCCACCTGAATGGTGACGATGGTATCCTCCTTACCAAAGACGTTCTTGTACTGAATGTCCAGCTTGGGACCGTAGAAGGCGGCCTCGTCGATGCCCACGGTGTAATTCACGTTCAGGTCGTCTAG
>JAGABH010000017.1 GCA_017614755.1 Oscillospiraceae bacterium
CATTTACCGCTGCTGATGTAAAGACCCTGCGTGAGAGAACCAACGTGGGCATGATGGACTGCAAGAAGGCCCTCACCGAATGTGACGGCGACATGGAAAAGGCCATCGAGTGGCTGCGTGAGAAGGGCCTGGCCAAGGCCATCAAGAAGTCCGGCCGCATCGCCGCCGAGGGCATGGCTTACGCTGTGGTCGAAGGCAACGTGGGCGCTGTGGTGGAAGTCAACTGCGAGACCGACTTCTGCGCCAAGTCCGCTCCCTTCGTCGAGTTCGTTAAGGGCATTGCCCAGGTCGTGGTGGAGTCCAACCCCACCGACGTTGACGAGCTGAAGAAGTCCCCCTTCCCCGGCACCGGCCTGACCGTCGAGGGCGTCCTGCCTGAGAAGGTCATGTCCATCGGCGAGAATCTGCAGATTCGCCGCTTCGCCCGCTACAACGACAATACCTCCGTGGCTTACGTCCACGCCGGCGGCAAGATCGGCGTGCTGGTGAACCTGGCTGTGGAAGGCGGCATCGACGCCACCGAGATCGGCAAGAACGTGGCCATGCAGATTGCTGCCCTGAACCCCCGCTTCTGGGACAAGAGCGACGTCACCCCCGACGTCCTGGAGGAAGAGAAGAAGGTTCTGGTGGCCCAGATGGATTCCGACCCCAAGATGGCTTCCAAGCCCGCCGAGGTCAAGGAAAAGATCGCTGCCGGCAAGCTCAACAAGTTCTACGAGGAGAACTGCCTGCTCCAGCAGGACTTCGTCCGCGCCGATCTGTTCCAGGGCACCGTGGAAGGCTATATCGCCTCCGCCGCCAAGGCTCTGGGCGGAAAGGTTTCCTTCGTCAAGGCCGTCCGCTTCGAGAAGGGCGAGGGCATTGAGAAGAAGGTGGAAGACTTCGCCGCCGAAGTCGCCGCCCAGATGAACATGGGCAAATAAGCATATATGAGCAAGACCCGCATTCCGGATTCGGAACGCGGGTCTTGTATTATTTCCGCACCACATAGGGGAAGCGCTCGATTTTCAAAAAGCCCATCTCCTCCAAGGCGGTTTTGGTTTTCTCCAGGTCTGCCTTGTCGTTATAGTCGGGAATCAGGGGAACCCGAAGGTGGAGCCGGGCCGGGTCAAAGACGTCGGCAAGGTATTTCAGATTCTCCACCAGCGGCCCCTGTTCCCTGCCGGTGTAGCGCTTGTAGATGGCCGGGTCCAGGGTTTTGACATCGATGATAAAGGCGTCGAAGACTGCCGCCGCCCGGGCCACGTCCTCCGGTGGAAGGTTCAGGCAGGTCTCGGCCGTGAAGCGCCAATCCGGGCAGAGCGGGCGAAAGGCCTCGTAAAAATCCAGGTGCAGCAGGCTCTCTCCCCCGCCGAAGCAGAGGCCGCCGCCGGTGGCCTGAAAATACAGGTCGTCCACCCGGGTTTTTTCGTATAATTCCTCCGGCGTCACCCAAGTTTGGTCTTGCCGAAGCACGGATTTATTGATACAATAGGCGCAGGAAAGCGGGCAGCCTTTGCCCACCACCAGAGTGGTCACGCCCTCCCCGTCTATCTCCATCCGGTGCCGGGACAGGCCCAGCAGCGGGTACCTTGGTACGCCTGCGCCCCCCTTGTCACTCTGCGGGGAGTGAAAAATCGGTTCCTTCATGTCGCTCATCGGGCCTCGGTTGTCTCCGGAGCCTGGTCCACGGGCATGCTCTCAACGGGCAGCGAACCGGGAAGATAGGCCACGTCGCCCATCAGCTCGGCAGGCACAGGCTCCCCTTCCAGCTCCTGGGGCTCCGTTTGGCCCATCAGCGGCTCCTCCGTCTCCTGGGGGAACTCCCCTTTCAGCACCTCCTGGGTGGAGAAAGGGGGATTCGGCACCGGGAGCGAGGGATCGTTATTTCCGGCGCTGCCGGAGCCGGTACCGGGAACGCAGGCAGCCAGAGAGAAGCTCAGGCTGGCCGCCACGGCGGCTACGGCCACGGTCTTGCCCAGGCTCCGGCGCTTTTCCAGCTCCTGCTCCAGATAGCGGAGCTCCGCCTCGCACTTGGGGCAGGTGCCCAGGCAGTCCCCCTGATAGGTACACTCCCGGGTCACGTAGGGAATATCATTTTCATCCGCAATCTTCTGGCGGATCTCTTTCAGAATCTTACACTTGTTTTTGCCTTTCATTTCAAAAGCCTCCTTGCTTCAAGCAGACGCAGGGCTCCGGCCTTCCGGCGGCGTCCGACTTCGTCTGCACTTTTTTCGGGGGAGACGTCAGGGCGTCGGGATTCTGTACATACCGGCAACAGCATCCCTCGGCTTTATTCCAGATTCCCAATCATCCAGGTAATCATCCAGGTTGTTTTCCAGGTCATTCACCAAGTGCTTCACACCCGAATTGTCGGAAGGGCCCTTGGGCGCACAGGCAGTCAGAGAAACGGCCAGGCTGGCCGCCACGGCGGCTACGGCCACGGTCTTGCCCAGACTCCGGCGCTTTTCCAGCTCCTGCTCCAGATAGCGGAGCTCCGCCTCGCACTTTGGGCAGGTGCCCAGGCAGTCCCCCTGATAGGTACACTCCCGGGTCACGTAGGGAATATCGTTTTCATCCGCAATCTTCTGGCGGATCTCTTTCAGAATCTTACACTTGTTTTTGCCTTTCATTTCAAGAGCCTCCTTGCTTCATACAGACGCAGGGCTCCGGCCTTCCGGCGGCGTCCGACTTCGTCCGTGCTTTTTGGCGGAAGAAACGTCAGGGCACCGGTTCAGCACCAGCCAAGACCCCTCGACTTTATTCCAGATTCCCAATCATCCAGGTAATCATCCAGGTTGTTTTCCAGGTCATTCACCAAGTGCTTCACGCCCGAATTGTCGGAAGGGCCCTTGGGCGCACAGGCAGTCAGAGAAACGGCCAGGCTGGCCGCCACGGCGGCTACGGCTACGGTCTTGCCCAGGCTCCGGCGCTTTTCCAGCTCCTGCTCCAGATAGCGGAGCTCCGCCTCGCACTTTGGGCAGGTGCCCAGGCAGTCCCCCTGATAGGTACACTCCCGGGTCACGTAGGGAATATCGTTTTCATCCGCGATCTTCTGACGGATCTCTTTCAGAATCTTACATTTGTTCCTGCCCTTCATCGCCAAATCCTCCTTCGCTGTCTTTTTGACGCTCAAAAAACCGGATTGTTCCGAGAAATTACGGTGATATTATGATAACACAAAAACTCTTTGAATGCAACGCCTATCTGAAAGACTTTGACGCCCAGGTTCTCTCCTGCGAGGAAGGAAAAAACGGATACGCCGTGGTGCTGGATCGGACCGCTTTCTATCCCGAGGGCGGCGGCCAGCCCTGCGACCTGGGCGTTTTGGGCGGAGCCCGTGTTTTGGATGTCCACACCCGGGACGGGGTGATTGTGCACAGCGTGGACGCTCCCCTCTCCGGCCGGGTCCACGGGGCCATCGACTGGGACCGCCGCTTCGACCTGATGCAGCAGCACTCCGGGGAGCATCTGATCTCCGGCACCGCCCACCGGCTCTACGGCGTGGAAAACGTGGGCTTCCACATGGGCGCCGAGCTCATCACCATCGACTTTGACAGGGTGCTGCGCATGGAGGAGCTGGCAGTGGTAGAGGCCCAGGTCAACGCCGCCATTTGGGCCAACCTGGAGACGAAAATCAGCTATTTCGACAGCGAGGCCGCCTGCGATATCGACTACCGCAGCAAAAAGGCCATCGAAGGCCAGCTCCGGCTGGTGGAATTCCCTGGGGTGGACATCTGCGCCTGCTGCGGCACCCATGTGGCCCGAACCGGGGAAATCGGCCTGGTCAAGCTGCTGTCCGTGGTGAAGTTCCACCAGGGGGTGCGGATTGAGCTGGTCTGCGGCAGGCGGGCGTATGAGTATCTCTCCGCCGTCACCGCCCAGAACCGGACAATCTCCGGCCTGCTCTCCGCCAAGCCCCTGGAGACGGCCAAGGCCGTGGAACGGACTCTTGCGGAGCTGAACCAGTTCAAGCAGGAAAAGGCCCTTTGGGAGGGCCGCTGCTTCGCCGCCCTTTCCGAGTCCCTCCGGGGCACGGGAGACGTGCTGCTGTTCGAGGAGAACCTGATCCCCGATTCCGTCCGCCGCCTCTGTGTGGAGATTATGGCTGTTTGCGGCGGCCGCTGCGGAGTCTTCTCCGGCACCGACGAAGCGGGCTATGCCTACGCCCTGGGCCAGGAAAACGGGGACCTGCGGGCTCTGGTCAAGGACATGAACGCCGCGCTCAACGGAAGAGGCGGCGGCAAGCCCAATTTTGCCCAGGGCAGAGTCGCGGCAAAGCGTGCAGAAATCGAGGTTTTTTTCGGAAAATGATTGAAACCCGGCATGGATATATGGTATAATAATTGCCTAAGGCCAATTTTGAGACGGAGACCTCCATGGAAGAAAAACTAACTCAAATCGAAAACAAATATGAAGAACTCTGCGCCCGCTCCGAACAGCCGGATTTCTACGCAGACCCCAAGCTGGCGGCCAAATACCTGAAGGACCAGCGGGAGCTGGAGCCGGTGGTAACGGCCTTCCGGCGCTGGAAGCAGGCCAAGGCCGACATGGCGGAAGCCTTGGCCATGATGTCCGAGGAGCCCGAGATGAAGGACTTTCTCCAGGACGAGTATCAGGCCGCCAAGCAGGAGGCCGCGGAGCTGGAAGACCGGCTGCGGGTTTTGCTGCTGCCCAAAGACCCCAACGACGACAAGAACGTCATTGTGGAGATTCGCGGCGGCGTGGGCGGAGAGGAAAGCGCTCTGTTCGCCCACAGCCTGTTCCGGATGTACTCCATGTACGCCGCCTCCAAGGGCTGGCAGCTGGAGCTCTTGAACTACAACGAAACGGAGCTGGGAGGCGTCAAGGAAGCGGACTTCCTCATCAACGGCGACGGCGCTTTCTCCCGGATGAAGTTTGAATCCGGGGTCCACCGGGTCCAGCGGGTGCCGGAGACAGAATCCGGCGGCCGCATCCATACCTCCACCGCCACGGTGGCCGTTCTCCCCGAAATGGAGGCCGCCGAGGTGGACATTCGCCCCGAGGACATCGAAATGCAGGTCTACCGCTCCTCCGGCGCGGGTGGCCAGCACATCAACAAGACCTCCTCCGCCGTCCGGCTGATTCATAAGCCCACGGGCATCGTGGTGGCCTGCCAGGAGGAGCGCAGCCAGTTCCAGAACCGGGAAAAGGCCATGAATATGCTGGCCTCCAAGCTCTACGAAATCGAGCAGGAGAAGCTGGACGCCCAGGTTTCCGGCACCAGGAAGAGTCAGGTGGGCATGGGGATGCGGAACGAGAAGATTCGCACCTACAACTTCCCCCAGGACCGGGTCACGGACCACCGCATCGGCCTGACCCAGCACAACATTGAGGGCTTCATGGACGGGGACCTGGACAGCATGATCGATGCGCTGACCAACGCCGCCCAGGCGGAGAAGCTCCGCGCCGGAGGCGGGGAGGAAAAGGAATAGGTAAGAGGTAAACGTAAGAATTGGAATGTACCCGCAAATTCTTACTTCTTACCGATTACGTATCTATTCAGTTGCACCGTAGGGCAGCCTGACCCCAGGCCGCCGTGCTCTCCGATTTTGCCGCGTTTCCGGCGGCCAGAGGTCTGGCCGCCCTACGCAGGAAAGGGCGATTGAATCGATACCCTATTACTTCTTACTTGAGGAACGATATGACAACGCAGCTGTTATCGACTACTGAACAGGATTTGAAAGCCGCAGCGGCCATTATCCGCGTCGGCGGTCTGGTGGCAATCCCCACGGAGACCGTCTACGGGCTGGGGGCCAACGGCTTGAATCCTGACGCGGTCAAAAAGATATTTGAGGCCAAGGGACGGCCCCAGGACAATCCCCTGATTTTGCACATCCACGACGCAAGCCGCCTCCCGGACTTCTGCCGGGAGATTCCCGCCACAGCCTGGAAGCTGGCAGAGGCCTTTTGGCCCGGTCCCCTCACCATGATCCTGCCGGTCCGGGACTGTGTGCCCAAGACCACCACCGCGGGGCTGGACACGGTGGGTGTGCGCTGTCCCGACAACGCAGCCACCCGGGAGATCATCCGGCTGGCCGGGGTGCCCATCGCCGCCCCCTCCGCCAACAGCTCCGGCAAGCCCTCCACCACCACGGCGGCCCACGTCCTCCACGACATGGAGGGGAAAATCGACGCCATTGTGGACGGCGGCCCCTGCC
>JAGABH010000183.1 GCA_017614755.1 Oscillospiraceae bacterium
ATGCGGCCCTCCAGCTCCTTGTGGATCTCCTGGGTGCCGCAGATGAAGCGGACGGAGCTCAGGCCGAAGCCCCAGCGGTCATAGCTCTTCTTGGCGGCCTCGATCAGCTCGGGGCGGGTGGAGAGGCCCAGGTAGTTGTTGGCGCAGAAGTTGACCACGCCCTTGGCCTTGGTGGTGTCGATGCGGGAGTACTGGGGCGTGGTGATAATGCGCTCGTCGCGCCAGGTGCCGGCTTCCCGGATGGCGTTCAGTTCAGCCTCAAATGCCTGATATGCAGATTTCATGTTATTTCCTCCTTGATATATCAGTGACCAGTGACTGGTGACTGGTGACTAATCACTTTTTCGTCCAGTCCAGAATGACCTTGCCGGACTTGCCGGAGTTCATGGCGGCGAAGCCCTGCTCAAAGTCGGTGTAGTGGAAGCGGTGGGTGATGACGGGGCTCAGATCCAGGCCGCCCTGGACCATGTAGGACATCTGGTGCCAGTTGTCCATCTTCCGGCCGTAGATGCCCTGGAGGGTCAGACCCTTGCCGATGATATCGTTCATGTTCAGGGTGAAGGGCTTGTTGCCGATGCCCAGCAGGGAGATCTTGCCGCCGTTGCGCATACAGGAAATCATCTGCTTGAAGGCGATCTCGGAGCCGGACATTTCCAGACCCACATCGAAGCCCTCGGCGATGTTCTGCTGCCTCATAACTTCCTTCAGGTCTTCCTTGGCGGTGTTCACAGCGGCGTCCACGTTCATCTTCCGGGCCAGAGCCAGCCGATCCTCGTTGATGTCGGTGATGATGACCCGGCGGGCGCCTGCGTACTTGCAGATGCCGGCGGCAATGATGCCGATGGGGCCGGCGCCGGTGATCAGCACGTCCTCGCCCACCAGGGGGAACATAAGGGCGGTGTGGGTGGCGTTGCCGAAGGCGTCAAAGAAGGCCACCACGTCCTCGGGCAGGGAGGGATCGATGGGGATGACGTTGGTGGCGGGGATGCAGACGTACTCGGCGAAAGCGCCGTCCCGGTCCACGCCCACGGAGACTGTGTCCTTGCACCACTGGATGTTGCCGGTGTGGCAGTTGCGGCAGCGGTGGCAGGTGATGTGACCCTCGCCGGAGACCCGCTGGCCTACCGTCAGGCCGGTGACGCCCTCGCCCAGCACGGCGATTTCGCCCACATATTCATGGCCGATGGTCATGGGAGGATGCTTGATGTGCTCCGCCGCCCAGGGGTCCCAGTTAAAGATGTGAACGTCGGTGCCGCAGATGGCGGTTTTGTGGATTTTGATGAGGACCTCGCCCGCCTTGGGTTCGGGGACGGGGACTTTGCGCAGCTCCAGACCGGGGCCTGCAATGGGTTTCACGATGGCGTCCATCAAGATTTGCATAGGAAATCTCCTTTCAACCTGTACACACAGTATCTGATGTATCTGTTGGATTTGCTTGGACAGCCTGTCCAATTTTATCCATTCCACCCTATATTATACTCACGGCATTCGACGGAGTCAACAGCAAAATCACCGGAATTCTCCCGAAAAATCACCGGTTTTCCAGTTATTTCCACAGCTTTGGGGTTGACAAATCTGTCTCAATAGGTTACAATTTAGTTACAAGAACAAAACGCCGCCAACTATCCTACAATGAGGTGATCGAAATGAAGCATTCTCTTCGCCGTATTTGCTCCCTTCTCCTCGTTCTGAGTCTCAGCCTCTGCCTGCTGACCGGCCTTGCGCCCCGGGTTTCCGCCTCGGAGATGAAGACCGCCATCGGCACCATCACGGCCAGCGCCCTGCGGCTGCGGAAGGGCCCCAGCACCTCCACGGACACCCTGGCCACCGGCTATCGGGGAGATGCGGCCCTGGTCATCGGCGTGGAGGGAGACTGGTACAAGGTGATCTTCAACCTGAAGACCGGCTATATGCACAAGGACTACCTGGAGCTGGACGAGGTGAAGAACATCAAAATCGGCTATGCCCGCTTTGACTACACCTCCAACGTCCGGCAGGGTCCCGGCACCGGCTACAACGCCGTGGCCCGGGCGCCCAAGGGGGACACCTGCTTCATTGTGGGCTTCAACAAGGGCTGGTTCAAGGTCAGCTACAACGGCAGGCCGGGCTACGTCCGCTCGGACCTGGTGACCATGCTGGAGATTCCCTATGCCAACTTCGGCAGCCCCGGCAACACCTACCACGAGGACGACGACGAGAACAACACCCCTGCTCCCGGTCTGGCCAGCGGCAATATGACCAAGGCGGAGAAGCTGCAGTTCATCTTCGGCCGGACCAATATTTCGGACCCCAGGCGGGTCTACGCCAACGACGCCGAGGCCAAGGAGCACATGGTTGCCATCTCGGTCAAAACCTGGGATATCAATTCCAGCGGCCAGAAGTACACCCGGACCTGGACTCTGCGGGTCCATGAGAACATCGCCCCCACGATGCAGGCCATCTTCGCGGAAATCTACGCCCTGCCGGAGAAGCCCCCCATCCATTCTCTGGGCGGCTATCGCTGGGCGGGGGTCTCGGAGCACAGCGTGGGCCTGGCGGTGGACATCAACCCCAATGAAAACTACTACTGCGATCCCAACGGCAACGCCATCACCGGCAGCTACTTCCGTCCCGGCGAGGACCCCTATTCCATCCCCGTAGGCGGCAGCGTGGACCAGATTTTTGCCAAGTACGGCTTTACCCGCGGCATCTACTGGAACAGCGGCTATAAGGACTATATGCATTACTCGTTCTTCGGAACATAAGCCCAGGCATCAGGGCCCGCAGGGGCGGCTCTTATCCGCCGGAATGAGCCGCCCGCCCGAGGCACCGGCCCCGGAATTCAGAGCCCGCAGGGGCGGATGCCCACATCCGCCCTCTGTAATGCGGGCAATCTGCCTTCCCGTAAACGACAAAAGCCTGAAAAGCGAGAAATGAGAAGTTAACATAAAAAGGCAAGAAGCGAGGGGCTCTCGGGCCTCTTGCTTCTTGCTTTTTTCGGGCGCTCTGCGCCGCTATTTCCGCTCTGTGCGCCGGGCAAGCAGGTTTCCGGCGAACAGAATGCCAACCCCGCAGGCTGCGATGATGGCGAAAATCAACCAATCCTTGCCGCGCATTTCCTCCGTGTGGAGGAAGAACAGCTTGGGGAGGAGGGCCGCTGCCCCCGCAAAGGCCAGGGTCATCAGTCCGCAGAGGGCAGCCCGGAGCTTGGTGAAGGGACGGCAGACCAGGGCCAAATTGACCAGGCCAATGAGGCCCGCCGACAGGGCGGCCATGGTGGAGGCCACCTCATAGGATACGCCCCGGTGCTGGCCGATCATGGCGGCGATGGCGCAGGCGCTTACCGCCAGAGCCCCGGGGGCGGCCCGGAGAATCACCTGCCGGAGGAATTTGCCCTTGGCCCGTTCGTGGGAGGGCTCCAGGGCCAGGAAGAAGGAGGGCACGCCGATGGACAGGGCTGAAATCAGGGTGAGCTGAATGGGCTGGAAGGGGTAGCGCAGGGGCAGAGCCAGCAGCAGGATGGCTAAAATGGCAGAATACAGCGTTTTCACCAAAAACAGGCTGGCTGTTCTGGTGATGTTGCCAATTACCCGCCGACCCTCCGCAACCACGGCAGGCAGGGAGGTAAAATCGCCGTCCATGAGCACCAGCTGGGCCGCGTGCTCCGTGGCCTCTGCGCCCCCCGCCATGGCGATGGAGCAGTCCGAGGCCTTCAGGGCGGGAATGTCGTTGACGCCGTCGCCGGTCATGGCCACGGTGTGGCCCTCCGCCTGGAAGGCTCCCACCAGGAGGCGCTTCCGGTCCGGGGTCAGCCGTCCGAAAATCACAGCGTCCCGGGCGGCGAAGAGCGCTTCATCCGTCAGTGCGCCGCAGTCCACAGCCTTTTCCGCTTCCGCCAGACCCAAACGGCGGGCCACGGCGGCCACGGTCCGGGGATCGTCGCCGGACATGATTTTCACCTGGACGCCCTGCTCCCGGAACCAGGTCAGAGTGTCAGCCGCCGCGGGCCGCACCGTGTCCCGCAGCAAGAAGAAGC
>JAGABH010000184.1 GCA_017614755.1 Oscillospiraceae bacterium
CACCCGCTCCAACGTGCATTCCGCACGACGAACGGCGGAAGCGACAGCTTCCGCCGTTCCCCATCCCAACAAGTTCATACGGTGACGTAGCCAAGTGGTAAGGCAACGGTCTGCAAAACCGTCATTCACCAGTTCAAATCTGGTCGTCACCTCCAGCGATTCCCGATCACGAAAGTGGTCGGGAATCGTTGTTTTTCACCCTTTTAAGGTGAAAAACAGGCGTTTTTCAGACGCTTTTTCATCGAAGTGTCGTATGGTGTCTACCCGCAAAAGTCCGGGGTTTGTACGCCTCAAGTCCCCTCAAGTCCCCTGAAATCCCACATTAACCATGAAAAATGGATATTATCATGGATATCTGCGGGCCGTTTTTTGCCCCAATTCAGATCACGAAATCCCGGATGCTCTGCTCCATGAAGCGGTCCGAGGTGGTCACGTAGACCCGTTCCGTCAGATTGGAGATGCTGTGGCCCAGGTAGTCCGCCACCAGCTTCCGGTTGCCGTTGGTGTACTCGTAGTAGTAAGAGGCGAAGGTATGGCGCAGGGCGTGGAGACCGCAGTGCCGGACCTCGGCGTGGCTGAGCAGGGAGTTGAAGCGCCGGCGGAAGTTGGCGTCGTTCAGGGGCTTGCCGTCGGAGTTGGCGATGTAGCCGTCGTAGCCCTCCGGCTCCTGGGCCTTCAGACGCTTCAGCATTTCCAGGGCCGCCAGGCTCAGATAGAGGACCCGGGCCGAGGACTTGGTCTTGGGCTTGCCCTCCACGTAGGCCATGCCGCCCACGGCGTTGCCCTTGGCGTCCCGCTTCCGGGTGGTGGTGCGGTTGCGGCTGATGACCATGCGGCGGGTTTCGAAGTCCACGTCGCTGTATTTCAGGGCCCTGGCCTCCCCCGCCCGGAGCCCGGTGTTCAGCAGGAAGAGGAAGAATTCCGCCTGCTTCAGCTTCTGGGGTGCCGTCTCGATGGGGTTGCCCTTTTTGGACTCCCAGCGGAGCACGTAGCCGTTCTCCACCACGTCCCGGATCCGGGCGATCTCCTCCGGCGTGAAGACGTGGATCTCACCTTGATCCTCCATCCGGAGCCGGGAATCGGCCAGCTCCCTCTCCTCAGGAGAGAGCCGCTGCCCGTTCTCCTTCTTCTCCTTGGCCCGGTCCCTGGCCTCCCGGACGGCGGTCTGCTGCTCCCGGATGAACTCCTCCGTGAAAAATTTCAGGTTCGCCATGGGGTCGCGGAGGGTCGGGTCCTCGGCGGTCTGGAAGCGGAAAAACTCCTTGAGGAACTGGCTGGTCTTCTTGATGGTGGAGGCGGAATAGCCCTTCTCCAGATTGCTCTGCAGGATCTGCCTGCAGTCGGCCTTCGTGACCTCCCGCAGCTCCATGCCCTCGATGTAGGGCCGGATCTGGTTCAGATAGGTGCATTCCAGCCGGTCGTAGGTGCTCTGGCGCACCCTGCCGAACTTCTCCGTCCGGAGCCACTGCTCGATGGCGTAGCTCAGCTTGCCGCCGAGCTTCTGCCGCTCCGCCTGGGCGACGATCTCCCCCTGGATGAAGGAGAAGGTCTTCTGCCGCACGTCCGCACTGGTCTTGCCGTAGATGGATTTATAGATGGGCTCGTCGGTCTGCCGGTCCCGGCCGATCTCGACCCGGGCGCGGTATTTGCTGTTGCCCTTGCCGCTGCTGAATTTGTTGGGATTCGGCAGGCGAAGCAGGTCGGCCTCGGCAAACTGACGCTCCACGATGCCGTATTGCTGCAAAGTACTCATTGTTTGGTTATCCTCCGTTTCTTTTTGATTTGCGTCGCAGATGAAAACGGCGCGGTGTAAAATGAGCACCTTGTATAACCGGTCTCATCTTACACCGCGCCGCTTTCCGTTTCAATTCTGTGACCTTTATCCCTCAGTAAAGACGTAGGTCTTCCCCGGCTGCCTGACCACCAGGTCAAGCCAGTGATTCAGCGCCGAGCGCCGCACCAGCCAGGCTCCGCCCTCCCCCAGGCGGAAGGCCGGGAAGCTGGGGTCCCGGTAGAGCTGATAGAGCTTGGTCCTGCCGATGCCCAGGTATTTCATGAGATCGGCGGAGGTAAGAAGCTGGTCCTCGCGTTCGATATCTGCCATGGCAATTCCTCCTTATCTGGCGTCCCGGTCCCGTTCCCGCTGTCGCTGTCGGTGCAGCAGCGCGAGGCCGGCGAGAATGTCCTTCTTGATTTCTTCATCGGTGTAATTGGGCGGGAAGTAGCTCCCGAAGTCCTCCCGTCTGAGGCGGATCTGGTCCTTCTGGTTGGGCTTCTGCTCCTCCAGGGTGGTCTCGATGAGCCAGCGGTTCAGAGCCCCGACGTTGGCGGCCCGGTGGAGCCGGACGGCCTGGGAGTAAGACGGCGTGCAGTCGTTCCGCTCCATGGCGTCCAGCAGGTCGAACTGGGACTGCTCGTCCAGGTAGGAGAGCTCCACGCCCACGGAGAAGGCGATCCTGCCTTCGTCCATCTGATCCAGCAGGGCGGGGATCAGATTGGTGAGACGGATATAGCGCTGAATCTGCGCTCTGCTCTCTCCTGTTTCGGCTCCGATTTGCGCGTCGCTCCGACACTTCGTCTCAAGTTGAGACGAAGTGAGGTCCGTGCGATAGCCCTGCCGTTTCATGGCTTCCATCTTCATCTTGTAAGCAAAGGCCTTTTCAGACGGGAGAATGTGCTCCCGGTGGAGATTGCTGTCCACCAGGGCGATGGCTGCCGCGTTCCGGTCCAGGGCAACGATAAAGGCAGGGACCGTATTCAGCCCTGCCTTTGCCGCCGCGTATGCCCGCCGATGCCCGGAGATCAGCTCGTAGTCCGTCTCGCTGCCGTCCACCCGCCGCACCAGCAGCGGGTTCAGGATGCCGTATTCCCGGATGCTCTCGGTGAGAGCCTCCATTTCCTCGTTGTCCTCCACCTTGTAGGGGTGGTGCGGAAAGCGGTGCAGCCGCCCCAGCGGGATCTGGACCGTTTCCTGTCTTCTGTTCATTTCATTTTGCATTTTTCCATTACCTCCGTTTCTTTAATCGTCCATCACGTAAGCGTCGACGACGGCCTTTTCGGCCAAGAATACCTGCGCCATTACCTTCCGCATCTGCGGCGCGTCGATCAGATGCGTGCTCTCTGCGATTTTCAGCAGCTGGTTTGCGTTGCTCCCTGCGCGGCGCAGATCCCGGATCAAAATCGGAATGTCGGCGGACGGCGCCTGCTTGACCTCTTTTCCGGTAATCGCTCTGCGGCAAAACTCCTCCCGGGAGAACAGTGTCTGCTTGACCTTTGCGTTCAGGTCCGCCAGCTCCTCGGCAGTCAGGCGGATCTTGATCTCGTGCGTTCTTTTCTTCATGTTTCATCCTCCATTGATTAGGGGTCTTCAGGGGGCTTTCCCCTGACATGCGGTGGCGG
>JAGABH010000185.1 GCA_017614755.1 Oscillospiraceae bacterium
CGCGCAGCTTGAAGCCGATCTTCTCGTTGCGTAAGTCCACTTCCACGCGGATGCCGGCTTTTTCCAGCTTGTCCTTCAGGGCGTAGGCGGCGTCGTCCGCGCGGTCCGTGATGGTCATGATGCGCGCCTGCTCGGGGGCGATCCACAGGGGCATCGCGCCGGCGTACTTCTCGATCATGTAGGCCAGGGGGCGCTCGTAGCAGCCCAGGGACGTGCGGTGGATGATGTAGGGCGTTTTCTTCTGCCCGTCGCTGTCCACGTACTCCATGCCGTAGCGCTGGGCCAGAAGCATGTCGATCTGGATCGTCACCAGCGTGTCTTCCTTGCCGAACACGTTCTTGTACTGGATGTCCAGCTTGGGACCGTAGAAGGCGGCTTCGTCGATGCCGATGGTATATTCCAGGCCCAGGTTGTCCAGGATGCGGCCCATCACCGCCTGCGCCTCTTCCCACTGTTCCTTGGTACCTTCGTACTTGTTGTTGGGGTTCTCAGGATCCCACTGGGAGAAGCGGAAGGAGCAGTTTTCCAGCATGCCAACGGTATCCAGCATGTATTTTGCCAGCTCCAGGCAGCCCTTGAACTCCTCCTCCAGCTGCTCAGGCCGGAGAATCAGATGGCCCTCGGAGATGGTGAACTGGCGAACCCGGATCAGGCCGTGCATCTCGCCGGAATCCTCATTGCGGAAGAGGGTAGAGGTCTCGCCCAGCCGCATGGGCAGGTCCCGATAGGAGCGGGCCCGGTTCAGGAAGACCTGGTACTGGAAGGGGCAGGTCATGGGCCGAAGGGCGAAGCACTCCTTGGTCTCGTCGTCCGGGTCGCCCATGATGAACATACCGTCCCGGTAGTGATCCCAGTGACCGGAGATTTTGTAGAGCTCCCGCTTGGCCATATAGGGGGTCTTGGTCAGCAGATAGCCGCATTTCTTCTCGGTGTCCTCCACCCAGCGCTGCAGCTTTTGGATGACTCTTGCGCCCTTGGGCAGCAGGATGGGGAGTCCCTGGCCGATCACGTCCACGGTGGTGAAGTATTCCAGCTCCCGGCCCAGCTTGTTGTGGTCCCGCTTCAGGGCCTCAGCCTGCTGTTCCAGATAGGCTTCCAGCTCCTCCTTGGAGGGGAATGCCACGCCGTAGATGCGCTGGAGCATTTTTCGGTTGGAGTCGCCCCGCCAGTAGGCGCCGCAGGCCTTGGTGAGCTTGAAGCCGTTGTGCTTAACCCGGCCGGTGGAATCCAGGTGGGGACCGGCACAGAGGTCGGTAAACTCGCCCTGGGTATAGAAGGAGATCACAGCGTCAGCGGGAAGATCCTGAATCAGCTCCACCTTGTAGGGCTCATTCCGGGACTCCATATAGGCGATGGCCTCTTCTCTGGGCTTCTCGGAGCGCTCCAGATGCAGCCGCTCCTTGCAGATTTTCTTCATCTCGGCCTCGATCTGCTCTAGGTGCTCGTTGGTGAAGGAGAAGGGGGCGTCGAAGTCGTAGTACCAGCCCAGATCAATGGAGGGGCCGATGGCCAGCTGCACCTCCGGCCACAGGCGCTTGACGGCCTGGGCCATAATGTGGGAGCAGGTGTGCCAGTAGGTCTTGCGGTAGGCTTCGTTTTCAAACGTGTAGATGTTTTCTTCGGACATGGTTATATACCTCCTTGCGGTTAAGATACAAACAAAAAACCCTGACCGATCACTCGGTCAGGGATGAATAAATGACTTATCCACGGTTCCACCCTGCTTGCGGACAGAGTCCGCCGCTCTTGGACGCTGTAACGGGCGATCCCCGTCCCTCCATACTGATCTGCGTACCCTGCAGCGGCGCACACCAGTGCGCCACGGTGACACCGTCATAACCAATTGCAGAGACGAGCATCGCTCGTCCGCGGACAAGCAGTGCTTGTCCCTACGCATACGGCGGTGGAAGCAGATGTTCCGAAGGGCGGCTCGGAAGCGGTGGGGCGTTCCATCCTTCGCAAGACCCTCGCAGCACAAGGGGTCTCTCTCTGGGCGGCGGATCATGGAAGCCCGTCTTCGTCGCAGCCTTTGACGTTTGTACCATTATATCACGATTTTCCGGGCTGTCAACCACCAATATTTTTTTCTGGGAAATCATTGAAAATTGGGGCACTCTCAGATTGACGATCCGAAGGAAACATGCTACAATGCAGGTGTTCGGGGAGAACCGTCCTCTGTGTAAATTGATGAAGGGTAAAGTAAAATGCGTGATTTGAATATTGATTTTCTGGACTTATACAAACGTGTAGACCGCTTTATCAGGGATGCTTATGCTTCTTCGGAAGGCGTTTCGGAGTATTTGCGCCAGATGGAGCATAATGCATTCAAAGGCCGGATTCTTGTTTCAACATGGGCAACGGATTATAATCAACTGAAGCGTCTTCGTGGAATTCGAAATCAGCTCTCCCATGAGGTAGGATACGATGCCGATCTCTGCGAGGAGGCCGATGTTCACTGGCTGGAGGATTTTAGAAGCCGCCTTTACGCCGCAGGCGATCCCCTGGCTGTATTGCGCATGGCCGAAAAAGCGGAACAGAAGCGATACGAAGAAGAGCAGCGCCACCATCAAGAACAAAAGCAGAAGCAGCAAGTACAGACAATCCCACAGCCACAGCGGCAGCCCCCCCATAGACGCAGCTTGCTCAGAGAGATAATCAAAAAAATATTTTCAAGAAGATCGTGAGCCTCCTTGATCTGAGAACGTTTCCCTGCTTGCCGGGAAAACGCAAAATTTGTTTTTCTGAAATTGACAAGCGGCGCGGGAAAGGCTATAATAGAGGCGTCAAATTTTGAACCTTTGGAGGTTATGACCATGTTCGACATTCTGGAAGCCAAGCTCCGGGCCAATCCCCGGAAGATCGTCTTCACCGAGGGCCACGACGCCCGCATCCTCGAAGCCGCTGCCAAGCTGAAGCAGGGCGGCTTCCTCACCCCGATTCTGATCGGCAACGTGGAGGTCGTCAAGGCCAAGGCCGCTGAGTGCGGCTTTGACATCGAGGGCCTGGAGATCATTGATCCCGCCACCTATCCCGAGATGGAGAAGATGGTGGAGACCATGGTGGAGCTCCGCAAGGGCAAGATGAGCCCCGAGGATTGCCGCGCCAATCTGCTGAAGGGCAACTACTTCGGCACCATGCTGGTCAAGATGGGCTACGCCGACTCCCTGCTGGGCGGCGTCACCTACTCCACTGCCGACACGGTCCGTCCCGCCCTGCAGCTGGTCAAGACCAAGAAGGGCGCGCACCTGGTATCCTCC
>JAGABH010000018.1 GCA_017614755.1 Oscillospiraceae bacterium
AGACTCGCGGCGGGCTGCTGCGTGTTTTGTGTTATTCGCCGCTGTTCTCCAGCCGCACGATCCGGGTTTCCAGCGCTTCGCAGAGGGCGTCGTCGTGGGTGGCAATCAGCAGGGTCTTTCCCGCCTGCCGCAGCTCCCGCAGCAGAGCGATCAGCCGCTCCCTGGTCCTGCGGTCCAGTCCGGCCAGGGGCTCGTCCAGGATCAGCACCTCCGGGTTCAGGGCCAGCACCGCCGCCAGAGCTGCCTGCTTCTTCTGGCCCCCGCTCAGGTGATAGGGAGCCTTGTCTGCCAGGGGCTCCAGGTCAAAGAGGGCCATGCAGTCCGCCGTGCGGGCCGTGATTTCTTCCTCGGGCAGACCCATCTGCCGGGGCCCGAAGGCAATCTCCTCCCGGACAGAGGCGTTGAAGAGCATCACGTCGGGGTTTTGAAAGAGATAGCCCACCCGCTTGTGAAACAGCTTGGCCTGCCGCTGTTTTTTCAGCAAGGCCGGGGTGACTTCCGCTCCGTCGAAGCGATAGACCCCTTCCTGGGGGAAGGAGAGCCCGTTCAGCACCCGGAAGAGGGTGGTCTTGCCGGCGCCGTTGTCTCCCCGCAGGACCAGGCATTCGCCGGCCTCTACGGTCATGGAGAAATCCCGGAGCACCGGCGGCTCCTCCGGCCCGTAGGCAAAGGTGATGTGTTCCAGTTCAATGAGGCTCATAGCTTACAGTCCTTTGTAGTCGTCCGTAAAGCCCCGGCAGCTCATAGCCTCCCAGGTCTCCCGGCTCAGCTCGGAGGCCCGGAGAAAGGTCAGGCCCATCACGCCTCCAACGGAACGGTATTTGTGCCGGTCCCGGCCCACGGCCCGGAGGCTTCGGGCGGTGAGCAAATCCACGATCAGACCGCCCAGCAGCACGATGTATTTCAGCGTCAGGTCCAGCAGGAACACAAACACCCCGGGGATGTGGAGCGTCCGCAGGGCCCCGGTAATCCGGTTCCACTGGGTCCGCTGATGGAAGAGGCTCACCATGGCGACGCTGAGAAAGACCTTTCCCACCAGGATCAGGTTGTTGCCCGCCCCGGCGGGGCGGAGCAGCATGGCGGGCAGAAACAGCGCCAGGGCCAGAATTGCCGCGCCGAGGGCGGGCCGAAGCACGTTCAGCACCGTCCGGGGCGGAAGCATACAGACCCAGCCCAGCACCAGGGCGGCGATGCCCAGCAGCAGAAGCCGGTTCCGGGCCAGGGAGAGGGTCACGATCCCGGCAAGCAGCAGCAGGAGCTTCAGCACCGGGGGGATATTGAGCCCGTCCCGGCCCCGCTGGACCCGCAGCCGGGCTAAAACGCCGCCCAGGGACCGCAGGGTGCGCAGGGCAAACGCGCCGCCATCCTTTGGCGGCGCGTATTGCTCTGTTTGCTTCATCCAGCCGGGGATCACGAGGGATTCCTCCGGCCCTTCATGGGAATGGAAATCAGCTTGAAAATAATAATCAGCAGGGCCACGCCGATTACGGCGGAGAGGATATAGGCCAGGGTTTCGTTCATGCCCTCCATGGCGTAGTCCGGCATGGGCACGTCCATGGACCAGCCGCTTTCCAGCCCGCTGGGGGTGTAGCCCAGAGCCTTTCCGTCGGTGACGATTTCGGCGATTTCATCCGCGCCCCACTCGCCCCAGGCGGTGCCGGTGGCCAGCAGACCCAGGGGGCAGACGGCAATCAGCACGGCAATCAGGGCAAAGACGGGGATATAGCGCTTCTTTTTCCCGGTCTCCGGGGCGTCAGTCCGCATCCGCTCATAGCTCAGGTCCGGGGCGGTCTTCCGCACCAGGGCGAAGACAGCCACCGTAAAGACGGCTTCCACAAAGCCCGCCACCGCCAGGTGGGGAATCATCATGGCGGGAATGGAGACGCTCAGGTCATAGGGGCAGTAGAGGGCGTTGCCCGCGGCGTCCCGGAACAGCATGGGCTGAATGCCGAACTCCACCGCACAGCAGAGGGCGGCCACGTTCAGCCCGATGTAGGAGCCGATAAAGGCGGCAACATAGGGTCTTGCGCCGCTCTTTTGCGGGGAAATCGTATCCTGCTTCCCCAGGATGAGCTTGTAGACCCCGTAGCCCACAAAGGGCAGGACAAAGGCCATATTGAAGCAGTTGGCGCCAAAGGCCAAAACCCCGCCGTCTCCGAAGATCAAGGCCTGCAATAACAGCGCCACGGAGACGGCAATGCAGGCCGCGTTGGGGCCGAAGAGCAGGGCAATCAGCGTGCCGCCCACGGCGTGGCCGGTGGTTCCGCCCACCAGGGGCACGTTGAACATCATCGCCAGGAAGGAGAAGGCCGCCCCGGCGCCCAGCAGGGGGAGCTTTTCCTTGGGCAGCTCCCGGTTGGTCTTCTTTACCGCGTGGACCCACACCGGGATCATGGCCGCGCCCATCACGGCGCAGCTCACAGGGGAAAGGTAATTCTCAGGAATATGCATGCAAGCGCCTCCTTATGTCGGAATTCAGGATTATTATACCGACAGAAGCAGACGCCCGCAAGCCCCCGGGGGGGATGGTTCAGTTATGAGTTTGGAACGATGAGCCAGCCTTCTCCCTTGGGGGAAGGTGGCATCCGGCGTCTCACGGAAGACGGATGAGGGGCGCACAAACGTACGCAGACGCGAAAACAGGTCAAATAAACTTCTGCACCGCCTTTTGGAATTCCTCCACCAGCTCCAGGTTGCCGTCGGCAATGGCGTGGGTGATGCAGTGGGTCATGTGCTCGTTGATGATCTCCCGGCTGAGACTCTTCAGCGCCGAGTTCACAGCGGAGAGCTGGGTCAGCACGTCGGCGCAGTCCTCGTCGTTTTCCATCATGGTCTGGACGTGCTTCAGGTGGCCGATGGCCTTGGCCATTCGGTTGAGCTGCCGCTTTTTCTCCTCCGGGTCGTGATAATGATTGGGATGTCCTTCCATGCCGCTTTCCTCCGTCAGATCCGGGTGGCGCCGGCCAGAATGCTCCGGTAGTCCGCCAGATTCTTCCGCAGAAGCCGCGGAATCTCCAGCCCGTAGGGACAGCGGGTCATGCAGACCCCGCACTCCACGCACTCGTCGATTTTCGCCATCTCCGCCTGCCAGTGCTCGTTGAGCCAGGCGGCGGAGGGAGCCCGGCGGACCATCTGGGACATCCGGGCGCACTGGTTGATGACAATGCCCACGGTGCAGGGGGCGCAGTAGCCGCAGCCCCGGCAGAATTCCCCGGCCAGGGACTTCCGGTCCGCCTCGATCACGGCCTCCAGCTCCGGCGTCAACTCCGGCTCCCGGTCAAAGAAGGCAAGCCATTGGCGCAGCTCCGACTCCCGCTGGATGCCCCAGATGGGCAGGGCGCTGAACTGCTGCATAAAGGCCATGCAGGCCTCGGCGTTGGTCAGCAGACCGCCTGCCAGCCCCTTCATGGCGATGAAGCCCATGCCCGCCGCCTCGCAGGCGCGGACCAGGGCGATTTCCCGGTCGCCTGCCAGGTAGGAGAAAGGAAATTGGAGGGTCTCATAGAGGCCGCTGGCGACGATTTCCTCCGCCACGCCGATCTGGTGGGCGGTGATGCCGATGTGGAGAATCTTTCCCTGGGCTTTCGCCTCCTGCAAGGCTTCATACAGCCCGGTTCCGTCTCCGGGCCGGTAACACTGCTTGGCGCAGTGGAGCTGATAGATGTCAATGCAGTCGGTCCGCAGGGTTCGAAGGCTGGTTTCCAGCTCCCTCCAAAGGTCCTCCGGGGTTGTGGCGTGGGTTTTGGTGGCCAGGATGATCTTGTCCCGCATCCCATCAAAGGCGGCGCCGACCTTTTCCTCACTGTCGGAGTAAGCCCGGGCAGTGTCGAAGAAGCGCATCCCGCCGTCGTAGGCCATGCGAAGCAGCCGGACGGCGGTATCCTGATCCACCCGCTGGATGGGCAGGGCGCCAAAGGCGTTCTGGGGAACGGTAATGCCGGTGCGGCCGAGGGTGATTGTCTTCATGGCAGAAGCCTCCCGGTTTTTTCTGCTATTCTACCATAAAAAACAGGCAATAGGCAATAGGAAAACGATAAATCGACGTACTTTTCGCGTCTTTCGTTCCCACTTGCCCATTGCCTGTTTGATTTGTCTTACGCGCCCAGGGTCGGGTCCAGCATGGTGCCGATAAACAGGGGCAGATTGGTCTCCCGGTCAATCACCATGTAGAGGAAGGGCCGATCCAGATTCACCAGATGGCAGCTTAAATCTACCGGCGCTGCTGCCTTTTCCATTACGACTGCGGTGGCCGCGGCGGCCTTGGTGCCGGTTTCGTCCACAGACAGGAAGGTCTTGTGCAGAACGCGGCTGATGTGGACTCCGTCCCCTGCCGTTCCGCCCAGACCGGAGAAATCCGCCTGCTCGCTGAAGGGCAGCTCCATGCCCATGCCCTTCAGAACCTGGGAAAGCTCGGTGTCGTAGCTGGTCTCAAACTTGGGTAAGGACACGGATACGGGCTCCCACTTCGGGTTTTCCAGCAGGTCCCGGAGGGCCCCGCCGTCCAAATCAGCCAGAAGCTGCTCCAGGCTGACGCCCTGATTGGGCAGCAGAGCGGCGAAGGCGTAGCGGCTGTCCTTGTAGGGCCTGAGAAAGCCCGTGGCATAGGCTGTTTCCAGGTATTCAGATTCCCCGGAGTGCAGGAAGTCCACCGTCCGTTTGCTGCCGTCGGCGCAGGTGAATTCACCGCTGCGGATGTCGTCCTCCTCGTATTCCTCCTGCCACTTGCAATCGAAGGCCAGGGCGTTTACCAGGCACATCACGGTGTCTTTGGAAAGTTCGTCCAGAATCTCCGGGATCATCCCGTCGGTCTTGTCGTTGACCCAGTTGTTGATGTCCTTCAGGGTGCTGTTGTCAAAGGGGGCCTGATAGGCGTCCGCGCCGTAGCAGTCGGCGTTGGTCTGCAGGAAATCCCGGTTGACCGCAAAGCCGTCCCGAAACCAGATGGAATTGGCAAGCCGAAGGCTCTTGCCGTCTTCCAGCAGCTTCCGGTAGGAAAGGAAGTATTCGTTCAGCTCCGCCTGGGTCATGCCCAGGGTTTTCTCCATCTGGCCCAGGGTCTCGTCCTTAGCGCCGTTGGCGGTCATGGACAGGGCACTGAGCACGGACAGGGGAGAGATCAGGGTACTCTTGCCGCTCTCGTTGGCAGCCCGGAACAGCCGCAGGGCGAAGTCAGCGGCGGCGGCCTGGCGGGCTTCATCCGGCTTGCGGACGGAGCCTGTCTGGGTGTTGGGCTTGATCCCGTCCATCAGATCAGCGGCGTGGACCTTTGCCACGCAGGCGGTCAAATTCAGTGAAATTGCTGCAATCAGCAGCAGGCAGACGATGAGGGTGCATTTCGATTTACGCATAGGGATTCCTCCTGTTTTTTTGGAATGGCAGCAAGGCCGCGGGGCTCGCGCCAACCGTATCTGCCCGATTAGACGAAGACTGTCCGGGTTTGTTCCTGTTATTTTTCTGTTTTTAAAAACTTCATATTTGCCTGAAATCGGATTAAGCTTCAATTAAGCCTTCACCGCTATACTGGCCCCAAAAGAAAACACGCAGGGCCCTCGGGCCTTCCCGAAGAAAGGAGCGATTACCATGAAACGGAACAACATAAAAACCCCCGCGGCGCTGATTCTGGCGCTGCTGCTGGCCTTCTCCCTGACGGCCTGCACCGTCACTGAGGCCGCCGATTTCCAGGATGGCAACGCCGTCTCCGGCGGCCGGACGGACAACGCCGCTGCTGCCCCGGGGGGCGCCATCGACGCATCCGAGCTCTTCTCCGAGCGTGACCTGGCGCAGAGCACCGATCTGACTGAGGCCGTTGCCTGCGCCGTCTCCGACGGCAAGGATATTTCCATCACCGCCGAAGGCGTCTACGTCCTCTCGGGCAGCGCAAAGAATGCCACGGTCGTGGTGGACGCCGGGGACGAGGACAAGGTCCAGCTGGTGCTGGACGGCCTGAATGTTGCCAACGACAGCGTCCCCGTGATCTACGTGAAGAATGCCGACAAGGTTTTCGTGACCACCGCCGAGGGCAGCGAGAACAGTCTCTCTGTCACCGGGACCTTCACCGCCGACGGCTCCACCAATACCGACGCCGTGATTTTCAGCCGGGACGACCTGGTGCTCAACGGCCTGGGGACGCTGCAAATCAGCTCCACCGACAACGGAATCAGCTGCAAGGACGATCTCAAAATTACCGGCGGCGCCCTGAATGTCAGCGCTGTGGATCACGGCGTCGAGGCCAACGACTCCATTGCCGTCACGGGCGGTGCGCTCACTGTGACCAGCAGTCAAAAGGACGGCCTGCACGCCGAAAACGAGGACGACGATAAGGAGGGCTGGATTTATATCTGCGGCGGCAGCCTGAACGTCAACGCCGCCGACGACGGCATTCACGGGGTCAGCATCGTCCAGATCGACGGCGGCGCAGTCAATGTCACGGCTGCCGAGGGCATCGAGGGCACCTGGGTTCAGATCAACGACGGAGAAATCACCATCCGTGCCGGCGACGACGGCATCAACGCCGGGCGAAAGTCCAAATCGTACACCGTCTGTATTGAGATCAACGGCGGCAGTCTGGACATTACCATGGGTCAGGGCGACACCGACGGCATTGACTCCAACGGCAATCTGATCATTACCGGCGGCACCATCAGCGTCAACGCCCAAAGCCCCTTTGATTACGACGGCACCCTGACGCATACCGGCGGCACCATCACCGTCAACGGCGTCGAGACGACCCAGATTACCAACCAGTTCGGCGGCATGGGCGGCGGCCCCGGCGGCATGGGCGGACAGGGCGGCTTCGGCGAAGGACGGAGACCGTAGGACAGTTGACAGGTGACAAACGACAAGTGACAGGTAAGAAGTAAGAGGTAAAAAGTAAGAGGTGTCAAAACCCAACTGTAGGGACGGCACCCTGCCGTCCGCATTCCCCGTCTGCACCCGCCTGTAGGGACAAGCATTGCTTTTCCGCCGAAACAGGTGACAGCAATCCTCCGCATCGGCGCTGCCGGTGCGGGGGAGCTTTTCTGTCATTCATGCGGGGGAGCTTTTCTGTCATTCAGCAGTTGACGCGGGGCCGGAAAGGGAGTATAATAAACAAACGTTTACAAAATCCATGAAAGAAGCGAGAAACACAAATGGATGCGTCTTTTGTTGTACAAAGCGCCCTGCTGGGTGTGGGTCTGGCTATGGACGCCTTTTCTGTCTCTTTGGCCAACGGCCTGCGGGAGCCCAAAATGAGTGGGGGCCGGACGGCGAAGATCGCCGGTGTCTACGGGGGCTTCCAGTATCTCATGCCCCTGCTGGGCTGGGTCTGCGTGCACACGGTGGTGGGGCTGTTCTCTTCGCTGGAGAAGATTATTCCCTGGATTGCCTTTGCGCTGCTGGGCTGGATCGGCGGGAAAATGCTTTGGGAGGGGCTCCGGGAGCGAAATGACCCGGAGGCTGCCCCGGCAGATCGCCGCCTTTCCAACCGGGATCTGCTGATGCAGGGCATCGCCACCTCCATTGACGCCCTCTCCGTGGGCTTCACCATCGAGCAGTATGATTTCGGCACCGCCAATGTGGCCTCCCTGCTCATCGGCGGCGTGACCTTCCTTCTCTGCGTGTTCGCCCTGCTGATCGGCAGGCGCCTGGGCACGAAGCTTGCCCGCTATGCGTCCATCCTGGGGGGAATCATCCTGATCGGCATCGGCTTCAAAATCTTTCTGGGCGGCCTGGGTTGAGCAGTGATTATTGCACAAATAGAAAACGCCGTTTTTGTGCAAAACGACGTTTTTTATTTTTTTCTTTGTAATTGTCAACCTTTTTGCCGGAAAAAACGTCCTATTATAAGGAGATTCTATCAAGAAGAATGGAGAAAACAAAAATGACTGTATCCAGACGTCTGGGCGCTTTCCTGCTTTGCTTCTGCCTGCTGGCCGGATTGCTGTCCGGCTGCAAGACCGACCCCCAAAAGCAGGAAGCAAGCAGCGCCCCCAACACCACCGCATCCGAGCCGGTGACCGTCCCGGTCACCACCACGGAAACCGTCCCGGCCACCACGGAGGCCCCGGTCGACTATGTCGCCGAGTATCTGGCAGCCCGGGCCGCCCTGGAAGGGGAGAGCGCCCTCACCATCGTCACGGAGCTGAGCCAGACTGTCACCCTGGCAGACGAAACTGTCACTGAGCATCAGACCGAGACCGCCCAGTATCAGGATCGGGGCGGGGAGAACCCCATCGTGGTTTCCACCCGGGATCTGCGGCTGGACAGCGGCAATTACAACATGGAGCAGGTGTATTCTGCCGAAACGCTGTACAGTAAGGTCGGCGACAGCAAGTTCCGTGCCCCGGAAACGGAGGAGAATTTCCTCTCCTTGCAGACGCCCCTGACCCTGCTGGACCCGGCCAACTATGAAACTCTGACCCTGGAGGGAGACACCATTCGTTTTACCGGCGCCCTGGCCGGAGAGGAATGGGCCTTGCCGAAGGGCGCTGAGCTGGTAGAGGCCGAGGGTACTGCCACCCTGGAAAACGGGGCGCTGACCGCGCAAACCTATGCAGTTACCTTCCAATATGCCGGGACCGAGATTGCCCGGACCTACACATCCACCCTCCGGGTGGGAACGGAGGGCGATCTCTCCGCCCGCGTTCCGGCCCAGGACGAGGAGGCTGTGGAGCTGGAGAGCTCTGAGGCCATTCTGCTGCTGCTCCGGGCGGAAGCTGCCATGGATCATCTCCACATGATCAGCTTCAACATCAACAGCACCGATTTTTCCCAGGCAGCCGCCACCGTAATGACGCAGCGTGAGCAGATGCACTTCTACGGTCAGAACCGGGATATGTGCTTTTCCAGCTCCCTGAGCGGCGGATACACGGATTATTCAGAAGACATTTCGGAGAACTTCTCTTTCGAGACATCCCTGGTGGACGGCGTCTACTCCAGTCAGAGCAACGACGATCCGCCCGAGGAAACCAAGCTCGGCGCCGGAGAGCGGATTCAGGTGGCAAAGATGTATCTGGACGGGATGCGTGCGGTGGTTACGGAGGACATTCCCAAATTGTCTGACCTCACTTCCGCGGTGGTCTATGACATCGGAGATTATTACTATATGGAATATTCCTGCGGAGAGGACTTTGCCCGGGCTATGGACAAAAAGGCCTGCTACAATCTGTTCAGCGATAAAGAAATGCTGATGAATCTGGCCGAAAGCTATGAGGTCGAGTCCATGTCGGGCTATCTGGCGATTGAGAAGCACACCTGGCTTCCTACCTCTGTGGGCGTTCTCTATACCGCCGCCCATACCATTGAGGGTAATCCCTATACTATCGTGAGGAATGAGTGGATCGGCATCAGTATGGGAGACCCGGATACCTATGAGGAAATCACCGGCGAGCCGCTTCCGGACGTGGAGCCGGCGGAAAAGGCCAACCCCGTTTTCTATGAGGTGACGGATGAGAACGGAGCCAAGCTCTGGCTCTTCGGAACCATCCATGTGGGCGACGACCGAACAGCCTTCCTGCCCCAGGCAATCTACGACGCTTTCGATGCCTCGGACGCCCTGGCGGTGGAGTTTGACGACGCCGCCTTTGAGGAGGAAATCGAAAACGATCCCGAACTGCTGAAAAAGGTGGCGGAGGCCTATTACTACACCGACGATACCACCATCGAGGACCATCTGGAAGAGGATGTCTACGAGGCAGCGCTCCGGTACATGAAGGTTACCGGCAGCTTCAGCGCCCAGACAGAGATGATGCGTCCCTTTGTTTGGGAAAACGAGATTCAGAACTTCTACCGGTCTCAGGGCAGGAGGCTCACCTCCTCCAAGGGTGTGGATCACCGGCTCATGACCCGGGCCCGGGAGCAGGAAAAGAAAATTTTGGATGTGGAATCCGGCGAGGCGCAGCTGGGCATGATGGCGGGCTACTCCGACAAGCTCCAGCAGCTGCTGTTGGAGGAAGCCATGAAAACGCCCCGCTGGGAGTACCTGGAAGGCATCTATGAGCTCTATGACCTCTGGTGCGGCGGCGACGAGGCAGCCCTGATCGAGGAGCTGGCAGCCGCCGACGAAGAGGAATTGTCCAAGCTCACAGAGGAAGAGAGAGCGCTCTACGAGGAGTACCATACCGCCATGGAGACCAGCCGGAATACGGATATGCTGGCCGTGGCCAAGGGCTATCTGGAGAGCGGCGAAACGGTTTTCTTTGCCGTCGGTCTTGCCCATCTGCTGGGCGACGGCGGCCTGGTCCAGGCCCTCCGGGATGCGGGCTATACCGTTACCCTGATTCAAAACTGATGACGCAGAGCCGGCAGGCTCCCGGCTCTGCTCGACCCATACGCGGGGCGGCAGGCTCCCCGGCCGCGGCTTCCCGCCTCCATCCGGCGGCGCAGGACCACCTCCTTCCTGCGCCGCCCTTTTTCATTGACAAATCTGCTCCACCGTGATATGATAGCACACATCCGCGGGCGTGGTGGAATTGGTAGACTCGACGGATTTAGGTTCCGTTGCCATCCGGTGTGCGGGTTCGAGTCCCGCCG